>JAFABC010000131.1 GCA_023426275.1 Pseudomonadota bacterium | reverse complement strand
GCCGTAAATGGCGTCCGGGTCCTCGATCCACCAGGGGGGATTGCTGCACAGGACCTTCATGGCCTCTCCTTGTCAGGCCGCATCCTGCGCAATTTTTCCGCCGCCGTCATCCCCCGGCCAAAATCGCACGCCCTTTCCGCACGTTGCCCCTCCCGGCCGCCGGCGGCGTCTTTCCGTCCTGCTCGTCTGGTCTTCGGGCTCCACCGGGCTTGACCTTTTCAGACAAAACCGGTGTAGGAAGGGAGTATCCCGAAAAGACTCCGTCGTCCGGGCGGGCGGTCCCGATGACGGCCTCCCTTCCCGACGCTTTCCGCCGCGCCGCATCCCGGGGCGACAGGCGGCCCTTTCGAAAAAAATGCGTGTTTTTGACTTAGGTCAAACCGCCCGTGCCGTACGCCGGGTAGACAGGGCCCCAAGGAAACACAAAACCGACCATCAACCCGAAGGAGGACACGATATGTTTTGCTACCAGTGTGAACAGACGGCCAAGGGCACCGGTTGCGACAAGCTCGGCGTGTGCGGCAAGCAGCCCGATGTCTCGGACCTGCAGGACCTGCTCGTCTACGCCCTGACCGGTCTGGCGCAGGCGGCCGTGGCCGCCAAGGCCGAAGGCAAGACCGTGCCCCTGGAAACGGGTCGTTTCTTTGCCAAGGCCATGTTCTCCACCCTGACCAACGTCAACTTCGACGCCGCCGACTTCAAGCCGCTGATCGAGGAGACCGTGGCCAAGCGCGACGCCCTGGCGGGAACCCTGTCCGCCGCCCTGCCCGAAGTCCCGGCCACCTTCAAGCCGGCCGCCGATCTGGCCGGACTGGTCGCCCAGGGCGGACAGCACGGACTCAAGGACATTCCCGAGACCAACGACGACATCCGCTCGCTCAAGCATACCCTCATCTTCGGCCTCAAGGGCGTGGCCGCCTACGCCGACCATGCCGCCATCCTGGGCCAGGAAGACCCGGCGGTCTACGACTTCCTCTATGAAGGCATGGCCGACACCTTCACCACGGACAAGGACCTGGGCGCCTGGGTGGGACTCGTGCTCAAGTGCGGTGAAATCAACCTGCGCACCATGGAACTGCTCGACGCGGCCAACACCGGGGCCTACGGCCATCCGACGCCCACCGAGGTGCCGCTCGGACACAAGGCCGGCAAGGCCATCCTGGTCTCGGGCCACGACCTCAAGGACCTCAAGGACCTGCTGGAGCAGACCGCCGGCAAGGGCATCTTCATCTACACCCACGGCGAGATGCTTCCGGCCCACGGCTACCCCGAGCTCAAGAAGTATCCGCACTTCTACGGCCACTACGGCACGGCCTGGCAGAACCAGCACAAGGAGTTCGCCGCCTTCCCCGGGGCCATCCTCATGACCACCAACTGCATCCAGAAGCCGGCGGCCAGCTACCTGGGCAACATCTTCACCACCGGCCTTGTCGGCTGGCCCGGCGCGACCCACGTGAAAAACGGCGACTTCGGCCAGGTCATCGAAAAGGCCCTGGCCATGCCGGGCTTCCCCGCCGACGAGGACAAGGGCACGGTCATGGCCGGCTTCGGCCACAACGCCGTCATGAACGTGGCCAACGTGGTCATCGACGCGGTCAAGGCCGGCAAGATCCGCCACTTCTTCCTGGTGGCCGGCTGCGACGGGGCCAAGCCCGGGCGCAACTACTACACCGAGTTCGTGGAAAAGGCCCCGGCCGACACCGTGGTGCTCACCCTGGCCTGCGGCAAGTTCCGCTTCTTCGACAAGAAGCTCGGCGACATCGGCGGCATCCCGCGCCTGCTCGACATGGGCCAGTGCAACGACGCCTACTCGGCCATCCAGGTGGCGGTCGCCCTGGCCAAGGCCTTCGACTGCGGCGTCAACGAGCTGCCGCTGTCCATGGTCCTGTCCTGGTACGAGCAAAAGGCCGTGGCCATCCTGCTGACCCTGCTCCACCTCGGCATCAAAAACATGCGCCTGGGGCCGACCCTGCCGGCCTTCCTGACGCCCAACGTGCTCAATTATCTGGTGGAAAACTACGACATCAAGCCCATCAGCACCCCCGACGAGGATTTGAAGGCCATCCTCGGCTAATCCCCGACAGCACGGGCGGCCGGCAGGGGCCGGCCGCCCGTAAGGAATCTTTCATGAAGCGCAAGATCATCGAAATCGACGAAGCCCTGTGCAACGGCTGCGGCCAATGCGTGACCGGCTGCGCCGAAGGGGCGTTGGAAATCATCGACGGCAAGGCCAGAATCGTGGCCGACCATTTCTGCGACGGGCTGGGGGCCTGCATCGGCCACTGCCCCACCGGCGCCCTGCGGATCATCGAGCGCGACGCCCCGGCTTTCGACGAACAGGCCGTGGAAGAACGCCTGTCCGCCCAAAAGCCCGCCGGCCGGACGGGCGGCTGCCCCTCGGCCGCGGTCGAGCAACTGACGCCCTGCCAGCAGGCCAACATCCCCACGGCCCAACCGGCCGGAGGGGGCGGCTCGGCCCTGTCGTCCTGGCCCATCAAGCTGCGGCTGGTGCCGCCGAACGCGCCCTTTTTGCAAAAGGCCAAGCTGCTTTTGACCTCGGACTGCGTGCCACCGGCCTTTCCGGCCTTCCACTCCGCCTTTCTGCCCGGCCGGGTGGCCCTGCTCGGCTGCCCCAAGTTCGACGACGTGCCCGCCTACGTGGACAAGCTGGCCGCCATCCTTGCCGCCAACGCCATCGAGGACATCACGGTGCTGCAAATGGAAGTGCCGTGCTGCGCGGGCATGACGCGCATCGCCCTGCAGGCCGTGGCCGCCTCGGGCCGCGACACGCCCGTGACCCGGGTCGTGGTCGGCCGGCGCGGCGAAATCGTGTCCATGGGACCGGCCGTGGCCACGGAAACACCCCGCCCCTTTCCCGCCTGACCAAGGAGCACACACATGAACTGCATCAATATCTTTGAGGAAGGTCCGTTCAAGGACACCGGCTACGGGATGCTCTGGGTCCACGACTCGGCCAATTTCCGCATCATCAATTTCAACTTCAAGGCCGGCCAGACCCTGCCCGTGCATTCCCACGACGTGGACGGCGAACTGTCCATCGTGGTCCTGGAAGGCGAAGGCGCGTTTTTAAGCGAAGGCGGCAAGACGCTGCCGGCCAAGGCCGGCGACGTGCTGACCTGCCCCATCGCCACGCCCCACGGCATCAGCGCCACCACGGACATGCGGGTGCTCGTCACCATCGCCCCGCCCATCTAGATGAAAGGAAAAAAGACCTCCGGCGTCCGGGAGGGGGATGCGCCCCTTCCCGGCCGCTCCCGAAAGGGAGGGCGCTGGGGCACGGTCAGGGAGAACCGGGCGCAACTTTTTTCAGCCGGCCAACGATATGAGGGAGTTGCGTCAGCGGGGGCGTCTTGCCAGGGCGCTTGTTTTGTGAAAAAAAGCGCATAAGGCCTTGGACAAGTTTTCCCGCCGTCCGCGACGCCGGGAAGGGACGCGGCGAGACGCCCGGCCGCTGCGCGACGCCAACCACGCATCGCCGGGAACCATCGCCTGAAGCCTCACGGCGGACGCGAACCCGCCGGCCTCCAAACGGACCCCAAACCTGAAAAAAGACTTTGGCGATCCGCTCTCGTCGCGCCCCTTCCCGGCGTCGGTGCGACCGACGCCCCTCACCCGGCCAGAATGTCCGGCACGCCCTTGCCGGGCCGGAACCCGGGAAACACCTCGGCCAGCCCCTTTTCGGGCAGCCCCAGATGGCGGGTGCAAATCCCGGCCGCCACGTCGCGCCAGTCCGTGGCCACGGCCACGTCGCGCCCGCCGGCCAGCCGGTGGCCGGCCAGTCCCGGCCAGTCGCCGCGCAGCCCGCCGGCAACCGGCCCGCCCATGACGAGCATCACCCCGCCCTGGCCGTTGTCCGTGCCGCCAAACCCGTTTTCCCGCGCCCCCCGGCCGAATTCCCCCAGGGCCACGATGACCGTGTCGTCCCAGAAGCGGTCGAGCCCCGTGGCCAGCCGGCTGAGGCCCACGGCCGTCTCGCGCAGCCGGTCGGCCAGATAGCCGGTCGCCCCGCCCTGGCCGGAATGGGTGTCGAAGCCGCCCACGGCGAGAAAGGCCAGGGCCACGTCGCGCCGTTTGGCCAGTTGCCGGCCGAAGCGCAGGGCGAAATCCGGGAAGGCCGGGGCGGAAATGGCGCCCGAAGCGGCCCGACGCGACTCGGCCAGCAGCCTGGCCAGGGCCGCCCGGCGGGCCTTGCGCCCGCTGGCAAAAGCCTTGTCCAGCGCATCCTTGCCGGCATACAGGCGTTCCACGGCGTCGTAGAGGGCCTGATCCTCCACCGGCAGGCCGGGCAGCGACGCCCCCCGCCGCGCGGAAACCAGGGAATAATGCGGCGCGCCGGAAAAAATGGTCGAGCGGCCGGCCACCAGCATCTGGCCGCGCCAGCCGCCAAGGGCCAGGGACAAACGGCCCAACCAGCCCCCCCGGACATTTTTTTCGGAGGACGGCGCGCCCCGGGCAAAGGCCTCCTGGGCCGGGCCGTGCTGTTCGCCCACGCCCGGCATGGCGCAGGCCGGCACCACGGCCAGCTGGCCTTTCCTGTGCAGCCCCCCCAGGGCGGCCATGGCCGGATGGAGCAGAAAGCCCCGGCCAAGCTCCAGCCCGCCGCAGTCCGGCGACAATGACGTGGTCGGGCGCAGGGCATGGTAGAGGGGATCGCTGACGGGAGCGGCCACGGACAGGCCGTCGGGACCGCCCTGCAAAAAAACCACCACAAGCTGCTTGCCGACGCGCCAGGGCGGCCGGGTCGCGCCGCCGCGCTCGTGCCGGCGGGAACGGCCGCGCCCCAGGGCCTCTCCCGGCCCCGCCAGCCCCGCCAGCCCCACCAGCCCCAATGCGGCCAAAAGGCGCAACGCCTCGCGTCGTCGCATCCCGTCTTCCCCTCTTCCGTCCTCAATACCGCATGGCGTCGGGCGACGCCAAAACCACGGCCGCGCCCACATGGGCGGGCGCTTTGCGCGCCGCCTTGCGCGTGGCCTCGGACAACGCCGGCCCCAGGGTCTCGATGAGCATCTCCCGGGACATCTTCCCGGCCCGCAGGCCCAGGCCCGGAATGTGTCCGGCGGACAGATCCCCGGCAAAGACCACCCGCGCCAGCACCGCCTCGGGCAACAGCCAGGCCTTGGCGCTGACGGGATAGCCCTCGGGGCCCTCGGCCGCGAAAAACGGCTGCCCCAGCCGGGCCAGCACCCCGGCCAGGGCCGTGGTGTCCCGGGCCCCGCCCCCGGCGGCCCGCACGGCCGAAACCACCTGCCGCAGGGGCGACTTGAAGCGGTTGCCCCGGTACGCGGCCTCGAAAAAATCCGGGCTGGCGAACAGCGCCCGCAACACCTGCCGGATGTCGCCCTCGGTCCGGATGAACGCCTCGGCCAGACTGTCCACCAGCGCGTCGGGCGGATTGTCGGCCAGAAAATACACGGCCAGCTTGCGGCTGATGTGTTTGGCCGTGGCCGGATGCCCGGCCAGAAGCCGCAGGGCGGCCGCGCCTTCGGACAGCCCCGTGCCCCGGATCGACTGGCCGAGCAGCACCTTGTCCGAGGGATCGTGCAGGTCCACGTCGAAATAGAACCCACCGTTGTCGGCCCCGCCCCGGGCCGCGCCCACGCGCCAGCCCGTCAGGATGCGGGCCAGGGCCGTGGCGTCGTCCGGCGTCTGCGGCCCGTGCGGGCCAAGGGTCTGATGGGCCAGCAAAATAGCGGCGTAGGTCGGGTCCAGATCGTCCTTAGCCGGGCCGTCGCCCTGCCGGTGGACCACGTTTTTCCAGTTGCCCCGGGCAATGAGCATGGCCGGATGGGTGGCCGTGGCCATGAGCAGATCGGCAAACCGGCCCATGGCATGGGGCCGGACGGCCTCGCGCTCGAACGCGCCCACCCACAGGTGGGACAGCCCCTTTTGCGCGCCCAGGCTGAAATGCTCGCACCAGAAGGCGACCATGAGCTCCTGCAACTGGCGCGGCGACAAGATGGCCCGGCTAAGCCGCGCCCGGGCCGCCTCCAGGGCGACCACCTCGGCCCGGTCGAACACCTGACGCATGGCGTCGGGCCCCGGCGCGGCCCCGTCTTCCGTGGCCGCCGGGCCGTACTCGCGAAAAAGCCGCACCGTGCTCATGGACACGGTCGGCAGGGCGTCGAGCGCCTCGGCCAAAGCCGGCGGTTCGGACAGGGTCTCGGGGGAAAGCTGCTCGTCGATGAAGGCGGAAACGCCCATGGCCGCGACCCGGGCCAGATCGCCGGGCGCGGGGCCGTAGGTCAGCCGGGAAACGGCCTGGACCACCCGGGCGTCGATGGCGGGCGCCGCCCCGGCCCGGGCCGCTTGCCCCCCGCCGGGAGACGCCGCGAGCGCCGGTCGGCCGACACGGCCGCCAAGCAGGCGAAACACGCGGGAAGAGCGTATTGGCGGCAGGGCGGCCATGTCCCGAATGTGCGCGGGGCCTGGGCAAATGTCAATTGGACGTGCACATCCCGGCGAAATCGGTTAACAATGCCGACAAACACAAGGAGAACCACACGATGCCCGTCTACATGAACCAGACCGTCGTCAAATACGGCGTCGGCTTCGGCTCGTCCCTGGCCATGGCCGTGTCCTTCACCCTCAACAAGTCCATCCTCTGGGCCATCTTCCACGGCATCCTGGGCTGGATCTACGTGATCTACGCCGCGCTGTTCAAAGCATACTAGGAAGAGAAGAAGCGAAGATGCCTCCGGCGGCCGGGAGGGGCACTGCCC
>JAFABC010000125.1 GCA_023426275.1 Pseudomonadota bacterium | reverse complement strand
GTGAAGGCCACGCCGAACGCGGCGGCCGTGGCCGAGGCCGTTGTCACGCCGGGCACGACCAGCCAGGGAATGCCGTCCGCGTCGAGAAGCCGGGCCTGCTCGGCCACCGCGCCGTAGAGCGCGGGATCGCCGGTGTGCACCCGGGCGGCCAGTCCGCCGGCGCGCACCGTGTCCACGAGCAGGGCGTGGGTCTGGTCCAGGTCGAGCGGAGCCGAATCCACCACCCGCGCTGCCGGCCGGGCCAGGGCCACGATGTCCGGCGACACCAGCGAACCGGCGTAAAGCACCAGATCGGCCTGCCCGATGATGCGGGCGGCCTTGACGGTCAGCAGGTCCGGGTCGCCCGGTCCCGCGCCCACAAAGGCCACGCCGCCCCGGGGGAAAAGCGGTTCAGGCATGGGACGACTCCTTGACGGCGGTCACGATGAACACGGCGTTTTCCGCGCAAAGCCGGATATCGCCGGCCAACGGCGCACCCGTGGAGGCCAGAAGCTGGGTCAGGCTGACCACCAGTCCCTGCGCCGCCAGCATCTCCATGGCCCGGTGCAGGTTGCCGAGCAGCACGCAGTTGCACACGAGCCGGCCACCCGGCCGTAACCGCCGGCACAGCGCCGGCAGCAAATCCGGCCGGTCGGTCAGCCCTCCGCCCACGAAAATCCGATCCGGGTCCGGCCGGTCGTCCAGGCCGTCCGGGGCCTCGGCGCAAAAAGGCGCGACCGTGAGCGCCCCGGTGCGCCGGATGTTTTCGACCAGCAGGGCGTACCGGCCGGCCTCGCGCTCCACGGCGACCACCGGACCGTCTCCGGCCAGCACCGACGCCTCCAGGGCCACGGCCCCGGTGCCGGCCCCGATGTCCCAGACCACGTCCCCGGCCCGCACGGCCAGGGCGGCCAGGGAGGCGGCCCGCACCGTTTTCTTGGTGAAAACCCGGTCCCGGCGCGCCAGGGCCGCATCGTCCAGGCCCAGGCACAGGGGCGTGTCCACGGGGCGGGTGCGTTCGATCCGGACGAGATTGAGCGGGGAAAAATCCATGGTCGCGGCCGCGTCCAGGGACAGCCGGCGCACCCGTTCGCCGGGCAGGCCCAGGTCCTCGAACACGGTCAGGGCGAAGGCGTCGCCGCCGCGTTCGCGCAGCCTCGCGGCAATGACGCCGGGCGTGTTGCGGGCGTCGGTATAGACCGCCACGGCGTCGGCCCGGCGCAGGGCGGCGAAAAGGGGGCCCATGTCGTCACGGCCGTGCAGCGACACCGCCGGCAGGCCGTTCCAGGGCCGGCCCAGGCGCGCGGCGGCCACGGCCACGGCGGTCACGCCCGGATGAAACCGCAGCCGGTCCGGACCGAAGCGTTCGGCCAGCACCCGGCCGATGCCGAAAAAAAGCGGGTCCCCGTCGGCCAGCACGGCCAGCCGCCGGCCCTGGCCCACGGCCTGTTCCATGGCCGCGCACACGGCGTCGAGCGGTCCGGCAATGACGATGCGCCCGCCGGCATGATCGGGGAAAAGCGCCAGCAGCCGCCGGCCGCCGACCAGCACGTCGGCCGCCGCAACGGCCGTCCGGGCTTCGGGCGACAACCACGGTCCGCCCAGGCCCAGGCCGACCACATCGATGCAATGCGCCGTCACGCGGCATCCTCGCCAAAGGTCATGCCCCCCTGTACGCGCGTGCCGGGGCGTGGTCAAAAAAAGTTCCGCCTGTTGACCATCAATATGAAACCGGCGGAGCCGGGGCTTGCCCTTTTGCCGATATCCGGTCACGAAAGCTTAAACCACAGGAGAGGGAACTCAATGGAACAGCGATCCGTTGCCGTGACCTTCACGGGCGGGGCCATGGCCTGTCTGGGCTATACCCTGCTCTGCTTCGTTCTGGCCCTGTTCATCGTGCCCACGGCCTGGGGCGTGGCGGCCGTTTTCGGCTGGTGGTGCGCGTCGTTGCGCTTCGAGGACGACACCCGGGCGGAATTTACCGGCGCGGCCGGCCGGGTCTGGCCGCTGTTCGCCGTGGCCGTCTTTCTCTCCGTCCTGCCCGGACTGGCCGCCTCGGTCGCGGAACACAGCCACCATCCCAGCGCCAGCCTGTACCAGGCCGCCGTCCAACTGGCACTGCTGCCCCTGGCCGTGCTGGTCAATCTCCACATCTTTCGCTGGATTTTCGGCGGCATCCGCCTGGAGCCGGGCGGAACCATGACCTTTTCCGGGCGGTATCTCCCCTACCTCGGCTGGACGCTCCTGTGCGTCCTGTCCGTATTCACCATCATCGGCTGGGCCTGGGCCTACGTGGGGCTGGCCCGCTGGTTCTGCCGTAATCTCGAAGGCGGGGACGGCTACGGGGTGGAATTTGCCGGCACGGGCTGGAGCCTGCTGTGGCACTCCGTCCTCTGGCTCATCGGCATCGTGCTCATTCTCCCCATCCCCTGGACACTTCGGTACATGTTCGTCTGGTGGACGGAAAACCTGCGCATCATCCGGCGCGATCCGACCCCGGCAGCGTTCGACTGACGAGCAACGCGCCGTCGAAATCGAAGACCAGCAGACGCAGACGCGGCCCCGGGCCGGCGAACTGGCGCATATGCGCCAGGGCCTCGTCGGCCAGCAGCGCGGCCAGGGCGGCCCGGGCTCCGGGCGACGGGGCCATTTCGAAGGCGTGGCGGGCGGTATTGGCCGTCCCGGCCGCCACGGCGACCGCTTCGGGCCAACCCGCCGCCCGGCACCAGCCGGCCAGGGCCGAAAAATCCGTCTCCCCCTGGTGGGCATGGGTGTTGGGCAGGCCTTGGGCCATCTTGACGAGCTTGCCCGGATAGGCCGCCCAAACGATCTCCTTGAAGTCACGCTTGGCCGCCGCGGCCAGGGAACGGGCGAAAAAATCCGCCGCCTGGACGCAGGCCGTCTCCGGCAGTTCGGGGAGCAGGCCGCGCAACAGCGCCTCGCTGCGCCGGCCGGTGGAAATGCCCACGGTTTCGTGGCCCAAGGCCCGGGCCACGTCCAGGGATTCCTCGATGGAGGCCTCCCAGGCGGCATGGCTGAAGGGCCGCACAATGCCCGAAGTGCCGAGGATGGACACGCCGCCCACGATGCCCAGGCGCGGATTGAGGGTGCGCCGGGCGATCTCCTCGCCGCCGGGGACGCTGACCTCGGCGCACAGCCCGCCGGCATAGCCGGACACGGCGGCCGCCTCGGCCACGGCGGCGGCAATCTGCGCCCGCGGGGCCGGATTGATGGCCGCCTGCCCCACCGCGACCGGCAGCCCGGGCAGAGTCACCCGGCCC
The DNA here is from genome assembly GCA_023426275.1 of Pseudomonadota bacterium. GTDB lineage: Bacteria > Desulfobacterota > Desulfovibrionia > Desulfovibrionales > Desulfovibrionaceae > Solidesulfovibrio. The sequence continues at coordinate 215 of JAFABC010000125.1, read as the reverse complement.
ACGCCTTCGCCGCCGGCAACGCGCACCTCGCCCGGCGCGGCCTGGGGGCAACGCGTCACCCGACAACAAATGCGCGCCCCATGGGTGACGTCCGGGTCGTCGCCGCCGTCCTTGACCACGGCGGCAACCGCCCCGTCCCCGTTGACGCGGACTTCGTCCACGGCCAGTTCCAGCCGGCCGCCGCCGGGAAGCGGCACGTCGACGGTCGGCAGCGC
>JAFABC010000124.1 GCA_023426275.1 Pseudomonadota bacterium | reverse complement strand
GGGCAGTGCCCCTCCCGGCCGCCGGAGGCATCTTTACTCTAATATTCACTACCCGTACTGCTTGCGCCATTCATCCAGAAACAGCAGGCTGGTTTCCAGCGGGCTCAGCAGCCCTTGCCGGGCGCGCACGGCCCAGATCAAATCCGGAAACGAGACATCGGGCGGCAGGGAGAGGTCCCGCAACAGCGTCGCCAGTTCCCCGGCCATGGCTTCGGGCAGTTCCGCACTGGCCGGCGTGTTCTCCTGCGGCACGGGCCAGCCGGGGAACCGTTCGGCCACGAAGTCCAGCAGCCGGTCCATGCGCACGCCATAGGTGTGCTCGGCCAGGGCCCGCGCCCTGGCCCGGGCGGCGTAAGCCTGCCGCTCCTCGGGCCGGGCCAGAAAATACTCCAGCCGGGCCTTGAGCTCGTCCATATCACCGAACTGGGCCAGCTCGTCCTCGGAAAATAGCTCCGGCAGCAGGGCCCGGCGGTCCACGAGCTGAAACGCGCCGCACATGGCCAGCTCGAAGGTGCGGGGATTGACGAAGTCGCCGCCGGGTACGAGGCGGTCGATGGAAACGCTCGAGTGGAGGTTGAGGTTTATGGTGGCGGCGTTGAAAATCCGCACCGCCTCCTCGGTGGTGATCCGGCGGCCGTCCAGGCGCAGGTGCGGGGCCAGGGTGGCGTCCCCGTCCCAGTCGCTGCCGAAAATGGCCAAGTCGTAGTCGAGCAGTTGGGCGAAAGCCAGCCGGCGGTTGGGATAGCCCGCGCCCATAAACGAAACGCGGCCGCCGTAGAGGCGTCGCTCCACGGGCGAAAGTTCCAGGGGCCGGTGCACGGCCGGGTCGGCGGCCAGAGGCAGATACAGGACGTTGTCCTGGCCCACGGCGGCCAGTTTTTCGAAAAACGGCTCCTTCTGGATGACGGCGAACACGTCGTAAAGCGGCGCATAGGCCTCCCAGTAGGTGAAGAGCCGAAAATCCTCGATAAACCACATGGCCGTGCGCACGCCGCCGCGGCGCAGGCGCTTCAAGGCCTGCCGGGACAGCGGGGCCTGGGCCAGGGCCAGGACCAGATCCGGGCCAAAGGTCTCCACCTTGGCGCACACGGCCTGGGAGACGACCTGCAGGAAGCTGTTTTCCAGATATTCCAGCCGGTCGGAGGTAACGCGCAAATCCTTGAGCGCCGTAAAGGCCGGATAAAAGGACGGGGCCTCGAAGACCTCGACCACGTGGCCGCGTTCACGCAGGGCGTTGACGCAAAAGCGCCCGATCGGCAGCGAGCCGCCATAGAGCGGCAGGACGACGAGGACGCGCAGGGCGCGATCACAAGACATGGTTCACCACTCCCCGGACAACGGCCGCCCAGGCGGCGGCAGCATCCAATCCGTTTCCTGGGTCAGACCGCCGGCCAGGGCCGGCTCCGGCGCGCCCTCCCCTTCCCGGCCGCCGGTGAGCCGGCGCGTCAGAAAGGCCCGCACCGCCTCGCGCCGGGGACGGGTCGGGTCCTCGCCGCACACCGGGCGGCAGCAGGCGCCCAGGGCGTCGCAATCCGTGGACAGGCCGACGATCCCCATCGGCGGAAGGGCCTTGGTCGATCCGCCCAGGCAGCGCAGGAATCCCGGATCGGCAAACGGCGGCAGGCAGACGAGGCCCTTTTCGCACGGGGCGGACTCCAGGCAGGGCGCGCAGGGCGTGACATGCTGCCAGACCGTGTGCCCCCGGCCATAGGGACCTGTCTCGTGGCTCCAGGCCGAGGACAGAAAAAAGGCCGTCACCGGCGTGCCGCAAAAAGCGGCCAGATGCATGGCCCCGGTGTCCGGAGTGAGCAGCCGGTCCAGGCCGGCCAGGGCGTCCACCAGCCCGGGAAGATCAGTTTCCCCGGTGGCGTCGTGGCAGGCCGCGCGCACGGCGGGATCGAGCCGGCGCAGCAGCGCCCGGGCCTCCCCGGCCTGGGATTTGGTGCCAAAGAGCGTGATCCGCGAGGCCCCGGTGGCCAGAAACACGGTGCGCACGATGGGGGCCAGCACTTCGGGCGGCAGCGACCGTCTGGCGGCCCGGCCGGCCAGGGCCACGCCGAGTCCCCCGCCATGGGGCGCGGCCGGCGGGTTGACCGCGTCCGGCGCAAGGGGCTCATCGTCGAGATGGGCCCAGATGTCGGCCAGATTGATGGCGCTGGCCCGACGGTCCCGGGTCAGGCGGAACACGAGGCGCAGCAGGGCGTCCTTGTCGGTCTGGCCGGCGCTTTGGCGGTAGCCGCGCTGGACCTGCGGGGGAAACAGGGCCGCGATGGCCATGCCGAGCGGGGAAAAGTTGAGGCAGAAAACGCGGTCGAAACCGATGCCGGCCAGAGCCTCGAACACCGGGCGCGCGGCCAGCACCCGCGCCGTCGCCGCGGCGGCCGGCCGACCGGGCGCGCCATGGGCCGGCAGGCCGTGGACCACGGCAAAGGGATAGAGGCGACCGGCCAGGGCGGTCAGCGAGGCGTCCACGGCCAGATGGACCTCGCCCCCGGTGCGGCCGGCCTTGTCCGCAAGGCCGAGCAGCAGGCGCCGTGTTTGCGCCAGATCCCCGATGCGGGCCAGTTGCACCACGAGATACCGCGCCATTACATCCCCCCAACGCCTGAAAAGAAAATCACTTTTTACATGTGAAAAAAAGCTCTTTCCGGCCCGCGTCTTCTTCTGGTATAGGAAGCTTCCTATGCGGTATTATCCTCTTTACGTCAATCTTCGAGGCAAGCGCTGTCTGGTCGTGGGCGCGGGACAGGTCGGGCGGCGCAAGATCGCCACCCTGGCCGCCTGCGGCCCGGACGAGGTGCTCGTCCTCGACCTCGCCCCGCCGCAGGATGTCGTGGACGAACTTGCCGGCCAGCCGACCGTGGTGTTCGAGCGCCGGGCCTTCACGCCCGCCGACCTCGACGGCCGGTTCCTGGTCATCGCCGCCACCGACGACGAGGCCCTCAACTGGACCATCAGCCGGGAGTGCGCCGCCCGGGGCATCCTGTGCAACATCGTGGACCAGCCGGAAAAATGCAGCTTCATCGTGCCGGCGCTGTTTACCCGGGGCGACCTGACCGTGGCCATTTCCACGGGCGGCGCCTCGCCGGCCCTGGCCCGCAAGATCCGCCAGGGACTCGGGGACTTTCTCGGCACGGAATACGGCGCGCTGCTCGTGCTCATGAGCCGGCTGCGGCCCAGGGTGCTGGAACTTGGCCTGGGCACGGAGGAAAACTCCAATATTTTCCGTGCCATTGTCAATTCCTCGCTGATGGAGGCGCTGGCCGGCGGCGACGAAGACACGGCCGAAGCCGTCCTGCGCGACATCCTGCCGGCCGCCCTGCGCGACGAGGCGACGGAACTGATTCGTGGAGCCCTTGGCCATGCCGGCGCTTAACATCCTCTTTTTCCTGGTCCTTGCCGCCTATTTCCTGGGAGCCGCCCTGCACCTGCTCGGCGTGGTGACGGGCAGACGCCTTCTGCGCCGGGCCGGCGAAGCCCTGACGATCTCCGGGTTCGTGCTGCATACCGCGGATCTCGGCGTGCTGCTGGCCACCGAGGGGGGCGCGGCCTTGTTGCAGGGGGAGTTCTACTTCAGCCTGCTGGCCTGGAGCCTGCTCCTGATCTGCCTGATTCTGTGGTGGCGGCTGCGCCTGGAGATGCTCGGCCTTTTGGCCGCGCCCCTGGCCCTTTTCCTGTTTCTCTCGTCCCAGGCGGTCACGGCCACGCGCATGCCCCTGCCCAAGGCCCTGGGCGGGCTGTTTTTCGGCCTGCACATCGGGGCGCTGTTTCTGGCCATCAGCCTGTTGGCCATGGCCTGCGGCGCGGGCGCGGCCTATCTGTACCTGGACCGCAAGATCAAGGCCAAGGAGAAGCTGCGCGGGTTTTCCAAGACGCTGCCCGCCCTGTCCACCTGCGACACGGTCAACCGCTGGGCGGTCACCATCGGGTTTCCGCTTTACACCATCGGCCTGCTGTCGGGCTTTATCTGGGCCAAGCTCACATGGAACCGCATTTTTTCCTATGATCCCAAGGAAATCACGGCCATCGGCGTCTGGCTGCTCTTTGCCTTCCTGTTCCACCAGCGCCTGTTCATCGGCTGGCGCGGCCGCAAGCCGGCCCGGCTGGCCATCTGGATTTTCGGCCTGACCCTCGTGTCCCTGCTTGTCATCAACTTTTTCATGCCAACCCATCACAGTTTCGCGCGATATATCGATGGAGCATCAAATCTACCTGTTTGGCCTCAACCATAAGACCGCCGGCGTTGAAGTCCGGGAGGCCTTTGCCCTGGGCGACCGTCCCACGCTTGGCGAGCTTCTGGTGCGCGGCGAGGCCCGCGTGCGCGAGGCACTTGTGCTGTCCACGTGCAACCGGGTGGAGGTGCTCGTCACCGACGAGCCGGGACGCGACGTCAAGCCGCTGGTGCTGGCCGCCTGGGCCGAGTACTGCGGCCAGGACCCGGACGTGCTCGCGCCGCATCTCTACGAACACGCCGATCTCGCCGCCGTGGAGCACCTGTTTTGCGTGGCCTCGGGCCTGGATTCGCTGGTGCTTGGCGAACCGCAGATCCTGGGCCAGCTCAAGGCCGCCTATCGCCACGCCATGCACCTGGGCACCTCGGGCGTGATCATCAACCGGCTGTGCCACAAGGCCTTTTCCGTGGCCAAGAAGGTGCGCACCTCCACGGGCATCGGGGCCAGCGCCGTGTCCATCAGCTACGCCGCCGTGGAGCTGGCCAAGCGCATCTTCGGCGAGATGGCCGGCAAGCGGGCCATGCTCATCGGCGCCGGGGAGATGGCCGAGCTGGCGGCGCTGCACCTGCTCAACGCCGGGGTGTCCGAAATCCTGGTGGCCAACCGCACCTACGCCCGGGCCGAGGAACTGGCCGCCCGGTTCAAGGGCCGTCCCGTGGCCTTCGACGCCTTTGTCTCGCGCCTGCACGAGGCCGACATCGTCATCAGCTCCACGGGCGCGCCCCACGTGGTCATCAAGGCCCGGGACGTGCGCGGCGTGCTCAAGGCCCGCAAGCACCGGCCCATGTTTTTCATCGACATCGCCGTGCCCCGCGATATCGATCCCGACGTCAACAGCCTGGACAACGTCTACCTGTACGACATCGACGACCTCCAGGAGGTTGTCGAGGAAAACCTGGCCCAGCGGCGCGAGGAAGCGGCCCGGGCCCGGGACATCATCGGGTTGCAGGTGGAGCGGTTCGGCGAATGGCTCAAAGCCCTCGACGTCAAACCGACCATCGTGGACCTGCTGCACGCCGGCGAGGACATCGCCCGGCGGGAGATGGCCAAGACCCTGCGCCGCCTGGGTCCCGATGTCTCCGAGGAAACCCGTCGGGCCATCGAAACCCTGTCGCTGTCGATCAGCCACAAGCTGCTCCACGAGCCCATTACCTTTCTCAAGCGTCGGGCACGCGAGGAAAAAGGCGACAGGTTCATCGATCTCACCCGCCGTATGTATAACCTGGACCACGAGAGCGTGCCCTCGAACGCCCACGCGGACCGGAAACCGCCCGCGAACGGGGTCGCCGCACCGGACCTCGACACGACGGAACAGAGCGAGTAACCATGAGATCCTATCTCATTGATGAAGTTTCCGCGGAAAACATGGAAACCATCGAGCGCCACCTGGGCGAAAAAGGCTTCAAGGGGCCGCTCGACCACATCTACTACATCCCCTTCCCCCAGGAAATGCTCAACGAGGAGCAGCAACAGCACTTCAACGAGTGCGGCCCCTACATGCTCATCCTGGAAACAGGCCGCAACTGGCTCAAGCTGGAGCTGCTCGTGCGCGGCAGCGGCAAACTGCGCTGTTCCTGCATCAGCTACTGCACCACGGAGCAGCGGCAGCAGATGATCGACTTCCTCGACAACTTCATCCGGGAACTCGACATTCCGGTCTAAGGCGTCCCCGCAACGGTCTTCGCCCATTGGGGAACCGTCGGAGCCGTCCGGCACCGCCGGCCGGGCCGGACGGCAGGAACGATTCCATGCACACGTCTCCGGCCACCGGCCCCGGCCCGACGCTGCGCGACCTGCCGCGCCCGCAAGCCAGACTGTGTCTGGCCGTGGCCGACTTCCTGACCCGGGAATGCGGCCACGATCCCCGGGGCGCGGTGTGGATCGCCGCCTGCTCCGGCGGCCCGGATTCCCTGGTCCTCCTGACCATGCTGGCCGTGCTGGCCCCGCGCCTGGGCGCACGGCTCGAAGCCGCCCACCTCGACCATGGCCTGCGCCCGGAAAGCCCGACCGAGGCCGCCCGGGTGGCGGACTTCTGCCGGGAGCGCGCCATCCCCTGCCACCTGCGCCGCCAGGACGTGGCCGCCCTGGCCCGGAACCGGCATACCGGCCTCGAGGACGCCGGCAGGCAGGCCCGCTACGCCTTTTTCGAGGAGATCCGGGCCGGCCGCCCCCAGGTCTGGACGGCCCTGGGCCACCAGCTCAACGATCTGGCCGAAGACCAGCTCATGCGCCTGACGCGCGGGACCGGCTGGCCGGCCCTGGGCGGCATGCCCGCCCTGGACGCCTCCCGCCGCATCCTGCGCCCCCTGCTGCTCACCCCGCGCGCCGCCATCGACGCCTTTGCCCGATCCCTCGGCCTGCCCGTCTGCCACGACCCGTCCAACGCCGACCCGGCCTTTCGGCGAAACCGCCTGCGCCAGACCCTGCTCCCCGCGCTCGCCGCCGAAAACCCCCGCTACCTGGAGGCGGCGGCCCGGCTGTGGCGGCAGGCCCAAAGCGACGCGGCGCTGTTTGCGACCCTGCTCCCCCGCCCGGACGATCCGATGGTGCTGCCCATGGCGCTGTTGCGGGACACCCCGCCGGCCCTGCGCGCGCGCCTCTACCGTCAGGCCCTGGAGGCGCTCGGTCCGGGGCAGGCCCTGGCCGACACGCTCTTTGCCCTGGACACGGCCGTGGCCCGTCGCCAGACGGGCCGGACCTTCCAGTTCCCCGGCGGCAAAATTGCCCGCATCACCCGGGAAGCACTCGTTTTCCTGGCTCCTGGACGGACCGGGGCAGGCCGGGAAACGGCATTGACAGGGCTTGTCCCGGGGGGTAAAGAGGCAGATTGTGAAAAATCAAACATGGAGGCAGTCCCGGTGAATATTCTTATTTTCGGTCCCAACGGCAGCGGCAAGGGCACCCAGGGTTCCCTGGTGAAAAAGAAATACAATCTGGCCCATATCGAGTCCGGGGCGATCTTCCGCGAACACATCGGCGGCGGCACCGAGCTCGGCAAGAAAGCCAAGGGCTTCATCGACAAGGGCGAGCTCGTCCCCGACGAGATCACCATCCCCATGATCCTTGAGACCCTCAAGGCCAAAGGCGCCAATGGCTGGCTCCTGGACGGCTTTCCCCGCAACATGGTCCAGGCCGAAAAGCTCTGGGAAGCCCTGCAGAAGGAAGGCATGAAGCTCGATTATGTCATCGAGATCCTGCTGCCCCGCGAAGTCGCCAAGAACCGCATCATGGGCCGCCGCCTGTGCGTCAACGACCCCAACCACCCCAACAACATCTTCATCGACGCCATCAAGCCCAACGGCGACAAGTGCCGGGTGTGCGGCGGCGACCTCAAGACCCGCTCCGACGACCAGGACGAGGGCGCCATCGGCAAGCGTCACGACATCTACTACGACACCAACACCGGCACCCTGGCCGCCGCCTACTTCTACAAGAAGCTGGCCGCCGAGGGTAAAACCAAATACATCGAGCTCAACGGCGAGGGCACCATCGACTCCATCAAGGACACCCTGCTGGCCCAGCTCGCCTAGTTCACCGGAATTCGCCTTGCCTGTCGGCCCCGGGGGGAATACCTTCGGGGCCGCATTTTTTTGCCCCAAGGAGTGTAGCCCTATGGATCACGGGCCCTTGCGGCTTGGCCGCATCGCCTATCTCAATGTCTGGCCGCTGTACGAAGCGCTCGTTCCGGCTTTCCCCGAGAGCCCGGACATCACCTACGTCTCCGGGCATCCCGCCGAACTCAATGCCGCCCTGGCCGACAGGACCATCGACGCGGCCCCGGCCTCGGCCTTCGCCTACCTGTCCCGGCCGGACGCCTTTACCCTGCTGCCGGACCTGTGCATCCGGGCGGCCGTGGCCCCCATCCAGAGCGTGCTCCTGCTTTCGCCCGTGCCCCTGACCGAACTGCCCGACCATCTGGCCCGCACCGGCGATCCGGTGCTGCTGTCCGGGGCCTCGGCCAGCTCCAATGCCCTGCTGCGCGTGTTGTGGCGCTTCGCCTGGAAATTCCCCGATGTCCGTTTCGAAACCACCGCGCCGGGAACGGGACTGGCGACTGGCAAGCCGTTTGTCGAAATCGGCGATCTGGCCCTTGGCCGCTACCTGGACCCGCCGGCGGGCTGGCACATCACGGACCTCGGCCAGGCTTGGTTCGACGCCGTCGGCACGCCATTCGTCTTTGCCTTGTGGATTGTGCGGGAAGGCTTGCCGGCCTCGCGTCTGGCGACATTGGGCCGGCTGCACGAACGGCTGCTGGCCATCAACCGGAACCTGCCTGAAACCCTGCCGGAGCTTGTGCGCGCCCCGTCCAGGCCGACCTGGATCGACGAGGCGTCCCTGCTCGACTATCTGCGGGTGGTCAACTACGACTTCGACGCCAACGCCAAGGCCGGCGTCGTACTCTTTGCCAATTATTGCCGGGAACTGGGACTGATCGACGCCGTCCCGGGCCTGCGCTTCGCCTTCTAAAAAAAACGAAAAAGATGCCTCCGGCGGCCGGGAGGGGGTCACCCCCTCCCGGACCCTCCCGAAAGGGGGAGGCGGTCGGCTGCCCGGTTGGTCGGCGGAGCCTCGAACGTTTGGCGGCGCATTTTCTCCCGGCAAAGCCGGGAGAAAATG
>JAFABC010000046.1 GCA_023426275.1 Pseudomonadota bacterium | reverse complement strand
ACTGCTTGCGTTTCCCGGCGAGGGGGTTTGGGGGGCATCATGCCCCCCAATGGAGAGGGTCCGGGAGAGGCAACGCCTCTCCCGGCTCCCTAGTGGCCGGTCAGCTTGTATTTTTTGAGCTTGTACTGGAGCAGGCTTTTGGAGATGCCGAGCATTTCCGCCGCCTTGACCTGCACGAGGTTGGCCCGGGCCAGGGCGCGGCGGATCAGCGCCACTTCGATTTTTTCCAGCGTGTCGTTCAGGTTGATGGTGACCGGCAGCAGGTCCACGGCGGATTTGTACTGGCTTTCCTCGTCGCGGATCTCGCTTGGCAGGTCCTCGACCTGGACCACGTCGCCGCCGGCCAGGACCACGCAGCGCTCCACCACGTTTTGCAGCTGGCGCACGTTGCCCGGCCACTCGTAGGCGGTCAGGTAATCCATGGCCTCGGGGGAGAACCCCCTGAACGTCTTGCCGTTTTCCTTGGCGTAGCGTTCCAGGAAGTGGGCGGCCAGAATGGGGATGTCCTCGCGGCGCTCGCGCAGCGGCGGGGTTTCGATGTGCACGACGTTGAGGCGGTAGTAGAGGTCCTCGCGAAACGTGCCCGCGGCCACGGCCTCGGCCAGATTGCGGTTGGTGGCGGCCAGGATGCGGATGTCCACCTCGATGGGTTCGGCCCCGCCCACGCGCTCGAACTTGCGTTCCTGGAGCACGCGCAGGAGCTTGACCTGCAATTCCGGGGACAGCTCGCCGATTTCGTCGAGAAAGATCGTGCCCTCGTGGGCCATCTCGAACCGGCCGCGCTTGCGGGCCACCGCGCCGGTGAACGAGCCTTTTTCGTGGCCGAACAGTTCGGATTCGAGCACGCCCGAGGCCAGCGCCATGCAGTTGACGGAAATAAACGGCGCGTTCTTGCGCGGCGAGGCGTAATGGATGGCCTTGGCCAGCAGCTCCTTGCCCGTGCCGGACTCGCCGGTGATGAGCACCGTGGACTTGGTGGGCGCGGCCTTGGCCACCATCTCCAGCACCCGCTGCATGGCCTTGCCCCGGCCGATGATGTTTTCCGAGGAAAAGCGGTCCTCCAACGACTGGCGCAGCAGCATGTTCTCGCGCTGGGCCGCGGCGAAGCGGCTGGCCTTTTCCACGGTCAGCAGCAGTTCGTCGTTGGCGAAGGGCTTGGCGATGTAGTCGAACGCCCCGATGCGCATGGCCTCCACCGCGCCCTCGATGCTGCCGAAGGCGGTCATGATGATGACCGGGATGTAGGGATAGTTGCGCTTGACGTGTTCGAGCACCTGCTGCCCCGTGACCTTGGGCATCTTCATGTCGGTGATGACCACGTCCACTTCGGACTCGTCGAGGAAGGTCAGCCCGGTTTCCGGGTCGTCCAGGGCCGTGACGGCGTAGCCCGCGTCGCCGAGCATGGCTTCGAGGATGAGCAGATAGTTTTTTTCGTCGTCGAGAATCAGAATCTGGCTTGCCATGGCGTCTTCCGGAAAAAGGATTGAGGCGGGCCGGCGGCGGCCCGGGGCGCGTCGGAGGTTCTGTGCGCCTGATACCCCAGGCTCAGGCCGGAGGAAAGGTCAGGCTGACGCGGGCGCCGCCGGTTTCCACGTTGTCGAGGACCAGACTGGCGGCGTGGCTTTCGGCGATGGTGCGCACGATGGCCAGCCCGAGGCCCGTGCCGGCGTCCTTGGTGGTGAAAAACGGGTCCAGCAGCCGGTCCTTGTTTTCCGGGCTGAACCCGGGGCCGGAGTCGATCACGGCCAGGCGCACGGCCTCCTTGTCGGCCGTGGCCGCCACGATGATGGAAGGGGGCCGCTTTTTCTCCTTGTCCTCGGCCATGGCGTCCAGGGCGTTGGACAGGATGTTGTAGACCGCGCGGTAGAGCAGATCCTTGTCACCGCGCACGCGCAGGCCCGGGGCGTAGTCGCGGGTCACGGCCACGCCGAGTTCGTCGCACTTGGATTCGAGAAAGGTCAGGGCCTGATCGCAGATCACGGCCAGATCCACGGTTTCCTGGCGCGGGGCCTTGGGCCGGGCATAGTCCAGGAAATCGCCCACGGTCTTGGACAGGCGCTTGGACTCGTCGAAAATGGCCGACAGCAGCTTGGCGTTGACCCCGTCGGAGTCCTTGTTGCGCTTGAGCAGCAGTTCCGCCGTGGAGCGGATGATGCCCAGGGGATTGCGGATTTCGTGGGCGATGCCGGCCACCATGCGGCCCATGCCGGCCAGCTTTTCCTGCTGTTGCAGCTCGCGTTCGAGCTGTTCGCGCTCGGCGATGCGCTGGGCGTTGATGCGCCCGGCCCGGCTGATGATCACGCGCAGGATAATAAACAGCAGAATCGAGGAGGCCAGGGTGGTGGCGATGATGATGCGCTGGAAATCCACCACCTTCTGGTAATCCCCGGTGATGTCCTGGGTGAACTCCAGCACGCCCATGATAAAGCCCTGCGGATTGCCCGGAACGAGCGAGCGTTCGGTGCGCAGGGGATAGATGGTGCGCAGGATCACGGCGTCGGGCTTGGGATGGAAATCGAAAATGCCGCCGAACATGCCCGTGCGGCTGACAAGCTGGAAGCTCGACGAGCCCTGTTCCAGGGCTTCGAGGATGGCCTCGCCGGCATAGCCCTTCTGGCCGATCAGATCCTTGTCCGTGGAATACGACACCCGCTTGTCGAAATCGTAGATGCGCACTTCGCTGACGTGGAAGCTGTGGATGGTCGAGAGCACGGTCTTGTCCAGGCGGTCGTACTGGGCCGGCTGGGACAGTTCCACCCGGCCGAAACCGATGACCGTGGGCAGGGTGAAACGTTGATAAATCTGGTGGTTGAGGTTTTCCGCCAGCAGCAGGGCGAATTCCTTCTGCTTGGAGAGCACGTCCTGGCGGGCGTAGTTGGACAGGAAAATGGACAGGAAGAGATTGACCAGCAGGATCAGGGCCAGGGAACTCCAGGACAGAAACTTGACCAGTCCGAGATACTGGTCGGCGTCCGAACGGGCGTTTTTTTTCACGCCGGATTCCCTGGCCCCGCGACGGGTTATAACTTCTCCAGAAAAGCGCCCATGGCCGTCAGGGCCTTTTCCAGCGTGGCGTCGTCCGTGGCGTAGGACAGGCGCACGCAACGGTCCTGGCCAAAGGCCACGCCCGGCACCGAGGCCACGCCGGCCTCGGCCAGCATGGTTTCACACAACGTGGCGGAGTCGGGAATGGCGTCGGTGTAGTATTCCGACAGACACGGGAACAGGTAGAACGCGCCCGAGGGCGTGGGACACAGCGCCCGCTTCCAGGTGCCGATGATGGACAGGGCCAGATCGCGGCGGCGCATGAAGGCTTGGCGCATCTCCTCCACGCAGTCCATGGGGCCGGTCAGGGCGGCGATGGCCGCCTTCTGGGCGATGGAGCAGATATTCGAGGTGGACTGGCTCTGCAGGGTGGACATGGCCCCGATCAGGGCCGGATGGGCCAGGCAGTAGCCCACGCGCCAGCCGGTCATGGCGAAGCTCTTGGACAGGCCGCCGACCACGGCCACATGCTCGGGATGCAGGGCGAACGAGCTGGCCAGGGAGGCCGGCTTGGCCGGTTCGTAGACCAGCCGGTCGTAAATCTCGTCGGAGACGACGAAGATATCGCGGGACACGGCCCAGTCCACAATGGCGTCCAGGGCTTCGAGCGAGTAATGCGCGCCCGTGGGGTTGGAAGGCGAATTGAGGATGAGCGCCCGGGTGGCCGGCGTGGCGGCCCGGTCGAGGTCCTCGACGTCCAGCAGGAAGCCCTTTTCCGGCGACGCGGCCACGGGTACGGGCGTGGCCCCGGCCAGCCGGACCATGTCCGGGTAGCTCACCCAGTAGGGCGCGGGCACGAGCACTTCCTCGCCGGGGTTGAGCAGGGCGGAAAAAAGTTCGAAAAGAGCCTGCTTGCCGCCGTTGGTGGCGATGACGGCTTCCTTGGGCGTGGGGACGCCGTAGATGTTTTTATAGTAGCCGGCGATGGCTTCGCGCAGGGTGTGCACGCCGGGGACCGGCGTGTAGCGCGTGAAGTTGTCGTCGATGGCCTTTTTGGCCGCATCCTTGATGTGCTGGGGCGTGTTGAAGTCGGGTTCGCCGGCCGAGAGGTCGAGGATGGTCTTGCCCTGGCGGCGCAAATCCGCGGCTTTGGCGGCCATGCCGAGTGTTGCTGAGGGAGCGACGAGACGCATACGAAGGGCGGTGCGCATGGCCCTGGTCCTTGGCGTTGGGGTTTCGGGTGGGCGGCCGCGTTCGCGCGGCCGTTGGTCAGTGTACTGGAGAACATTGGAAAGGTAAATCATGGTCCCGCAATCTGGTTCCGGCGTGACGCTGCCGCTGTCCGGCCCCCTGGTGACGGCGCGATTCGTCCGTCGTTTCAAACGGTTCCTCATCGAGGCCGAGGGCGGGAGCGGCCCGTTTGTGGCCCACGCCAACAACACCGGCTCCATGCTGGGGCTCCTGCGGCCCGGTTGCGTCCTCGGTCTGTCCGTGTCCGACAACCCCAGGCGCAAGCTGGCCCACACCCTGGAAATGGTGCGCGTGCCGGATTTTGCCGGCGATTTCTGGGTCGGGGTCAACACGCTCACCCCCAACCGGTTGTTTCGCAAGGCCTTCGAGGCCGGGGCCTTTCCCGACCTGGCCGGCTACGAAACCATCCGGCCCGAACCGGCCTTTGCCGGCGGCCGGCTCGATTTCGCCCTGGACGGCCCGTCTGGCAAGGCCTTTGTCGAATGCAAGAACGTCACCATGGTCGAGGACGGGGCGGCCATGTTTCCCGATGCCGCCACCGAACGCGGGCGCAAGCATCTGGTGGAGCTGACCCGGCTGGCCCGGGAAAAAACAGCCCTGGCCGCGCTTTTTTTCTGCATCCAGCGCCCGGACGGCCATTGCTTCGCCCCGGCGGCGGTCATCGACCCCGAATACGCCGCCCTGCTGGCCGAAGCCGTTGCCGCCGGCGTGCGCGTCCTGGCCTACCGGGCCCGGGTCTCCCCGTCCGGCATCATCCTGGCCGAGCGCCTGCCCCTGTCGCCGCATTGCGGCTGAGCCCGGGAGCGGGGGAACCGGGCGAGGCGTTGCCTCTCCCGGACCCTCTTCATTGGGGGGCATGATGCCCCCCAAACCCCCGCGCCGGGAAACGCAAGCCGTATCTTTCCGGTCCCTTTGTTCCGGGCGTTTTTTATTTAGCCGGCTTTTCGGCGAAAGAAAAAACGCCCGGCATAAAGGGGGGCCGGGGGGGATTATACCCCCCCGGCCCCCCGCGGC
>JAFABC010000278.1 GCA_023426275.1 Pseudomonadota bacterium | reverse complement strand
CGCCCCGCCCCCCCCCCCCCCCCCCCCCCCCCCCCCCCCCCCCCCCCCCGCCGGAGGCGTCTTTTCTTCTCTTCTCGTCTCTTACAGGGAAAGCGCCCGGTCCAGGCGGTCCAGGACGCGTTTTTTGCCCATGACTTCCATGGTCTCGAACAGGCCGGGGCTGGCCGTGCCGCCGGTGACGGCCACCCGGATGGGCTGGGCCAGCACCTTGAACTTGATTTCCTTGGACTCGATGTAGGCGGTGACGGCCTTTTCCATGGAGGCCTGATCGAAGCAGCACAGGGCGTCGAGGATCTTGCGCACGTCGGCGAGGTAGGCGCGCACGGGCTCGGTGAAGAACTTGTCGACCGCCTTCATGTCGTAGGCCAGTTCGGCCGTCGGGGTGACGAAGCAGACGGCCTTGTCGGCCATCTCGGCCAGGGTCTGGGCGCGCGGCTGCAACAGCGGCACGACGCGGCCCAGGTATTCCAGGTCCTGGGGCGGCAGGCCCTTGCGCTCCAGAAAGGCGTTGACCATGACGGCCAGCCGCGAGGCCGGGCTTTCCTTGATATAGTGGGCGTTGAGCCACAAGAGCTTGGCCTTGTCGAACACCGCCGCCGAGCTGCCCAGGTTCTCGGTGGAGAAGAGCTTGATGAGCTCCTCGCGCGAGAAGATCTCCTGGTCGCCGCAGGCCCAGCCCAGGCGCACGAGGCCGTTTAACATGGCCTCGGGCAGAAAGCCTTCCTCCTCGTACTCCATGACCGCCGTGGCTCCGTGGCGCTTGGACAGCTTTTTCTTGTCCGGGCCGAGGATCATGGGCACGTGGCCGAACTTGGGCAGGGGCAGGCCCAGGGCCTTGTAGATGAGGATCTGGCGCGGCGTGTTGTTCAAGTGGTCGTCGCCGCGGATGATGTGGGTCACGCCCATGGTGGCGTCGTCGACCACCACGGCCATGTTGTAGGTGGGCGAGCCGTCGGGGCGGCGCAACACCATGTCGTCGAGTTCGGCGTTGTCCACGGACACCGGCCCCTTGACCATGTCGTCCACCACCGTGGCGCCGCTGACCGGAGCCTTGAGCCGCACGACCCGTCCCGGACCGGGGCCGAGGCCGGCTTCGCGGCAGCGACCGGAATATTTGGGCTTGCGTCCCTTGAGCCGGGCCTCCTCGCGCATGGCCTCCACTTCCTCGGGCGTGCATGAGCACCAGTAGGCGTGGCCGTTTTCCAGCAGCTTGTCGATGTACTGATTATAGATGTCGAAGCGCTGGCTCTGGTAGGTGATCTCGCCGTCGTGGGACAGGCCCAGCCACTCCATGGCGTCGAGGATGGACTTGGTCATCTCGGGTTTGGAGCGGGTGAGGTCCGTGTCCTCGATGCGCAGCAGGAATTTGCCGCCGGTGTGGCGGGCCAGCAGCCAGTTGAAGATGGCCGTGCGCGCGCCGCCGATATGGAGAAAACCGGTGGGGCTCGGGGCGAACCGGGTGACGATGGTGCTCATGTTGGGCTCCGAAGCGGAAAAAGGGAGCTCCCGGAGGAACTCCCGAAAAATCGCGGTGTTGGCCGACAGCACTGTCCGGGGACGATGGCCGGCGTGGGGGGAATCGCGTTCGGGATGGGGACATCTCGAAACGCGGCTATCCGAATGCGAAAATCAACACACGTGAAGAATTATTTTTTCGTAAACAATTCGACAGGTTTTTTTCAGAAATGGACGGTTAGACCGCCTCGACGGCCTTGAGTCCCGGGACTTCCTGCTTGAGGACGCGTTCGACGCCGCTTTTGAGCGTCATCTGGGACATGGGACAGCCTTTGCAGGCGCCGGTCAGGCGCACTTTGGCCACGCCCGAGTCCGTGACCTCGACCAGCTCCACGTCGCCGCCGTCGGCTTGCAGGGAAGGACGGATCTTTTCCAGGGCTGCTTCGACTTTTTCTCGCATGGTCTCGCTCCTTGGCCTTGATCGACGATAACCGCCGGGTATCGGGCCGGGAGGTAGCCTCTTTGCCAGGCCGCGTCAACAACCCGGGCCGGAAGCGAAACCGCGCGGGGATGGGCAAACCGATCGAGGCGTGCTACAGGGCGGACAACCTGACATGTCCGGCCTGACACCGGAGATGGAGACCCTTTGATGCTCAAGAAAATCGTCTCGCTGATGCTGTTCTTCTCCTTGTTCCTGATGATGCTCACCGCCCTGGTCGTCTATATCGCGCCGGCGTCGCGGGTGGCCTCGTGGTCCGACTGGACGTTTCTGGGGCTGTCCCTGGCCCATTGGCAGGGCGCGCACCTCGGCATGGGTCTGCTGTTCCTGGTCCTCGGACTGGTCCATCTGGGGTGCAACTGGGACGCGCTGCTCGACCATCTGCGCGATGCCGACGGCGTGGTGGTCATCTTTACCAAACCGTTTTTCATCGGGCTGGCGCTGACGCTGGTCTGTTTCATCTGGGCCCTGGCCGAGCTGCCGCCGGTGCACCAGTTCGTGAGCCTGTCACATTACTTCAAGCAGCGGGCCGTCGTCACTTATGGCGAGCCGCCCTACGCCCTGGCCGAGCGGTCCACCCTGGCCGATCTGGCCCGGCGCATGGGCATGGACGGCGAAAAGGCGTTGGCCTTGCTGCGGCTTAAAAACATCAAGGCCGACAGCGCCGATCTGACCCTGACCGAGATTGCCCGGCAAAACGGCGTGGCTCCCGGCGGGGTGTTCGACGCCCTCAAGATGGTGCAGGAGCCCTCGGGCGGCGAGACGAGCGGCCTGCCCAAGGACCCGCCGCCGGGCCTCGGCCGCCGCCGGCTGGCCGACATCTGCGAGGAATACGGCCTGTCCCAGGCCGAGGCCTTGCGCCGCCTGGAGGCCGCCGGCCTCAAGGCCCGGCCGGCCTGGACCCTGACCGAGGTGGCCAAGGCCAACGGCATGTTGCCCATTGCCGTGTACGAGGCCCTGCGCGGGGAAAAGCCCATGACCTCGGTGGTGGTGGAGCCCCCGCAGGCCGTCACCCCGGTCACTCCCGAGGCCGTGCCCGAGCCCGAGCACGCCGCCTCGGCCGCGCCCGAGCGCACGGCGCCGGTCGAGCCCGGCAAGACGCCCGACAAAGCGCCTGTCCGGCCCCATGAAATCCCGGTCGTGACCACGCCGTCCACGCCGCCCGTGGCCACGACGCCGGTCGTGCCGGAAGTCGCGCCGGCCACGCCCGCGCCCGTACCGCCGGTCGCGGCGCAGCCGGGTTACGGCCAGCCCGCGCCCCTCCCGCAATCCCCGGGGACGGTCGCGTCCGCGCCGGCCCCGTCGCAGCCGGCCCTGCCGGCCACGACGCCGCCGACCGCGCCGCCGCCCGGCCTGGAAAAGATGATGTTGCAGACCTTTTGCCGTCAGTACGGCCTGCCGTTGTCCGTGGCCGTGCAGCGTCTGGCCCGGCACAACATCACGGCCTTCGGCGACATGACGTTTACCGAGCTGTCCCTGGAAAACAACCGGTCTCCGGCCGAGATCATGCATCTGGTGCTGGCCCGCTGACCGGCGGACGCGCAAAATATCCCGGCCCGGGGCTTGACGGCCCCGGGCCGGGATTGTATGAACCAGGAAACTTCGGAGGAATCCCTGTCATGACCTGTACGAACCGCGCCCTGCTATCCCTGTCCTTCGCGACTTGCGCGGTCGTAGTAGGCGTCGTTATCACGGCGCCTTAACGGGGACTCTTCTTTTTCAAACGACTTTTCCAAGCCCCCGTCGGCGCGCCGACGGGGGCTTTTTGCGTTTTCCGTCGCGCGTCCGGGGCACGAATAGGAGGCCAGGATGATTCAGACGACCGGAGCACGCATTATCGCGGAGAGTTTGGTGCGCCACGGCATCGACGTGGTCAGCGGCATCCCCGGCGGGGCCAACCTGCCGATTTTCGACGCCATCGCCGAAACCCCCATCCGCATCGTGCTGGCCCGCCACGAGCAGGGGGCCGGCTTCATCAGCCAGGGCATGGCCCGGGTCAGCGGCCGGCCGCAGGTCTGCGTCGCCACGTCGGGGCCGGGCGCCATGAATCTGCTGACCGCCATCGCCGACGCCAAGGCCGATTCCGTGCCCCTGGTGTGCATCACCGGCCAGGTGCCGCGCGCGCTCATCGGTACGGACGCCTTTCAGGAAGTGGACGTCTACGGCCTGACCATTCCCATTGCCAAGCACAACATGCTCGTGCGCCGGGCGGCCGATCTGCCGCGGGTGATGGCCGACGCCTTCCGCCTCGCCGGTTCGGGCCGGCCGGGGCCGGTGGTCGTGGACGTGCCCCGTGACGTGCAGACCGAGCAGGTCGCCCTGGACGACTGGCCCGAGGCCGTCGCCCCCGACATCCAGATCATGCCGCATACGGCCGACCTGACCCGGGCGGCCGCGCTGCTGGCCGCCAGTGAACGTCCGGTCCTCTACTGCGGCGGCGGCGCCGTCGCCTGCCGGGCCGGCGAGGCCGTGGCCGCCCTGGCCGAGGCCTTGGACGCCCCGGTGGTGACCACGCTCATGGGCCTTGGCCTGCTGCCGGACGACCATCCGCGAAACGCCGGCATGGTCGGCATGCACGGCCGGCCGGCCGTCAACCACGCCGTGTGCGAATGCGACCTGCTCGTGGCCATCGGCGCGCGCTTCGACGACCGGGCCACCGGCGACGCCAAACGTTTCTGTCCCGACGCCGCCGTGGTCCACATCGACATCGACCCGGCCGAGCACCACAAAAACCGCCGGGCCCACGTGGCCCTGGCCGGCGACGCCGGCAAGGTGGTCGAGGCCCTGGCCCGGCTCGTGCCGGCGCGTCCCCGCCCCGAATGGGCGGCCCGGCGCGAGGCCCTGCGTCGCGAATACACCTTCATGCCTCCGGGAACGGACGATCCGTCGAGCCCCTACGGGATGCTCGTGGCCGCGGCCGAGATCCTCGGCCCCGAAGCCATCGTGACCACCGACGTGGGCCAGAACCAGATGCGGGCCGCCCAGGTCTGGCCCTGCCGCCGGCCGGGCCGGTTCCTGACCTCCGGGGGGCTTGGCACCATGGGCTTCGGTCTGCCCTCGGCCATCGGCGCGGCCCTGGCCGCTCCGGGCACGCCCGTGGCCTGCGTCACCGGCGACGGCGGGCTGCTCATGAACATCCAGGAAATGGCCACCCTGGCCGAACTGGGATTGCCGGTCAAAATCCTGCTCATGGACAACGGCGTGCTCGGCCTCGTGCGCCAGCAGCAGGCCTTTTTCGTGGAAGGCCGCTACACCGCCTCGACCTTTGCCTCGCGGCCCGATTTCGCCACCCTGGCCGCCGGTTTCGGCATGGCCTGCGTGGACCTGGAGCACTGCCGCGACGCGCGCGGCGCCCTGGCCGCCGCCCTGACCGCGCCGGGACCGGCCCTGGTGCGCCTGCCCGTCGATCCCGACGCCCACGTGTACCCCATGGTGCCGCCCGGCGCCGCCAACAACGAAATGATTTTGGAGGAGCATCATGCAAACGCCGACTAAACCCTCTGCGGCGGCAACGGCCCGGGCCGTGCTGGAGTTGGCCACGAGCGATCCCATGGCGGCGATGCGGCATGTGGCCGCCTGTCTGGCCAGACGGTCCCACGATCTGCTCGGACTGTTGTGCCTGCCCGGCCAGGGCGGCGAGGGCCGGCTGATGGTGGCCCTTGCCGACGACGGCCGCCTGGACCGGCTGCTCGTCGAGCTCGCCGGCCTGCCCGAGGTGCGCGGCGCGCGGCGCGGCGCCGAGGATTATCCCGATTTCAAGGGCCTTTTCCAGGAGGGACTGGCCGCCTGAAACAGGTTTGCGGATCGTGCGGCCATGGGCTATGCAATCCGGGCGTCACCAATGCCTGGAGGTGCTCATTGTGAATGCCGGAGTCGTGCCGTTTTTGCCGGCTGAACGCATGTCCGCGGAACAGGTGCGCCGTCAGGCCGCACTTTTCGCCGCCAGCCCGGCGGCAGGGGTCCTCGACCGCCTGCCGCTCGGGGTGGCGGTGTGCAACAGCACGCGCCAGATCGTCTATTCCAATGCCAAGTTCCGGGATCTGGCCTCCCTGGAGTGCCCGAGCGAACGGCTCGTGGGCCAGCGCCTGGGCGAGGCCCTGTCCTGTCTGGGGGCCAGCCTGGAGGTCGGGGGCTGCGGCACGAGCGAACTGTGCCGGTCCTGCGGCATGGCCCGGGCCCTGGCCGAGACCCTGTCCGGTCCGGGCGTGGCCCATGGGGAATGCGCCCTGGCCCGCTATGGGGGCAGCCGGCTGGAAAGCCTGGATTTCCGTATCTGGATCTGGCGGATGCAGCACGCCGGCGAGCTGTTTCACGCCGCCATCCTCACCGACATCCGGGCCGAGAAGCGCCTGGCGCTCATGGAGCGCATCTTCTACCACGACATCCTCAACATGGTTTCGGGGATGCGCGGCATCTGCGAAATCTTGCGCGAGGAGCCGGAATGCTCCCGCAGCACCGAACTGGAACTCCTGTCGTTTGCCGCCGAACGCATCAACGACCTCATCATCTCCCAGCGCGATTTCACCCAGGCCGAGCACGGCGATTACGAGATCGCGCCGTATAAGATGGGTTCGCTGTCCCTGCTTGGCGACGTGACCGGGCTCATGCGCCGGGAGCCGTCGGCCCGGGGCAAGACCCTGGAAATCGCCCCGGACAGCGCCGACGTGTTTTTCGCCTCGGACCGCAAGCTCATCACCCGCATCCTGGTCAACATGCAGAAAAACGCCCTGGAGGCGACGCCCGCCGGCGGGCGCATCACCGTGGGCTGCGACAACGGCGACGGCGGCGTGCGTTTCTGGGTGCACAATCCCGGGGTCGTGCCCGAGGCGGCCCGGCCGCAGATTTTCCGGCGGGCCTTTTCCACCAAGGGGCCGGGGCGGGGGCTTGGGACCTACGGCATGAAGCTTTTTGCCGAACGCTATCTCAACGGCGAGGTGGGCTTTTCCACCGACGAGATCGCGGGCACCACGTTTTTCGTGCGGCTGCCGGCCGGGGAGTAGGGGGCGCTTAGTCCTTGCGCCCGGCCGCGAGCAGGTCCAGGTAGGCCGTGGCGACGCGGTCGGCGGGATCGAGGCCGAGCCGGGCGCACAGCCCTTCGGCGATGGCCATGCCCTCGGCCGCCGTCTGTTCCGGCCGCAGCACGACCTCCAGCTCCAGGAATTCCCCGAGTCCCTCCACCCGGTCCAGGTGGATGCGGGTCTGGCCGCAAAAATAGACCAGCCGGTGTTTGACCACCCTCCCAAGCACGCCATAAGCCCGGGCCAGCGTGTCGCCCAGGTCCCGGGGCGCGGGCGTCTCGTGGATGTGGTAGCGGCTTTCCCGGGGACCGGCGGCGTCGGAACGCTGGTAGAAGATGAGCTGGCCCGGACCGTCGCCGCAGACGCGCAGCTTGAGCCGGCCGTTGGGGCAGGGGAAAAACGTGTCGTCCTGGACCAGCTCCAGGGGACCGGCGTCGGCCAGGGCCCGGACGCGGGGCAGCAGGACCGCCACTCCCGGGATGCGGGTCTTGATTTCGATGTTGCGGGCCATGACGGCAACGGGACGGCCCGGCCCCGGGGCGACCGGGAACCGGGCGGTGCGACGGATCGGCTAGAAGCCGGGCAGCTCGCTGAAGAGCTTGACGGACATGGGCTCGGCCAGCAGTTCGGGCGCCTTGGCCTGAAAGCCGGTCAGATGCGGGGTGGCAAGGTGCTTGGCCAGCAGTTCCCGGCTCTCCCAGGCTTCGACCAGCACGAACTCCCCGGGGCGCTGCGTGGACTCGTAGAGATCGTAGGCAAGATAGCCCGGGTCCTTCTGGGTCGGGGCGATCAGGCCGGTCAGCGCGGTCTTCACCGCCGCCTCCTGGCCTTTTTTGGCCACGAACTTGGCCACGACGTTGATGATGCCATCGGCCATGCAAGTGCTCCTTCGTTTCGGTTTGCCGCAAGGATAATCCGGGCTAGGTCTTTTTGGCCAGAAGGTCAACGCCGTCCGGCGGCGGCGACGGCTTTCACGCCGGAATATGGCGTTTTGGGACTGGGTATTGACCGATGGGGACTTCACCCGTAATTTTGACCGAACACGCAAGGCAAGGCGGACAGATGGCTGGCAACGGTCGCGAGGACGAGACCCGGACGCGCCTGCTCGAGGCAGCCGGCGAGATTTTTTCCTGTAAGGGCTATCAGGCCGCGACCGTCCGCGAGATCACCAAGCTGGCCCGCGCCAATCTGGCCGCCATCCACTACCACTTCGGCAGCAAGGACCGTCTGTACCAGGCCGTCCTCGAACACGCCTACCGCGAAGCCAACCGCCTCTATCCGCCCGACATGGGCCTGTCCCCGGACGCCGACGTCAGGACGAGGCTCTACGCCTACGTGCGGTCCCTGCTCCTGCGCCTGACCGACCAGGGCCGCCATGCCTGGCTCACCCGGCTGATGGCCCGGGAGATGGCCGACCCCTCGGCCAATCTGGCCCAGGTGGTGGAACGTTGTCTGGCCCCGGCCAACGCCACGCTGCACGCCATCGTGGCCGAGCTGCTCGGCCCGGCCGGCGACGATGCCCTGACCGTGGCCCGCGTGGCCCAAAGCATCGTCGGCCAGTGCCGCCATTTCATCCTGGACGCTCCGGTGCTGTCCCGGCTGTATCCGGACAGCGACCCCGGCCAGGGCGGCGTGGACGCCCTGGCTTTGCACGTCACCCGGTTTTCCCTGGCTGCCCTGGGCTGTTCCGATGCCCGGGACTTTGCTCCGCCCCGCCTCGAATTCGCATAATGGAGACGCCCTGTGAGCCGCACTGTGTTGTCGCGCGCTGCGTTGTTGGTGATTTCCGTCCTGGTGGTTGCGTCCTGCGGCGGCGGCGACGGGAAGTCGCGTGGCGCGCCCGCGCCCGTGCCTGTCGTGGCCGTGCCCGCCAAATCCGAATCCCTGCCGCTCGTGGTGCGGGCCGTGGGCAACGTGGAGCCCATGGCCACGGTGGCGGTCAAGCCACGCGTGGGCGGGGCCATCGTGGAGCAGCTCGTGCGCGACGGGGCCGAGGTGGCCAAGGGCGACCTGCTTTTCCGCCTCGATCCGCGTCCCTTCGAGCTGGCCATCCGCGAGGCGCAGGCCAAGCTCGACCGCGACAAGGCCCTGCTCGTCAAGGCCGAGGAGGACCTGCGGCGCTACGCCACCCTCAAGGCCAAGGACGTGGTGGCCCAGGAGCAGTACGACCAGACCTATTCCCAGGCCAAGACCCTGGAAGGCACCATCCGGCTCGACGAGGCCAGTCTGGCCCTGGCCCGGCTGGATCTGGAATACGCCGTCATCCGCGCCCCCATCGCCGGCCGGGTGGGCTCGGTGCTCCTCACCACCGGCAACGTGGTCAAGGCCAACGACGACCGCGTCATGTGCGTCATCAACCAGATCAGCCCGATTTTCATCGCCTTTTCCGTACCCGAGCGCTACCTGACGGCCATCCGGGAGCGTCGCGCCCGCGGCGAGCCCACCGTGACCGCCGCCCCGCCCGGTGAGACGTCCCGCCCGCCGGTGACGGCCAAGCTCGCCTTCGTGGACAACGCCGTGGACGCCAAGACCGGGGCCATCCGCCTCAAGGCCGTGTCCGAAAATGCCGACCACCGGCTGTGGCCGGGACAGTTCGTGCGCGTGGGCCTTGATCTGGCCGACCTCAAGGACGTGGTGGTCGTGCCGACCCGGGCGGTCCTCGACGGGCTCAGGGGCCCCTATGTCTACGTCATCAAGCCCGATGGCGCGGCCGACGCCCGCCAGATCACCCCCGGCCCCATCGTGGGCGAGAACACGGTGGTGGAAAAGGGGGTCGCCGTCGGTGAAATGGTGGTGGTGGACGGACAGGTGCGCCTGGCCCCCGGGGTTAAGGCCGCCATCAAGAAAGCCGACAAGGCACCCCCGGGCAATGCGCCAGCCCGGGAGGAGGCGGCCCGATGAATCCCGCCGCCGTATTCATCACCCGGCCGGTCATGACCACCCTGGTCATGGCGGCCATTTTCATTTTCGGCCTCATGGCCTACCTCAAGCTGCCGGTGTCCGACCTGCCCAACGTGGATTTCCCGACCATCGAGGTCCGGGTGTCCCTGCCCGGGGCCAGTCCGGAAACCATGGCCGCCGCCGTGGCCAACCCCCTGGAAAAGCAGTTTTCCACCATTGCCGGCCTCGACTCCATGACCTCGATCAACTCGGTCGGCTCCACCCGCATCACCCTGCAGTTCGCCCTGGACCGCAACATCGACGCCGCCGCTCTGGACGTGCAGTCGGCCATGACCACCGCCGGCAAGGACCTGCCCGACGATCTGCCGTCGCCGCCGTATTTCCGCAAGGTCAACCCGGCCGACGCGCCCATCCTCTACCTCGCCATCTCCTCGGACGTCATGCGCCTGTCCGACGTGGACGAATACGCCGAGAACATGATGGGCCAGCGCATTTCCATGGTGCCGGGCGTGGCGCAGGTCTCGGTCTACGGCTCCAAGAAATACGCCGTGCGCATCCAGCTCGATCCCGAGGCCATGGCCGCCAAGGGCATCGGCGTGGACGAGGCCTCCGAGGCGGTGAAAAAGGGCAACGTCAACCTGCCCGTGGGCACGGTGTCCGGCCCGGCCAAGGAATACACCGTGCGCTCCAGCGGCAAGTTGCTGACCGCCGCCGGCTACAAGCCGCTCATCGTGGCCTGGAGAAACGGCTCGCCGGTGCGTCTGGACGAGATCGCCAACGTCATGGACTCGGTGGAGGAAACGCGGCGGTTCAACTGGTTTTCCGGCACGCCGGGGCTGGTCCTGGCCATCCAGCGCCAGCCCGGCACCAACACCGTGGAGGTGGTCGACTCGATCAAGGCGCTGCTGCCGCATTTCCAGGCCCAGCTGCCGGCCTCGGTGTCGCTCAAGGTGCTCTACGACCGGTCCGTGTCCATCCGCGAGTCCGTCTCCGACGTGAAGTTCACGCTGGTGCTGACGGTGTGTCTGGTGGTCATGGTCATCTTCCTGTTTTTGCGCAACATCCCGGCCACGGTCATTCCGAGTCTGGCCCTGCCCATGTCCGTGGTCGGCACATTCGCCGCCATGTATCTGCTGGATTTCAGCCTGGACAACATCTCCCTGCTGGCGTTGACGCTGTCGGTGGGCTTCGTGGTCGACGACGCCATCGTCATGCTCGAAAACATCGTGCGCCACCTGGAAATGGGCAAACCGCCCTTGGCCGCCGCCATGGAAGGGTCGAAGGAGATCAGCTTCACCATCGTCTCCATGACCATCTCCCTGGCCGCCGTCTTTTTGCCGGTCTTTTTCATGGGCGGCGTGGTGGGGCGGCTGTTCCACGAATTCGCCGTGACCATCATGGTGTCCATCCTCATCTCCGGCTTCGTGTCCATCTCGCTCACCCCCATGCTGTGCAATCTGGTGCTGCGGCCCCAGACCACCGTGCGCCACGGCCGGTTCTACAACGCCGTGGAGCGGGCCTTTGACGGGATGCGCGATTTCTACGCCGTCACCCTGCGCTGGGTCCTGCGCCACCACGTGGCCGTGCTGCTTTTTTCCCTGGTCCTGCTCGGGGTCACGGTCTGGATGTTCGTGGTCATTCCCAAAGGCTTTTTGCCCCGGGAGGACACGGGGCGGCTGCTGGTGACCACCGAGGCCGAGGAGGGCGTGGCCTTCGACGTCATGATGGAGCGGCAAAAGCGGCTCAACGCCATCGCTTCCGCCGACCCGGACGTGGCCGAATACATGTCCGTGGTCGGTTCGGGCGGCCCCAACAACACCAACAACAACGGCCGCATGATGCTGTCGCTCAAGCCCCTTGGCGAGCGCGCCAACGATGCCGACACCATCATGCAGCGCCTGCGCCGGGCCTTCGCCCAGGTGCCGGGGCTGCGGGCCTATCTGCAAAACCCGCCGCCCATCCGCATCGGCGGCCGCTCCACCAAGGGCCAGTACCAGTTCACCCTGCAGGGGCCGGACACCCAGGAGCTTTTCACGGCCGCGGCCGACTTCGAAACCAAGATGCACGGGCTGGCCGACATCCAGGACGTGTCTTCCGATTTGCAAATCAAAAACCCGGAACTGCGGGTGGATATCGACCGGGACAAGGCCTCGGCCCTGGGCGTGTCGGCCTACCAGATCGAAAACGCCCTGGCCACGTCCTACGGCAACCGGCAGGTCTCGACCATCTACGCCCCCAACGACACCTATCAGGTCATCATGGAGCTGGCCCCGGACTATCAGGCCAACCCCGAGGCCCTAAGCCTGCTTTACGTGCGCGCCACCGACGGCACCCTCGTGCCCCTCGACACCCTGGTCAAACGCGAGGTCGCGGTGGGGCCGCTGTCGGTCAACCATTCCGGGCAGTCGCCCTCGGTGACCATTTCGTTCAACCTGCGTCCGGGCGCGTCCCTCGGCGCGGTGGTGGCGGCGGTGGAGGATCTGGCCCGCAGGGAGTTGCCCGGGTCGATCTTCACCAGCTTCCAGGGCGAGGCGCAGGCCTTCCAAAGCTCCCTGACCGGCCTGTCGGTGCTGCTGGCCATGGCCGTGCTCGTCATCTACATCGTGCTCGGCATCCTCTACGAGAGCTTCATCCATCCCCTGACCATCCTGTCGGGGCTGCCCTCGGCCGGTGTCGGTGCCCTGGCCACGCTCATGCTCTTTGGCCTGGATCTCAACATCTACGGATTTGTCGGCATCATCATGCTGATCGGCATCGTCAAGAAAAACGCCATCATGATGATCGACTTCGCCCTCGAGGCCCAGCGCGGCCAGGGCGCGCCCGCCCGTACGGCCATCTACGACGGGGCGCTCACCCGCTTTCGGCCCATCATGATGACCACCATGGCGGCGCTCATGGGCACGTTGCCCATCGCCCTCGGCTTCGGGGCCGGGGCCGAGGCGCGGCGGCCGCTGGGCCTGTGCGTGGTGGGCGGACTCGTGGTGTCGCAGCTGCTGACGCTCTATTTCACGCCCGTCTACTACATCGCCCTGGACGCGGTGCAGGACTGGCTCAAGCGCCATCTCGGCCGGAGGGAACGTCGTCGGCTGGCGGGTGTGGAAAGGAGAGAAGAGGCCTCCGGCGGCCGGGGGGCATGATGCCCCCCGGACCCCCTCGATAGTTCTTTGGCGACGCGAAGCGACGCTGGCGTACCTTGGCGGCGCACTTTTTCCCAGGCT
>JAFABC010000315.1 GCA_023426275.1 Pseudomonadota bacterium | reverse complement strand
GGGGCAGTGCCCCTCTCGGCCGCCGGAGGCATTCTTCTCCGTCGCCTTGCCCGTCCCGTCACTCTCCGACGACAAGACCGGCTTCGGTCAACAGCGCATGGAACTCCCCGGGGGACAACACCGTGATGCCCAGGGCCTGAGCCTTGGCCAACTTGGAGCCCGGGTCGGCTCCGGCCACGAGGTAGTCGAGCTTTTTGGACACCGACGACACCGCGCGGCCGCCGGCGGATTCGACAAGGGCCTGGGCCTGTTCCCGCGTCATGTCCGGCAGCGCGCCGGTAAACAGGAAGCGCTTGCCGGAAAGCGGCATCTCGGTGGCCGCGACGGCCGGTTTGGGCTCGGAAACGGGCCACAGGCCGATGGCCTTGAACCGGGCGATGAGCTGGCGGTTGGCCTCGTTGGTGAAAAAGGCGCGAATCGAGGAGGCCACTTCGGGGCCGATGTCCGGCAGGGCGGTCAGGTCCTCGGCCGTGGCGGCGCCCAGGGCGTCGAGGTCGCGGAAATGTTCGGCCAGGGTGCGGGCCGTGCGCGTGCCCACCTGCCGGATGCCCAGGGCGGCGATGAGCTTGGCCAGGGTGGCGTTTTCCTTGGCCGCTTCCACGGCGGCCACGACATTGGCGGCGGACTTCTCGGCCATGCGCTCCAGGGGGATGAGATCGGCCTCGGTCAGGTCGAAAAGATCGGCGGGCGTTTTGACCACGTCCTTGTCGATGAGTGTTTTCACCCATTTGTTGCCCAGGCCCTCGATATCAAGGCCGGACTTGGACACGAAGTAGGCCATGCCCCGGCGCAACATGGCCGGACAGGCCAGATTGACGCACCGCCAGGCGGCTTCGCCCTCGCCGCGCACGGCCGGAGAGCCGCACGAGGGGCAAATGTGGGGAAAAACGTATTCCTTCGCCTCGGGCGGACGTTTTTCCGGCACGACCTTGACCACCTCGGGGATGACATCGCCGGCCCGGCGCACCACCACCGTGTCGCCTTCCCGCAGGTCCTTGGCCTTGATCTCGTCCTCGTTGTGCAGCGTGGCCCGCGACACCGTCACCCCGGCCAGGGATACGGGCTCCAGGATGGCCACGGGGGTCAGCACGCCGGTGCGCCCGACCTGCACGGTAATACGCCTGAGTTGCGTTTCGGCCTCGTGGGCCGGGAATTTGAGGGCCAGGGCAAAGCGCGGGGCCCGGTCGGTGAAACCCAGGGCCTCCTGGGCGGCCAGACTGTCGACCTTCACCACCACACCGTCGATCTCGAAAGGCAATTCCTGGCGGTGCAGCCCCGTTTGCGTGAAATAGGGGTAGACCTCCGCCTCGGCCACCACCCTGCCCTGCTCGGCCACGGGCAGGCCCAGGGCGGCCAGACCGGCCATGACGTCGGAATGGGTGGTCCAGCCCGGGGCGGTCGCGCCATGCTCCTGAGCCCCGACGCCGTAGGCGAAAAAGGTCAGGGGACGCGTGGCGGAAATTTTGGAATCGAGCTGGCGCACGGAGCCGGCGGCCGCGTTGCGGGGATTGGCAAAGACCTTGCCGCCCCGCTCCCGCTGGCGCTCGTTGAGCTCGTAGAAATCCTGGCGGGTCATGACCACTTCGCCGCGCACTTCGAGCAGCTCCGGCACGGGGACGCCGGCCCGGGCCGCATGGGGCCGCAGATCCAGGGGCACGTTTTTGACCGTGCGCACGTTCTCGGTCACATCCTCGCCGACTTCGCCGTCGCCGCGCGTCAGCGCCCCGGCGTAAATGCCCTTTTCGTAGATGATCTCCAGGGCCAGCCCGTCGAACTTGGGATCGACCCAGAAGGAGCGTTCGAAAGCAACGCCCTCCTTTTCCAGCTTGTTGGCGGCCCGGCTGACGAAGTCCAGCCACTCCTCCTCGCTCATGGCGTTGTCCAGGCTGTACATGCGCAGCCGGTGCGGCTTGGACACGAAGGCCGGCAGGACCGTGCCGCCCACGCGTTTGGTCGGCGAATTGGGATCGTCCAGTTCGGGATGGGCCCGTTCCAGGGCCTTGAGTTCCCGGTACAGGGCATCGTAGTCCGCATCCTCGATCTTCGGGTCATCCAGCACATAGTAGCGATAATCGTGCTCGTGAATCCGGGCGCGCAGGGCGCGCAGGCGTTCGGCGACCGAGGTCTCCTGACTCATGGCTCCATTTCCTCTCTTTCATCGTGACGGGACAGCCAGATGGCTTTTTTGCGGATGTCGGTCAAGAGCCGGACCCGCTGTTCCCGCAGCAGGCGCCTGTGTTCGCCGGCGTCGTATTTGCCTTGCAGCTTGAGCAGGTTGCCATGGGCATTGGCCCCGGCCGCCCGCTCCCGCCGGGCGGTGCCGCCGCTGGCCCGCTTGTGCCCGATGCCGAGGTGTCCCTGGCAAACGGCCCACCGGCCGGCCAGGGCGGCGCGCAGGTCGCGGTCGAAATCGTCGAACTGGGACGGGGAAAAGCGGATGTCGAAGTCCCCCCCGGCGGCCAGGGCCGCGCCGGGAAAGAGATGGCAGCAGCCCGTGACGCTGAGCGTCGGCCGGCAGCAGGCGAACTGCCCCACATCCGGGGCTTGCAATTGCAGGTCCGTGGCGGCCAGCGGTTCGCCCGGCCCGGTCGGCTCCAGATGAAAAGCAGCCGCCTGGACCACCGCCGGCCGGCCGGCGTCATGGATGCGGCAGCCATAGACGCCGGCCTCGGGATAGGCGGCCACGGCCGCGCCCAGGCGCAGGGCCCAGTCGGGCGGCAGGGTGATATCATCATCGCAATAGGCCACGAAATCGGCCCGCGCCACGGCGGGCAGATGCTTGAGCCAGTTGCGCCCGGCCGGCGCGCCCACGTTGACCGGCGCGCGAAGCGCGGTAAACCGCTCGCCGCCCAGGCGGGCGGCAAAAGCGGCCAGCACGTCGGAAGTGGCGTCGGTGGAGCCGTTGTCCAGGGCGAAAATCCGAAAAGACGGCAACCGGCTGGCCAGCAGACTTTCCAGGGTGCGGCCCAGGTCGTCGGCCTTGTTGAAAGAGTACAGCAGAATGGCCAGTTCGCCGGGCAAGGCGGTCAGGGCGGCGTCGCGACCCGTTTGCAGATCGTAAAGGGCCAGCAAGGCCTCGACGCACCAGGGCCAGCGGGCCAGAAACGCCCGCAAGGCCCGGATTCCGGCCTCGCGTCCGTCCAGGCGCAAGGCGGCCTGGGTCGACATCCAGGCCAGCCCCGGGGTGTCCGCGGCCTCCAGACCGTCTCTCCAGGCGGCAAGCCGCGTGGCGTCGCCCGCAGCCAGGGCGGCCAGTCCCAGGATACGCGCGACCACTGACCGGGCCGGCCCGGTCTCCCCGGCCGTCCAGCCGGCCGCGTCCCGGCACAGCTCCTCCCACT
>JAFABC010000188.1 GCA_023426275.1 Pseudomonadota bacterium | reverse complement strand
AGGGTCCGGGAGGGGGTGACCCCCTCCCGGCCGCCGGAGGCCTCTTCTATTTTTCCCCGCCGGTCGCCGCTCGCAGCGAACACACCGCTCCGAGCAGCCCCATGCCCGTCGCCGCGATGAAGAAGGTGCGCATGGCCCGCACGTATTCCCCGAACACCTCCGGTCCGAGGGGCCGGTCGCCGACGAAGGCGGCGATGATGATGGTCACGGCGGCCATGCAGGTGGTCATGCCCAGGGTGCGGGACTGGCCGGACAGGGCCGAGGCGATGCCGTAGAGGGTTTGGTCCACGGCCGCCATGACCACCACCATGCTTGGCGAGGAATAGATGCCGATGCCAAGGCCCATGACCGCCAGGGCGGCGATGACCGGGGCAAGGCCGCTTTGCGCGCCGAGGGTGGTCGCGATGCCAAGCCCCACGGCCGTGACCAGCGCGCCCAGGGCGGCGAGGCGGTGGGCCGGAACCCGGTCGGCCAGCCGGCCGAACAGCGGCGAGATGGCGCATTGGATGACCGGCTGGATCACGAGCACCGTGCCGGCCCCGGCCGCGGTCATGCCCCGGCCGTATTGCAGGTACAGGCTCAGCAGAAAGGACACGCCGAAGGCGGCGCAGGAGATGAGGAACATGGCCGCCATGCCCATGGCAAAGGGCCTGTTGCGCGAGAACAGTTCCAGGCGCACGAGCGGGGCCGGGCTTTTCCATTCGAGGCGCAGGAACAGGAGAAAGACGAACGCGCCCAGTCCCAGCATGGCGAGGCCGAAGGCCGTTTCGGTGTGGGCGCTGCCGAACACCAGCAGGCCGATGCCCACGGCGCTCGACACGGCCCCGGCCCAGTCGAAGCGTTCGCCCGGTTTGCGGCGCAGCCGGGGATCGAGGCTGCGCAGGCAGGCCAGGAAGGCCAGGGCGCACGGGGCCATGCCGACGTAAAATACGCTGCGCCAGCCGAATTGCGTGGCCAACATGCCGCCGAGAAACGGGCCGGCCGAGATGCCGAGGAAGATGCCGCCCACGCTGATGCCGAGCGCCCGGCCGCGTTCCTCGCGGGGAAAGGCGTCGTAGAGCAGGGCCAGCCCGGTGGCCAGGGTCATGGCCCCGCCCACGGCCTGCAGGCCCCGGATGGTCAGGAAGGCGGACATGGAGCCGGCCAGGGTGAGGGCGATGGAGGCCAGGGCGAAGACGACGAGTCCCCAAAGGAAGACGCCGCCCCGGCCGCAGATGTCCGCCGCCCGCCCGAGCGGCAGCAGGCACATGGCGTTGACGCCGAGAAAGACCGATTCGACGAGGCTTAAGGCAATGGCCGTGGCGTCGTATTCCCGGCCGATCTGCGGCAGGCACACGCCCACGGCCGACAGCATGAAGGGCACGGCGAACTGTGTGGCGACCACGGCGAAGAGCACGGCCCATTTATGGGAAGGGGAGGCTGGCATGGTGGCTGTCCTGTCGGTGTCGATCGCTGGTTGGTGACGGCCGGCCGTGTCCCGGCCGGCTGTACCGGGGTGTTCCCGTCGCGGCGACGCCGTTTTTTATGCTTGGGGGCGCCTGCGCGGGGAGACCGGGCATAAAAAGTAAGAAGCCTCGAAGGGATTGCCTTCGAGGCTTCGACAAGCGCCCTAAGCGCTCGTTTGGTTCTGGCGGGGCCGATGGGACTCGAACCCACGGCCTCCGGCGTGACAGGCCGGCGTTATAACCAACTTAACTACGACCCCGCATGGTCTCTGGTAGGCGGAACAGGACTCGAACCTGTGACCCTCGGCTTGTAAGGCCGATGCTCTCCCAGCTGAGCTACCCGCCCGCCCGGCGAGACACGGTATCTACGCAGCTCCCCACCAGCCGTCAACAGGTTTTTTCAAATTTTTTGAAAAAGATTGATTTCTCACGTCATTCCGGTATGATGCAGACATGGTGAAAAACGGCTTTTTCGGTGGTTTTTGGCCATGATGGCGGCCCGCATCGCGGTGTTGTCCCTGATGGGGGCCGCATTGGTGGTCAGTCTGGCCAGCCACGCCCTGGCGGCCTGGGTCGGACGTCGCGCCGCGGCACCCGCTTTTTTGACCCGGGACTGCCGGGGGCGGGCCGGGCGGGCGCGCTGCCTGTTGCGTGGCCTGCTCACGAGCCTGGGCAGCCAGTTCGTGACCGGGCTGCTGTATCCCCTGGGACCGCTGGCCGGCTGGCTTGCCCACCGGTCCTGCCGCCGCCGGTCCGGACCCACGGTCGTGTGTCTGCACGGGCTCTACCACAACCCGGCCGCCTTCCTGGCCTTGCGGCCCGCCCTGGCCCGGCGCGGCCTGCGTCGCGTCCTGTGCCCGGGCTACCTGAGCTTCGGGACCGATTTCGAGCGGGTGGCCCAAAAGCTTCTGGCCGGGCTGCGGGCCGGCCCGCCCGGGCCGCTGCTGTTTGTCGGCCACAGCCTGGGCGGGGTGCTGGCCCGGCGAGTCATGGCCGAGCCGGACATCGCCCGCCGCACCCTGGCCGCCGTCACCCTGGGCTCGCCCCACGGCGGCAGCGCTTTGGCCGTGTGCGCCCCGGGCCGTCTGGGGCGGGCCCTTGCGCCGGGCGGCCCCATCGTCATGGCCGTGGAGGCGCTGCCCGATCCGCCGGGCGCGGCGCTGCTTTCCCTGGCCTCGCCGGCCGACAACATGGTCGCGCCGCTGACGGGTTTGTGCATCGGCCGGCCGGGCTGGCGCGAGGAAGCCACGCCGGCGGTTTCCCACGTGGCCATGCTCTACCATCCGGCCGTCATCGCCCGGGCCGCCGATTTTCTGGCCCGGGCCGTTTCGGAGCGGCCGGCCAACCCCGCAGCGGGGCCTGTTTCGGTTGCGGATGTCACTGCCTCCGGGCTATAAAAATTCCGCCCGTCCAGGAAATCCGAGGGCATCCCAAACAAGGAGACGCCCATGGCGCAACCGAGGATCGCCTCTCTTGGCTTTCGTTCCTGGCTGTTGCTTCTTGTGGCCTTCGCCGCCCTGCCGCTGATCCTTTTTTCCATCATCACCCTGCTTGTGGTGATCGAAAGCCAGCGAGAAGTGGAGACCGCCGCCCTGGTCCGGCGCGCCGCCAGCATCGCCGCGACCATCGACCGGCATTTGACGGCCCGGGCGGCCATGCTGTCCGCCCTGGCCAAGGCCGACGCGGCCCGCAACGACGACCGCGAGGCCCTCTACGCGCACGCCGTCCGCATGAACCCGGTGTCCCTCGGTCTGTTGTCCATCGGCCTGATCGACGCCAGCGGCCATATTCTTTTCAACACCATGCGTCCCTTTGGCCAGGTGCTGCCGGACAGCCGCGCGCCGGATGCGGCCAGACGCGTCATCGAAAAAGGACGCCCCCTGGTTTCCGGCCCGTTTCCGGGAGTGATTTCCCATGAGCAGGTGGTCGCCCTGGGCGTGCCTGTGGAGGTCGGGGGGGAACCGCGGTACAGCCTGCGCGCCGTGGCCTCCGTCTCCGAGCTGGATGGTTTGCTGACCCAACAGCATTTGCCCGATGCCTGGTCCGTGTCCATCGTCTCGGGACAGCGGCTGGTCGCGGCGCAGGGGCCGGACGCGCTGTTCGGCAGCCGGGCCGGCAAGGCGCTGGAGTCTGGTCAGCCCTCGCCGATGCGCGAGGCGGACATGGACGAGCCGGTGGAGATGGCCCGGGCGAACGTGGGGGATTGGGGCTGGACAGTGGTTGTCAGCGTGCCGGAACGGGCGTTTGTCAAGCCGCTGCGGCGGTTGCTGGTGCGGTTCGGCATCGGGGGCATACTGTGCTTTTTGGCCGGGCTGGCCGCCTCGCTGTGGTTGTCGCGCCGGCTCGACCGCGACGTCAGGGGGCTGACCTCGACCTCCCTGGATGCCGATGTCGTCGCGCCGCCGCATGACGAAGGCATCATCATCCGTGAAATGGGACAGGTGCGGGCCTGCCTGCTGGCGGCCAAGGACCGCGAGGAACAGGCCATGACCGACGAACTGACCAGCCTGCCCGGGCGGGCCCGCTTCTGGGAGCTGGCCGAGATCCTGGAAGCGCAGACCCGGCAGGGGCCGGACCTGGGCCTCGCGGTCATGTTTCTCGATCTCGACGGGTTCAAGCTTATCAACGACACCTACGGCCACGACCGGGGCGACTGGGTGCTGACCCGGGTGGCCGCCGTACTGCGCCACTGCGTGCGGGAGAAGGACGTGGTCGGCCGGCTGGGCGGCGACGAGTTCGTGGTCTGTCTGACGGCCCCCAATGAGCAGTTGCGCCCGGCCGCCGTGTCCCTGGCCATGCGGCTGGTGGCCAGCATCGGCGAGATCGGCTACGGCCTGGGCTGCAGCATCGGCGTGGCCCTCTGCGACGGCTGCTCGGCCAGCCTCAAGCGCGCCCTGGATCTGGCCGATTCGGCTATGTACGAGGCCAAGCGGCTGGGCAAGAACCAGTTCGTCGTGCGCGAGGACCAGACCCGGGACGAGGCGTAAACCGGAGGAAAGACGCCTCCGGCGGCCGGGGGGCATGATGCCCCCCGGACCCCCTCGACGTGTCTTTGGCGGCGCGAAGCGACGCTGGCGTCCCT
>JAFABC010000169.1 GCA_023426275.1 Pseudomonadota bacterium | reverse complement strand
CCCCCGGCCGCCGGAGGCGTCTTTTCCCTATCCCGGGCAGGTCTTGGCGGTAAAAGCCGGCAGCGGCGTTTTGACGGGCTCGTCGGCCAGACTCACGACCCGGGCGCAAAAGGCGCCGAGGGGCAGGGAGAGGATGGGCGTGTTGAGCTGCCGCCAGGGCGCGCATTCGTTCCAGGTGCGCATGGGGCCGGGCAGCACGGACCGGGTCCAGGCCGGCCGGCGGCCCAGGTTGTCGCGCAGCAGCCGGTTGAGGCTTGCCGGCGTGAACCATTTGGCCTGCCGCAACGGCCCGTGGCCCGGGAAAAGCCGCATCCCGAGCCCATGGCAGGATATCCGGTTGAGGTAGCCGACGAGCAGGCCTTTTTTGGCCACGCGGGCGGCCTCGCGCACGGCGAGGCCCGGATCGGGGCAAAATTCCAGCACGGTCAGCAGCACGCTGAAATCGAACGTCTTGTCCTCAAAGGGCAGATGGCCGGCGTCGCCCAGGTGCAGGTCGGCCCGGTTGCCCAGGCGTCGTCGGGCCGTTTCCAGCATGGCCGGCGCGAGGTCGAGGCCGGTGACGTCGAAGCCCGCGCCGTGGAGCACTTCGAGAAAAACGCCCGTGCCGCAGCCGATTTCCAGCAGCCGCTGGCCACGACGGGGCCAGCCCGCGGTCATATGTTCGATGAGGCGGATTTCGCGCGTGAGCGCGAAGCGACCGGCCCGGCTTTGAAACCAGGCATCATACCGTCTGGCGGTGTCACTGTCCCACATGGTGGCGATGCGCCTTGCGGCCGGGGGCCGGCCGTCCTACTGGCGAAGCATGAGGTGCAATTTGTGCCGGCCGCCGTAATTGTGCCAGACGCGGCCGTCCTTGACGAGAAAGGTGCTCGGCTCCGTGCCGCTGATCAGACGGTCGCCGTCGATGGTAAACGGCATCCAGCCCTTGTATTCCTGCATGGTCTTGCCGTCGCGCCAGTCGTAATACACGGCGTAGCGGCCGTCCTTCTCCACCAGACAGTACTGGTAGGAGTTGGGGCGCTTGTACTCCGAGGGGCGCGAGCGCATGTAGCAGCCCATAAGCAACGGATCAGGCTTTTTGAGCACCGTGGCGAAGACCGTGGGTTCGCCGGCGTCTTTGAGTCCGGAGACGGCCGGAGCGGCGCATCCCGCGAGGAAAAGGGCCAGGGTGGCGACCAGAAAGGCGCGTCGCATCGGAACTCTCCTTCACATTTGGGTTGGCCGGCGGGGCTTCGCCGCGTTTCCCCCCTGTTAGCCTCGCCGGCCACGAGCGTCAATGCGGCCGGGGCGGCGTCGGTCGTGTGCTCAGCGGCCGGGGCGGGCCGGTCCGAAATTGGGACCGGGCTGGCGCACCGCGCCCGCGCCGGGCTGGGCCGGGCCGAAAAGCGCTCCGGGCTGGCGCACGGTTCCCAGGCCGGGTTGGGCCGGACCGAAGTTGGCTCCGGGCTGGCGCACCGCGCCCGCTCCGGGCTGGGCCGGGCCGAAGTTGGCGCCCGGCTGGCGTCCGACGGCCATGCCCGGCTGGGCCGGACCGAAATTCGGGCCGGGCTGATAGGGAACGCCGGGCGCGATGCCAATGGGCGCGCCCGGTCGCACGCCGGGTCGTACGCCGGGAGCGACCACACCCGGGCCACGGGGCACGCCGCCCGGACCGACGACCACTCCCGGTCCCGGATAATACGGCCCCGGTCCGACCACCACGCCCGGTCCGGGATACGGTCCGGGATACGGTCCGGGGTACGGCCCGGGATAGGGGCCGGGATAGTACGGACGGGGATACGGTCCCGGATACACGGGGTATGGTCCATAGGCCGGATAGGGGTAGACCGGCGGATAATACGGCCACGGCGAGATCACCACGCCCGGCCACAACGGGCCGGGAACGACCACGCGCGGGCCAACCCCGCGCCACGGACCCGGCCGCACGGCCACCGGCGGTACCGGAACGGGGCCTACGACGCCCGGACGGACAGGGCGCGGCTGGGCGGCCGCCGGGAAGACGGCGGTTGTCAGGACAAACATGGCCACGGCCAGCAGGCTGACGCCTTTGTACAGTCGCATCATGGCAGCCTCCGCGCTGGGGCGGTTCTGGAGGAGACCTCTCTTTTATGCACGATACCCATTGCGGCGGCGATGACAAGGGGGGAAAGAGCCTTTATCGTCGTCCCGGGAGGCCGGATATGGCGCAACAGCGCGTCGGACAACAGGAAGCCGCGGGTGTCGTTGTGGTGGCCGAGGCCGACGCGGCGGCCCGGGAATTGCTTGCGGAACTGCTGCGCCGCCGGCCGGTGCGGCTGACGCCCGTGGAGGACGCCGCCGGCGTGCTGCGGACCCTGGCCCTGGGCCGGCCCGATCTGGCGATCGTGGCCGCCGATCTCCCGGGCGGCGCGGCCGTGGCCGCCGCCGCCCTGCGCCAGCCCGGCCGGCGCGTGCCTCTTTTTCTGACCGGCCTGGCCGCCGATATCCGGCGGGTGCTGGACACGGTCTCCCTGCCCGGCGTCCGGGTGGCCCAGCGGCCTTTTGAGCCGGCCGCCCTGGGCGAGGCCCTGGATGAGGCCCTGGAGGCGACGGCGTTCGCGCGACGGCTGGACGAGGCCCGGGATCTGGCCAACCGGCTGCTCGACGACATGCCGCAACCGGCGGCCATCGTGCGCGGCGGCCGGGTCGTGGCCCTCAACCGGGCCTGGCTGCGTTTTCTGGGACTGGCGTCCATGGCGGAATTTACGGCCCGGGGCCTGACCGTGGAACAGTTCATGGCCGAGCCCCCGACCGGCGGCCTGCCCGCCTGGGCCTGCCGGCTGGCCGACGATCCCCTCGACCGGGAACACCGCCTGCGTCTGGTCCACCCCGAGCGTTCCGGCCAGCCGCCGCAGGTGTTCCAGGCCGCGGCCACGCGCCTGCCCGGCCCGGACCGCTGTCTGCTCACCCTGGCCGACGTGACCGAACTGGAGCTCGAACGCCGCGAACTGCTCGATCTGGCCAACCTCGATCCCCTGACCCGGACGCTCAACCGGCGCAAGCTGGCCGAGGTGCTGACCGACGAAACGGCCCGGGCCGCGCGCTACGGCACGCCGCTTTCCGTGGTCATGCTGGACATCGACCACTTCAAGGCCATAAACGATACGTATGGCCACGACGCCGGCGACGCCGTGCTGGTGGAACTCGCGGCCAGACTGCGGGCCTGTCTGCGCAAGATGGACCGGCTGGCCCGGTTTGGCGGCGAGGAATTCGTGATTGTGGCCCCGGGCGTGGACGCCGGGCAGACGGTCGTGCTGGCCGAGCGGCTGCGCGCGGCCGTGGCCGATGCCGGATTCGCCGCCGCCGGCCGGGTCACGGCCAGCTTCGGTGTGGCCGGCCTCGCCCCGGGCGAGACGGCCGAGGCCATGCTGTCCCGGGCCGACAAGGCGCTCTACCGGGCCAAAAACGGTGGCAGAAACCGGGTGGAGGGCGCGCCGTTCCCCCCAAACCACGCACTGTGAGCGAGATTCATGGACGCCACGGACAAACGCATTCTCGACATCATCCAGACGGGCTTTCCCCTTGCCCCGCGTCCCTACGCGGCCATCGGCCGGGACGTGGGCCTGACCGAAGCCGAAACCCTGGCCCGGGTGCGGGCGCTTCGGGGCAAGGGCATCATCCGCCGCATCGGGGCCAACTTCCAGTCGGCCAGGATCGGCTTCAAATCCACCCTGTGCGCCGCCTCGGCTCCGCCGGAGAAGCGCGAGGCCTTCATCGCGGCCGTCAATGCCCATCCGGGCGTCACCCACAACTACCTGCGCGACCATCCGCTCAACGTCTGGTTCACCATGATCGGCCCCTCCCGCGAGGCCATCGCCCGCGATCTGGCCGTCATCACCGAACGCACGGGCGTGTCCATCCTGAACCTGCCGGCCGACCGGTTGTTCAAGATCAAGGTGGACTTCTCCATGAGCGACAAGGCCGCTAAGACGGCGCAAGGCTGAGGCCGGACGTTGTCTTTTTGAAAAGCATGGCTACGTTTTCAAGGATATGGCGCCGGCATGCCGCCCGATTTCCGGGCTCCGGCGTCAAGCGCATTCGGAGGACGTCATGCCTGATGCCATTTTGACCGTGTGTCCCAAGTGTCTCGCCGTCAACCGCGTCCTGACCGGCCGCCTGGACAGCGGGCCGGTGTGCGGCAAGTGCCACGCGCCCATCCTGGAACCGCATCCCGTGACCCTGACGTCGGCCAATTTCGATACCTTCATCGCCAAAAGCGGTCTGCCGGTGCTGGTCGATTTCTGGGCCCCCTGGTGCGCGCCCTGCCGGGCCATGGCCCCGGCCTTCGATCAGGCCTCGGCCATGCTCCATCCCCGGGTGATCCTGGCCAAGTGCGACACCCAGGAAGAGCTGGCCATCGCCGACCGGATGCACATCCAGGGCGTGCCGACCATGGTGCTTTTCACCGGCGGCCGGGAAAAGGCCCGCATCTCCGGCGCGCGCGGCGCGGCCGATCTGGTGGCCTGGGTGCGCCAGAACCTGTAGGCTGCGTCCGGGAGGATCGCCATGCCGCGACTGGAAATCGACCGGGAGTTGTGCGCGCGGGACGGCCTGTGCGCCCTGGAATGCCCGCTGACACTGATCGGGATCGACCCCGAGGGCTGGCCCGTGGCCGGCCCGCGTTTCGAGGGTTCCTGCATCGCCTGCGGGCACTGCCTGGCGGTGTGCCCCAAAGGCTGCCTGCGCCTGGACGGCGTGGGCCAGGACACCCTGCCCGTTGCGCCCCCCGCGCCGGATGTCGCCCCCGAGACGCTCCTCGGCTTCATGACGGCCCGACGCTCGGTGCGCAATTTTTCGCGCCGGCCCGTGCCCCGGCCGGTCATCGAGGCCTGCCTGGACACGGCGCGCTACGCGCCCTCGGCCTTAAACGGCCAGCCGACCCACTTCCTGGTCCTTCAGGACGCCGACGTCATCCGGGCCCTGGCCGAGCGCTGCGCCGACTATCTGCGGGAAACCGGGCGCAGCCCGGATTTTCTGCTTCCCTTCGACGCCGGGCGGGAAACCATCCTGCGCGACGCGCCCTGCCTCGTCATCGCCCATGCCGCAAGCGACGCGCCCATTCCCCCGGCCACGGACTGCGTCATCGCCCTGGCCTATGTCGAGCTGGCCGCCCACGCCCTTGGCCTGGGAGCCTGCTGGGCCGGCATCCTGCGGGCCGTGGCCGCCGTCCATGCGCCGGTGCGCGAACTGCTCGATCTGCCCAAGGGCCACGCCATGTACGGCGGGCTCATGCTCGGCTATCCCCGCTTCTCCCTGTCGCACCTGCCGCCGCGAAAGCCGCTGCGGGCGCAGTGGCGCTAGGTGGCGGGAAGAAGATGAAGAAGGGAAGATAAAGATGCCTCCGGCGGCCGGGAGGGGCACTGCCCCTCCCGGACCCTCCCGAAAGGGGGAGACGGCCGGA
This sequence comes from Pseudomonadota bacterium, assembly GCA_023426275.1. Taxonomy (GTDB): domain Bacteria; phylum Desulfobacterota; class Desulfovibrionia; order Desulfovibrionales; family Desulfovibrionaceae; genus Solidesulfovibrio. The sequence continues at coordinate 11 of JAFABC010000169.1, read as the reverse complement.
CGGTTGGTTGG
>JAFABC010000140.1 GCA_023426275.1 Pseudomonadota bacterium | reverse complement strand
GCTTTGCGGCGAAACGACGGCGCCCAGAATCAAAGGGGGCCGGAAAGCTGCAACTTGCCTTTCACGGCGAGGGGGTTTGGGGGGCATCATGCCCCCCAATGGTGAGGGTCCGGGAGAGGCAACGCCTCTCCCGGGTTTTATTCGGCAGTATCGTCGCCTTCGTTGCCGTCGTCCTTGTCGCCGCCGATGGGGCGCTTGTAACGGCAGGAGCGGTTGGGGCAGGCGAGGTATTCGCCGTTGCGGGTCTTCTTGCGCACCAGGATCTTGGAGTCGCATTCGGGGCAGTGCTCGGGCACGGGCCAGTCCCACACGGCGAAATCGCACTGCGGGTAGGCGTCGCAGGCGTAAAACACCTTGCCGCGCTTGGAGCTTTTTTCCACCAGCGTCCCCTGGCAGCCTTCGCGGGGGCAGGGCACGCCCGTGGAAAAGGGCTTGGTGTATTTGCAGTCCGACCAGCCGGTGCAGGCGATGAACCGGCTGCCCGTGCGGGATTTCTTGATGGTCAGGTCCTTGCCGCATTGCGGGCAGGTGCCGACGGAGACGGTTTCCTCGGGCTTGCGTTCACGCGGAATGATGGTGCCGTCGGTGGCCCGGTCGAAGTCCATGGTGTTCTTGCAATCGGGATAGCCCGAGCAGCCCAGGAACTCGCCGGCCTTGCCGAAGCGGATGACCATGGGCTTGCCGCACAGCTCGCACGTCAGGTCGGTTTCCTTGCCGGCCTTGACCTTGGCCATGTCCTTGGCCGCCTTGGTCAGGGTCGGATAGAAATCGCTGGTGAAGTCCTTCAGCAGCCCCACCCAGTCGCCCCGGCCCTCGGCCACGGCGTCGAGCGCCTCCTCCATGCCGGCGGTAAAGCCCACGTCCATGATCTTGGTGAAGTGTTCGGCCAGCAGGTCGGACACGGTCTCGCCAAGTTCGGACGGCACGAAGTGCTTGTCCTCCAGCCGGGCATAGTCCCGGTCGAGCAGGGTGGAGATGATGGCGGCGTAGGTCGACGGCCGGCCGATGCCCTTTTCCTCCAGTTCGCGCACGAGCGACGCTTCGGAGTAGCGGGGCGGCGGCTGGGTGAACTTCTGTTCCTTCTTGAGTTCGAGCAGGGTGAGAATCTGGTCCTTGGCCAAAGGCGGCAGCGACTTGGCCTCGTCCCCGGATTCCTGGCCGTAGACCTTGAGATAGCCCGGAAAGATCAGCCGCTGGCCCTTGGCCCTGAAAAGCCCCGGGCCGGCCGCGATGTCGGCCGTGGTGTCCCAGAAGCGGGCTTCGCTCATCTGCGAGGCCACGAAGCGCTCCCAGATGAGTTTGTAGAGCGAAAAGAGGTCCTTGGGCAAAAGCGCCTTGACCTCGGCCGGCGTCACGGCCACATCGACCGGCCGGATGGCCTCGTGGGCGTCCTGGGCGCCGGCCTTGGAACGGAAATGCCGGGCCTTTTCCGGGTAATAGTCCGGACCAAACGTCCCGGTGATAAATTCCTTGGCCGCGTCGCGGGCCTCGTCGGCGATGCGCGTGGAATCGGTACGCATGTAGGTGATCAGCGCCACCGTACCGCGCTCCCCGAGTTCCAGACCTTCATAAAGCTTCTGGGCCGCGCCCATGGTGCGCTTGGCCGAATAGCCCAGACGCTGGTTGGCGGTCTGCTGGAGGGTCGAGGTGATAAAGGGCGGGGGCGGCGATTTCTTGCGTTCCTTCTCGGTCACCGCGGACACCACGAACGGTTCGTCCTTGATGGCCGCCTCGGCCGCCAGCGCTTCCTCCGCGCTGCCGATCTCGACCTTCTTGCCCTTGTACTTGGCCAGCTCGGCCTCGAATTCCGGCGGCGTGTCCCCGGCCAGTCTGGCCTTGAACAGCCAGTATTCGACCGGCACGAAGGCCCGGCGCTCCTTTTCCCGGTCCACCACAAGGCGCAGGGCCACGGACTGGACGCGGCCGGCGGAGATGCCGCTTTTGACCTTCTGCCAGAGAATCGGCGACACTTTGTAGCCCACCAGCCGGTCGAGGATGCGCCGGGCCTGCTGGGACAAAAAGAGCTTTTCGTTGATCTCGCGGGGATGGGCCAGGGCCTCGCGCACGGCCTTGGCCGTGATTTCGTTGAACTGGATGCGGCGCAACGGGGCCTTGGCATCCTTCAGGATCTCGGCCACGTGCCAGGCGATGGCCTCGCCTTCGCGGTCGGGGTCGGGCGCCAGATAGATGGTGCCGGCGGTGGCGGCCGCCTCCTTGAGCTTGGACACCACTTTTTGTTTGCCTGGAATGATTTGATATTGCGGGGTGAAATCCTTCTCCTCGTCCACCCCGAGCTTTTTCGTGGGCAGATCGCGCACGTGACCCACCGAGGCCTCCACGGCATAGGCGTTGCCGAGGAACTTCTTGATGGTCTTCACCTTGGCCGGCGACTCGACGATGATAAGGTCCTTTCCCATGGCAGGCGTGCTATAGCCACCCCGGGGGGCCAAGGCAAGGGTTGCCGTTTGTTTGCCGCCGGGCTACTCCTTGCTTTTCGCCGCAACCGTATGACTTTCTCATAAAAGAAAACGCGGCCCGCCGGCGGGCCGTCCGGGAGACGTCCTTGGAGCGTACGCAACATTTCGGCCATGTGGTCATGCTCGGCCCGACCAACGCCGGCAAGTCCACCCTGCTTAACCACCTGATCGGCCAGAAAGTATCCATCGTCTCTCCCAAACCGCAAACCACCCGCAACAGCATCAGCGGCATCCTGACCGAGGGCGACGCGCAAATCGTCTTCCTCGACACCCCGGGCCTGCACCGGCAAAAAAAAGGCATTGCCCCGCTTTTGCTGCGCAGCGCCTACGCCGCCCTGGGCCAGGCCGACGTGGTGCTGGTCCTTTTGGACGCGGCCCAGGCCGTGCGCCGTCCCGGCGCGCTGACCACCGAGCTGCGGCCCATCGTCAGGGCCCTGGGCACCCAGGACACGCCCGTGGTGGTGGCGCTCAACAAGTGCGACCTCATCCGCGAAAAGGCCAAGCTGCTGCCGCTGCTTTCGGCCATCGGCGAGGCCCTGCCCGAGGCCGAGGCCTTTCCCATCAGCGCCATGACCGGCCAGGGCACCGACGCCCTGCTGGCCGGGCTGCTGTCCCGGCTGCCCGAGGGGCCGCACCAGTACGATCCCGACGAGGTGTCCACGGCGCCGGTGCGGTTTCTGGCCGGGGAGATCGTGCGGGAAAAACTCTTTTTGGCCCTGGGCGAGGAACTGCCCTATTCCACGGCCGTCAGCGTGGACAACTGGGACGAGACGTCCAAACCCGGACTCATCAAGATCCAGGCCTCCATCCTGGTCGGACGCGAAAGCCACAAGCCCATGGTCATCGGCAAGGGCGGGGCCCGCATCAAGGAGATCGGCCGGCAGGCCCGCCTGGAAATCGAAGAGATGCTCGGGCAAAAGGTCTTTTTGGAACTGTGGGTCAAGGTGCGGCCGGGCTGGGCCGACGATCCGGCCCTGCTGCGCGAACTGGGCCTCGGGGAATAGCCCGGACCCGCCTGGAGGAACCGCTTTGACAGACGATCTCGCCGCCAGCCGTCTGGCCCGGGTCAGGGAGCGCATCGCCTCGGCCTGCGCCGCCTGCGGCCGCGACCCGGCGACCGTGACGCTCGTGGCCGTGTCCAAACTGCATGACGCCGCCGAAGTGGCGGCGCTGGCCGCCTGTGGCCAGCGCCTGTTCGGCGAATCCTACATCCAGGAGGCCCTGCCCAAGATGGAGGCCGCCCCGGCCGGCCTGACCTGGCATTTCATCGGCCATTTGCAGCGCAACAAGGCCAAATTGGCCGTGGGACGCTTCGCCTGCATCCACACCCTGGACAATGTGGAACTGGCCCGGGTATTGCAAAAGCGAAACCGGGAGGCCGGCCTGACCCAGGAAGTCTGCCTGCAGGTCAATGTGGCCGGCGAAACGCAGAAATCCGGCGTGTCCCCGGACGCCCTGCCGGAACTGGCCGAGACCGTGGCGGCCATGCCGGAACTGGCGCTCAAGGGGCTGATGGTCATTCCGCCGGTTTTTGACGACCCGGAGGGCGCGCGCCCGGCCTTTGCCGCCCTGCGGGAACTGCGCGACGCCCTGGCCACGCGCCTCGGCGCCCCCCTGCCCATGCTGTCCATGGGCATGAGCGGCGACTTCGAGACCGCCATCATGGAAGGGGCCACCCACGTGCGCGTGGGCACCGATCTGTTCGGCCCAAGACAGCGTTAGGCGCGACGCCGACGTCGGGAGAAAAGCATGGCAGACGCCCCCGAAGCCCCCGAAGGCAAAAAGAAATCCGGCTTCCTCAAATACGTCATCCTCGTGGTGTTGCTGCTGGTGCTCGGCGGCGGCGGCTACTTCGCCTATCTGAAATTCTTCGCCTCCAAGCCCGCCGCGCCCGCGGCCGAAGCGCCGGCCGCGACGGAGCAGAAGGCCGAAGCGCCCAAGGCCGAGGAGGCCCAGGCCCCGCCGGCCGAGGAACACGCCGCCCCGAGCGGCCACGGCGAGGCCAAGGGCGGCCATGGCGGCAAGGACAAGGCCCCATCCAACAACGTGGCCCTGGACCCCTTTGTGGTCAATCTGGCCGACCCCAGTGCACGGCGCTACCTCAAGATCGTGCTCGACGTGGAAATGACGGGCAACCCGGAACTCCTCGACGCCAACAAGGCCAAGATCCGCGACGCGCTGCTCATGCTGCTGTCGTCCAAGACCTCGCAGGAACTGAGCACGCTCGAAGGCAAGATCCTGCTGCGCAAGGAAATCGTCGATCGGCTCAATCAGGCCCTGGGACAGGCCAAGGTGGCCCGGGTCTATTTCACGGATTTCGTCATCCAATAAGCGCCACGGCGAAGGACACTGCATGGCTCCCGACGACATCGATCAGGACAAGCTGGCCGCCGAATGGGCCGCCGCCCTGGAAGACCAGGACGACGACAAGCCGGCGTCCCAATCCGACATCGACGCCCTTTTCGACCAGCCCGCCGGCGGCGGCGGGGGAGGCGGCGGAGGCGGCGGCGGTGGGGGTGACGACGCCCTGGCCGCCGAATGGGCCGCCGCCCTGGCCGACGAGGAAGAACAGTCCATCAAGCGCGAACGCGACCAGGAAGCCCTGTCGCGGCAAAGCGCCTCGGCCCAGTTCAAGAATTTGACGCAGGAGGCCAAGGCCCCGCGCCCGGAAAACGTCCGGCGCGACCTCGACTTCATCCTGGACATCCCCCTCGACGTCTCGGCCGAACTCGGCCGCACCAAGCTGCTCATCAACGAACTGCTGCAACTGGGCCAGGGCTCGGTCATCGAGCTCAACAAGCTGGCCGGCGAACCCCTGGAAATCTACGTCAACGGCAAGCTGGTGGCCCGGGGCGAGGCCGTGGTCATCAACGAAAAATTCGGCGTGCGCCTGACCGACATCATCAGCCCCATCGAACGGGTGAAGCAGCTTGCCTGATCCCGCAACCCCGCTGGCCGCGCCCCTGGCCGCCCCGCCGCTGGCCGACTACGGGCTGGCCGGCACGGCCGTGCACATGGCCGTGGCGCTGCTGGCCATTCTGCTTTTTATTTTCGCCGCCTACTGGCTGCTACGCCGCTACGGCTCCAAATTCGGCCTCGGCCCGGTCGGCCGGGGCGGGCTGCTGCGCCTGGAATCCAGCCTGAGTCTCGGCCCCCGCAAGAATATCATCGTGGTCCGGTTCATGCATAAACATCTGGTGCTTGGCGTCACCGATCAAACCATCACCTTGCTCACCGAGGAAACCGCCGACCATGACCACGATCCGCCTTCAGGCTTCGCCGCGACGCTTGCCGCCAAAACCCGCCCGTCCCCGGGCGGCGACGACTCCGCATCCTCGACCTAGCCGCGCCACCGTTGTTCTTTCCGCCGTCGTCCTGCTCCTTCTTTTCGCCGCGCCGGCCCTGGCCCAGGACGCGCCGACGCTGAGCCTCAATCTGGCCGGCGGCGTGGCCACGCCCGAACGCGTGTCCACGCTGCTCGAAATCCTGTTCGCCCTGACCGTCCTGTCCCTGGCGCCCTCGTTCGTGCTGACGGTGACCTCGTTTACCCGGATCATCATCGTGTTTTCCTTCCTGCGCCAGGCCATGGGCGTGCCGCAGGTGCCGCCGACGCAGATTCTGGCCAGTCTGGCCATCTTCCTGACCGCCGTCATCATGTACCCCACGGGCAAGGCCATCTACGACGACGCCCTGCACCCCTACCTGGAGGAGCAGATCGGCTTTACCGAGGCCCTCCAAAAGGCCGAATCGCCGCTGCGCGAGTTTCTCTTCAAACACACCCGGGAAAAGGATCTGTCGGTCTTTTACACCGTGACCAAGATGCAGCGGCCCAAGGACAAGTCGGAAGTGCCGACCACCATGCTGGCGGCGGGATTCATGATCAGCGAGCTCAAGACGGCCTTCACCATCGGCTTTCTCATCTATATTCCCTTTCTCATTCTGGATATGGTCATCTCCAGCATCCTGCTGGCCATGGGCATGATGATGCTGCCGCCGGCCACCATTTCCATGCCGTTCAAGCTGCTGCTGTTCGTGCTGGTGGACGGCTGGGGGCTCATGGTGGGCTCGCTCGTCAATTCGTTCGCCACCTGACGGGCCCCGAACCCGTTGCAACGCACTTCATAAGGAGCGATCGCCATGACACCCGACATGGTCGTGGCCCTGTCCCGGCAGGCCATCGAAACGGCGCTTTTCCTGGCCCTGCCCATGCTCGGCGTCTCGCTGGTGGTGGGCGTGTTCATCTCCGTGCTGCAGGCGGCCACGCAGATTCAGGAAATGACCCTGACCTTCGTGCCCAAGATCCTGTCCATGTTCATCGCCCTGCTGCTGGCCTTCCCCTGGATGATGGACAAGATGATCAATTTCACGCGGGAACTTTTCATGAACATTCCCACCTACCTGCGCTAGAGAAGGGAAGAGAAGAGGCCTCCGGCGGCCGGGGGGGATAATCCCCCCTGGACCCCCTTGATGC
>JAFABC010000120.1 GCA_023426275.1 Pseudomonadota bacterium | reverse complement strand
CCGACAAGGTGCGCCAGCGTCGCTTCGCACCGCCAAAGAACTATCGAGGGGGCCCGGGGGGCATGATGCCCCCCGGCCGCCGGAGGCATCTTTCCTTTTCTTTTCCCGTCTTATTTCTGCGCGGCCTGGATGGCTTTGACGGCTTCGGGCTGGGTGGCGAAGAGGGCGTCGGCCAGGGCGTCGAGGGTGTCCTCGACGGTGTCCAGGGGCGGCGGCGTGGGGAGTCGCGGCACGTTCAGGCCGTCCAGGTCGAGGCGGGTGTAGGCCAGCTCCTCGTTGAGGAGGCAGGCGTTGCCGACGCCGCCGCAGGCGCTTTCCTGCTCCATACGCACCGGGTCCAGGGATTTGGTGAAGCGCAGCATGTCCGAGGGGCACTGGCAGCTGTTGACGCTGTTGATTTCCTCGTTGAGTTTCCGGGCGACATCCATCAGGTGGTCGAAGCCCGGCACGCGGGCCTTGCGGCGGGAATCGCGGGGATCGGGGATGAACCGGCCCTCGTTGTAGAGTTCGAGTTCCCGGCGCAAATCCTCGTAGGCGAGGCGCACGGTCCGGCGGTAGCGGGCCCGGGCGGTCAGGGCCAGGGGCTGGCGGAAGCGGGGGTGCAGCACGTCGTTGTCCGGGAAGGCTTCCAAGGCGGCGACGTCGTAGCCGAGGCTGGCCAGGAACCGGTCCGTTTCGGGGGTGGCCAGCAACAATTTGCGGAAGGCGCGCCACCGGGCCAGGGCGAGCTCTCCCTGCCGCGCGACTTTCTCGCGCAGGCCGGAGAAGGATTCCAGGCGTTCATCCAGGTTGTGACGGCGGGAAAAGAAGTTGTCCGCCATTTCCGTCAGCAGTTCCTGCTTGAGGTCGTCGGCGAAGTCGTTTCCCATCGTGTCTGCTCCCTGACAAGGATTGATCCTGTTTGCTGGGTATCCTTTGGCCGTGCGCTTGGCAAGGCATGGGCGCGGCCGGGGCGTGCTCAGCCGATCCAGCCCAGCGCCACCCACCACAGATAATCGAGCGGCCACAGCAACGCGATGGTGAGGCCGGCCAGCAGCAGGCACACGCGCGTCACGTCCCTGGCCGCGACGCCGCCGGATTGGATGGCCACGACCAGCGGCGGGGCCTGATAGGGCAGCAGCACCGTGGAAAAACCCACGACCTGCGTCATGGCCACGGCCAGGGGCGGCCAGTGCGTGGCGGCGGACAGGGAGGGGATCAGCGGCGTGAGCACAGGCGCGACCCCGGGCAGGGTGACCACGAGCCCGAGCAGCGAGGACAGGCCGGTCAGGATGCCGAAATTGGCGGCCGGCGCGTTGGGGGCCAGCGGGAGCACGGAAACGGCCCAGTTGGCCACCCGGGCTCCCAGGCCGCTGTGGTCGGCCAGCACGCCCAGGCTGACGATGCCGGCCACGTAGAAGACCGGTTCCAGCTTCATGGCGGCGAAGGGGTTTTTCCCGAGCAGCCCGCTGCCCGGGAACAGGCACCACACGGCCACGGGCATGCCGATCCAGGCGGCGGAGATGCCGTGCCAGCCGTCCGTGGCCCACAGGCCGATGGCGAGGCACAGCACTGCGGCCAGATGGCGTTCCGGGGGCGTGAGTCCGGCGGCCGGAGCCGGGGCGGCGGCCGCGTCCCGGACCGGGGTGTCGCGAAAGAGCCGGATGAGCAGGGCGATGAGGACGGCGAGCTTGAGCAGGCCGAGCACGGGAAAGTGCAGGAGCAGATAGGCGCCGTAGCGCGGCGACGCGCCAAGGACGGCTTCCACCGTGCCCACGAAGACGTTGTTGGGGATGTTGGCCGGGAGCACGGCAAAGGCCGGCAGGAACGTGCCGAGCACGCCGGCCAGGATGATGCCCCGGCGTCCCCTGCTTTCTTCCGGGTAGCCCAGGCGGTCGGCCAGGGCCCGCAGGATGGGCAGCAGCAGCATGACCCGGCCCAGGGAGGAGGGCATGGCAAAGGCCAGGGCGGCGCTGCTTGCGGCCACCAGGGCGATGGCCCGGCCGAAGGATTGGCCGATGTGCGGGGCCAGCCGGGCGGCCAGCCGGTCGCCGAGTCCGGTGTGGCGGATGGAGGCCCCGATGATCAGCCCCGAGAGCACCAGCCAGGTGGCCGAGGAGGCGAAGCCGGCGAACACGTCGGCGGCCGGGGCCACGTGGGCGGCCATGCACAGGGAGAAAAAGACCAGCCCGGTCAGCCAGCCCGGCAGCCAGCCGGTGGCCCACAGGCCGATGCACAGGAGGATGACGGCGGCGGCACTCTCCATGGTCCGGCCGTGGGCTTCGCACACCAGCATGAAAACGGCGACGGCCAGGATGGCCACCAGGGCCAGGGCCTGCCGGGGCCGCAGGGGAATGGTTTCGCGCGGGGTTACTTCTTCCGGCATGGGGCGGCCTCCGTTTGCGCCGTGGCGTGCGGGGCGGTGGCCGTGACGGCGTCCGCCAGCTGTAAAAAGGTGTTGAGGAGCCGGACGCGATAGGCGATGTCCTCGCGCCAGAAATCCAGGCGCTTCCAGCCGGCTTCGGTCAGGCGGTAGATTTTTTTGGCCGGTCCCTTGCCGCTGGTGTCCCAGCGCCCTTCGATTGCGCCGTCGGCTTCCAGGCCGGCCAGGGTGCGGTAGACCGCGCCGGAATCCACGCCGCGCACGGGCAGCAGGTCGCCCATCCGGCCGAGCAGCGCCGCGCCATGCCCCGGGCCGTGGGCCAGGGCCAGCAGCAGAAAGGCGGGCAGGTGGCGGGAGGCTTTTCGTTTTTCCGGGGACATACATCCTCCATCCTTATTCACTGTTTGTGACAGCATACTGTTTTTTACAGGAAGCTGTAAAGCACAGCGAAGACTCGGGCGGTTGGTTTCGTTGCCAAGCTTGTATCGAAACGGTACAAAACGGGTGGAGTGTGCAACGGAAACCCGGCCGATTTTCCGGCCATCGGGGGCGACGTGTTCGGCACCATCAAGCGCGCGCTGGCGGGACTTTTTACCGAGAAGGACGCCGATCTGCCCCAGGGGCTGACCGAGGAGCAGATTCAGGCGGAATTCAAGAAGCGCTATCACCATTTCAAGCTGCTGCTGACGGCCAATAAAAAGGCCCTGGAGATCATGACCGAGATGGAGGAGGCCTTAAACGGCCGCCGGGCTTTCGGCATGGCCTTCATCCGGGCCCATTCCACGGCTGCCTCGGTCAATGTCTACAAAATTATCGAGCACTTAAACGCCATCGCCCCGGACAGGTACGCCGCGCTCTACACCCGCATCAAGGACATTCAGCGCCGCATCGGCGAATGCTGGGAACATAACGAGCCCGAGGCGGCGGACCTGCCGCTGGTGCTGCCCTTGGAGCAGGCCGGCCGGGATCTGGCCGATCAGGTGGGCGGCAAGATGGCCGGGCTCGGCGAGATCGTGCGCCGCACCGGCCTGCCCGTGCCGCCGGGCTTCGTGGTCACGGCCCGGGCCTATCACCGGCTGGTGGAGGAAAACGATCTGGCCGACGAGATCAACCGGCTGCTCCAGTCGGCCGGTCCGGACGACCAGCGCAACCTGCTCATTTTGAGTTCCCGCATTCGCAACGAGATTAGCGACGCCACGGTGCCGGCCGACGTGGCCGCAGCCATCCAGACCGCCTACGCGACCCTGTGCGCGCCGTTCGGCCACCCCGTGCCGGTGTCGCTGCGCAGTTCGGCCCTTGGCGAGGACGAGGCCGGCCAGACCTTTGCCGGGCAGTTTTCCTCCAAGCTCAATGTCGCGCCCGACGATCTACTCCAGTCCTACAAGGAGATCCTGGCCAGCAAGTACAGCCCGCAGGCCATGACCTACCGTCTCAACCGGGGCATCCCGGACGAGGACGTGGCCATGTGCGTGGGCGTGATGGCCATGGTGGACGCGGCCGCCGGCGGGGTCATCTATTCCCGCAATCCCCTCGACATCCGCGACGACTCCATCCACATTCACGGCGCGCTGGGGCTGCCCAAGTCGGTGGTGGACGGGTCCGTGGCCACGGACGAATTCGTGGTGCGCCGCAGCGATCCGTCGGTTCTGGCCGAGCGCCACATTCGCAAGAAGGATCAGGTGTTCGTGTGTCTGCCCGGCGAGGGCGTGTGCCGCACGGAGATGGCCGGGGACCGGGCCGGGGAGCCGAGCATCACCGACGAGCAGGCCCTGGAGCTGGCCCGGGCGGCCGTGCGGCTGGAGGGCATGTACGGTTCGCCGGTCGATGTGGAATGGGCCGTGGACACCACGGGGGCCATTCGCTTTCTGCAATGCCGGGAGCTGGTGCAGCTGCCGGGCGGTGGCGGGGCGGACCGGGTGTGCCGGGTGCATGGCATGCCGCTGGTGGCCGACGGGGCCACGGCCAGCCCGGGCGTGGGCTGCGGCCCGGTGTTCGTGGTGCGCCGGGAGGCCGATCTGCTGCAATTCCCGCGCGGCGGCGTGCTGGTGGCCGTCGAGGCCCCGCCGCGCTACGCCTCGGTCATCGACCGGGCTGCGGCCATTGTGACGGAAAAGGGCGGGGCGGCCGGCCATCTGGCCAACGTGGCCCGGGAATTCCGCGTGCCGGCGCTCATGGGCGTGGCCGGGGCGACGCAGCTGTTGCAGCCGGGCCATGAGGTCACGGTGGACGCCGACGGCCGGGCCGTCTACCCGGGCCGGCTCACGGAGTTGATCGACGCGGCCGCGGCCGAACGGGTGCCCGCGCCCGAGCGGCAAACGCCCATGCACGACATCCTGCGCCGGGTCATGGACCACATCACGCCGCTGACCCTGGTCGATCCCAACGCGCCGGAGTTCGCCCCGGAAAACTGCCGCACCCTGCACGACATCACCCGCTTTTGCCACGAGAAGTCCGTCACCGAGATGTTCGCCTTCGGCCAGGAGTTCCATTTCTCCAAGCGGGCGGCCAAGCAGCTCAAGTACAAGGGCACCGCCATGAAATGGTGGTTTATCAACCTCGATGACGGCTTCACCCATGACGTGCCGGGCAAGTACGTGAAACTGGAGGAAATCTGCTCCATTCCGGTCGGGGCTCTGTGGGAGGGCATCGTCGCCATCCCCTGGCAAGGGCCGCCGCCCGTGGATGGCCGGGGGTTTTTGTCCATCATTGCCCAGGCCTCGACCAATCCGCATCTGGAGGCGGCCACCCATTCGTCCTTTGCCGAGCGCAACTATTTCATGATTTCGAGCAACTACCTGTGTCTGAGCTCCCGGTTCGGCTTCCACTTCTGCACGGTGGAGTCCCTGGTGGACGACCGGCCCCAGGAAAACTACGTGAGCTTCCAGTTCAAGGGTGGCGCGGCCGAATTTTCCCGGCGGCGGCGTCGGGCGGAGTTCGTGGCCGAGATTCTGGAGGTGCGGGGCTTTACCGTGGACGTCAACGAGGACGCCTCGTTCGCCCGCATCAGCGGCGGTCCCATGGACGAGATGCTCACGGCCCTCAAGGTCATCGGCTACATGCTCATGCACACCCGCCAGCTCGACATGATCATGCACAACGAGCCGCTGGTGCAGACCTACAAGAAGAAAATCCTGGACGATCTGGTCACGGTGGTGGGCGCGGCCCCGACGCGGACCGCTCCGGCCTGTCCGATCAGGCAGCCGGACGACGAGGTGGAAACGAGCGTATGAAGCGCCGGTCGATCCAGTCCTTGAGCGCCATGCACCAGCGGCCCTCGAAGACGAACGGCCCCTTGCGCAGGATGGCCCGGCCGTCGCCGTCGTTGAGCAGGGCCAGGTAGGCCGAGCCGGTGCGGCGAAAGGGCGTCAGTTCGCCGCCGGTGAGAAAGGCCAGCAGATTGGCGCACAGCACCGGTCCCTGGCGCACGGCGTAGACGCCGGCCCGGACCAGGGGCCGGGGTTCGAAGCGGATGCAGTCCCCGCCGCCGAAGATTTCCGGGAAAAGCGGGCTTTGCAGGAAGGTGTTGACGGCCAGCCCGCCATCCGGGGCCAGGGCCAGGCCGGCGCGGGCGAACAGGTCCGGCGGCCGCGTGCCCGTGGCGATCAGGCAGACCTCGCCGCCGATGGCCCCGCCGCCGGCGAGCAGGGCCCGGTTGCCGGCGAAACGCTCCACCCGGCCGGGCACGATCCGCACCCCGCGCCGGGCCAGGGAGGTCAGGGCCAGCCGTCTGGCCCGGGCCGGCCAGTCGCACAGCAGCCCCCGGCCGGCGATGACGGTCACCAGCGGCGTTTTCACGCCGCAGCCGGCGAGCAGGGTCACGGCGTTGCCCGCCACCTCGAAGGCCGAGGCCCCGCCGCCGATGACCAGCACGTGCGGGGGACAGCCGGCCTCGATCCGGGAGGCGATGTCGCGCCGGGCGGCGAGCAGGTTGTCGATGGGCTTGACCGGATAGACGCCGACCCCGGGCGCGGCCTCCACCGGAAAGGGCGCATGCACCACGCTGCCGATGCCGCAGCTGACGGCGTCGTAGCCAAACTCCCGCCCATCCGCCAGCCGTACGGTTTTCCCCACCGCGTCGATGCCGCAGACGCAGCCCCGCACAAAAGTCCCTTCCCCCCTTTCCAAGGCGTCGGGGCGGCACCCCGATTCGCCAGCGGCCTTTTCCGTCGGCGGACGGCGTCCCGGTCCGCCCGGGACATCGCCCCGCACCATCGCCTCGATGGCGAAGCGCAATTCGGACGGCGCATAGCGGCCGGACAACATGCCCGGTCCCATGCCGGAGTAGGACAGATGGGGGCTTGGCGCGATGCAGACGACGTCGATGCCGGCGCCGAAAAATTCGGACAGCCGGGACAGGGTGAACAAATGGGCGTGGCCGCCGCCGGCCAGGATGAGACGCCTGCGCATGCTTTGCCTTTTACGGCAAAACCCCGGCCCGGGGAAGCAGGGCGACGTGTGGTGCGGGTGCGGGCGGATGCCCGGCGCGGGGTCAGTTGGTGGATTCCGAGGGCAGCACGCCAAGCCGGGCCAGTTCGGCCAGGATGGATTTTTCGTCCACGGGCTTTTGCAGAAACGAGGTGGCCCCGCCCAGGTACATGGCGTTGTGGGTGTCCTCGCCGTCCTCCAGCACCGAGGTGATGATGATCTTGCAGCCGGTGTCGCCGGTGACGCCGAAGTCCTGCTCGATTTCCCGGATCTCGTTGAGGGCCCGGGGACCGTCGATGACCGGCATGAGCAGGTCCATGAACACCAGGGTGTAGGGTTCGCCCGCCTCCAGGGCTTTTTTGAAGGCCATGATGGCGTCCTCGCCGTTCACGGCCACGTCGCAGGACGCATAGGGGTGGAGGATGTATTCCAGAAAGCTGCGGCTGTAGAAATCGTCATCGACAATAAGCGCCCGCATGGTGCCTCCGGCGGCTGGAGATGGAACACGGAAGGGACAGACGGATCAGAGCAGCAAATTCCTACCGGCCGTGCGGCTTCTTTGTCAAGAACGACTCTCCCTTACTCGGACTTGAGGATGGTGGCGTAGTCGCCGGCGCAATGACAATCCGTCTCGTAGCGCCGGGAGTAGTCCAGTCGCGTGCGCAGACAGGACACGAGCCCGTCGCGAAAGACCACCCAGATGCGGCCGTACCCGGCGCAGACATAGTTTTCCGGGCCAATGGCCGCTTGTTTGATGGTCCCGGGCGGCCCCATGAGTTCCTGGACATCGGCCATGGACATGCCCGGCACGACGCTGCGGGCGGCAAAGGCGGCATCCTCGCGCATCCGGTGCTCCATGCCCTTGGCGGCGAAGTCCCGGTCCGCGCCAAAGGGCACGGCGGCCATCTTCGCCGCGGCGGCCCGCTGGTCGCGGGCCGCGGTTTCGGCCAGGGCGGCGCTGCGCAGCTCCGGGTTGGCGGCAAAGGCGGTCAGACGGTCGGCCAGGACGTCGCCCGGCAGGCTGGCCCGCAACGTCACCCGCACGGCCAGGCCGTCCGGCTGCTGGCGGACCTGCTCGTCGGCCACGCGCACGCCGAGCAGGCTGTCGGCAAAGGCGCGGGTTTCCCGGGGGCCGAGCCCGGCCGCGGTCACGGCCGGCG
>JAFABC010000114.1 GCA_023426275.1 Pseudomonadota bacterium | reverse complement strand
CGCACCGGCCCCCGCCACAGATCGTCCCAGGCCACGCCCTGGTCGAGCAACGGCCGCAGCAACAGCCGCAGCCACGCCTCGTCGGTCTTGATGAAATCGTCTGCAAAGGGAAACCGGCGGGCCAGATCCATGAAAATATCGAACTGGGAGCGGCATTCCCCGGGCGGCGACACGGCCGGCACCAGCGGCCCCACATGGTTGTGGCCGAAACTGGCCACGATGTCGCGCTGCTCGAAAAAGGCCGCGCAGGGCAAAATCAGGTCGGCGTGGTCGGCGGTGTCGTCGAGAAACATGTTCATGTGGACGACGAACGGCACAGCATCAAGGGCCTTGGCCACGAGGTCCGAATTGGGGGCCATGCACACCGGGTTGGCGGCCGTGATGACGGCCATCTCGATGGGCGGGTCCGTGGCTTCGAGGATTTCCCGGCCGATTTGCGGCATGAGTAGTTTGCGACGCGGCGGATGCAGGTCCTCGCCCCACAGGTTTTGGTCGTAGGGCCCCCACTCCTCGAACCCCTGGGACACGCCGCCGCCGGGCAGACCGATGTTGCCGGAAACCGCGCCCAGGGCGTCCACGGCCCGTACCAGCTCGTGGCCCAGGGTGAAACGGTGCAGGCCCCAGCCGAGCAGCGTGGCCGTGGGCCGACCGACCACATAGGCCCGGGCCAACTCCCGGATGACAGCAAGGTCCACATCGCAGGCCCGGGCCAGTTCGTCCGGGGAAAACCGGCCCAGCAAGGCCCGATAGCCGTCCAGGTTGTCGCAGTAGTTGCCGAGAAAGTCCCGATCCTCCTGGCCGGACTCGAAAATGAGCTTGGCCGCGGCCAGGGCCAGAAAGGCGTCGCGCCCCGGCCGGGGACGCAGGTGTACATCGGCCAGGGCGGCGGATTCGCTGCGGCGCGGATCGACCAGGATGATGCGCACGCCGCGTTTTTTGGCCTCGCGCAAATGGGACATGATCCCGGGCTGGGTGGCCACCGGATTGCGTCCCCACAGGACAATGGTGCGGGCGTTGGCCAGATCCAGGGGGTCATGGGAGACGCGGGGGCCGAAATCCAGGCTCTGGGCGGCGTAGCCCGTACCGCCGCAGAGGGTGCCGGCCAGGGTGGTCACCCCGCCGAGCAGGGCGAAAAACCGGGCGTTGACGATTTTAAGCGCCGTGCGCTCGCCAAAGCCCATGTAATGGAGAATGGATTCCGGACCATACCGATCCACGCAGGCCTTGATGCGCGCGGCCATCTCGTCCAGGGCCTCGTCCCAGGACACGCGGACCAGGGCGCCGTTTCGCCGGCGCAACGGCGTCAACACCCGCTCGGGACTGTAAAAGCGGCGCAAAAAGGCCGGGACCTTGCGGCAGACCGTGCCCCGGTTGACGGGATGGTCGGGATTCCCCGTCAGTTTGACGACCCGGTCGCCGTCCACATGGGCCAGCAGGCCGCAGGCGCTCGGGCAATCCCGGGTGCAGGTGGCGGGAACGATCCTGGAAATGTGTGACATGCATCCTCCGAAAGGCGTGCGTGACCGTTGTGTCCCGTGCGCCAACTGATGAGGATACCGGGCAATGCATCCGCACGCAACCGCGTCCGATCACGCCCCGATGGCCGCCGGCCCCGCCTCCGCCACCGACGGCAGCGTCAGCATGATCGTCACGCCCCCGTCCCGGCCGGACAGCGCTTCGCAGCCCGCGCCGTAACGCGTCACCAGCAGCCGGACCGGCTCCAGGCCGGGCCAGTCCTCCGGCCGGGCTTCGGCGGGCAGGTCTCCGCCGTCCAGGCCGGAATCGGCCACGGCCACGGTCACCTGTCCGCCCTGCCGCCGCGCCGTGACGGTCATGCGGCCCGGGCCGCCCGCCCGGACCCGCGTCGCCGCGCACGTGAGCAGCGCCGCAAGCGCCTGTCGCAATGCCGCCGGGGGACACGCCACCGCCGGCAGCTCCGGTTCGATGTCGCAGGCCACCTCGGCCACCGGGCTCCAGGCGCGCCGGGAAACGATGCGCACGTCGTCCAGGGCCTCGGCCACATCCGCCCCGCGCACGTTCGCGGCATCGGGCGCGGCAAAACGGCTGATCGCGGCCACAATGGCGGTCACCCGGTCCAGCCCTTGCCGCGACTCCTCGATGGCTCCCGGCGTTTCCTCCAGCACGAAGCGCAGGTCCTCGTCGCCGAGCAGCCCGGCCAGACTCGCGGCCAACCCGCCGTCCTCGCCGGCCAGGGCAATGGCCTCGTCGCTCAGGCGATCCAGCGCTTCCACCAGCCGACGGAACACGTCGGCGAGAAATTCCAGGTTGTCGCCCACATACTGCACCGGCGAGTTGATGTCCTCGATCAGACCGGCCACGAGGCGCCCCAGGGCCTCCATGGCCAGGGATTGCGCCGTGCGCTCCCCAGGTTGCTCCCGGCCGGCCGACGCGTTTCCAGGCATCTTGTCCATCCTTCCTCCAATGCGGGCCGGCCGCAGCCCCCGCCTTCCGACCGCATCATTGCCCTTGGTTTCAACAGCGACCCATGTTACGGAAAACAGGTCGTGACCGCGGCCGGCGTCCGTTTCCCGGCGGCCATGGCACTTCCGACCACAGCGACCATCCCATCGATGCAACGCTGCGGACGAAAGAGGCGTCAGCGTTGGGTAGCCCTTTTGTCTTTCCACCGTCAATGGCGCGACTTCCCGGTTACTTCGCCATGGCACATGGCGCATGACGCTGTCGCAGGCTGTATCCACCATCTCCAAACGTTCGCGCTTTGCAGCCACCACGAGACCGCATGGACCGCCAAGCTCTTTCCATCGCCATTTTGACCAACAACCAGCACCATGCCGCCCGCGACAAGCACTGCTGCATCAAGCTCGATGTCAAAAACGTCCGGATTTTCACCGACCCCGACGATGTGCTGGAGTCGCTGCGACGCCGGGACATCCAGCTGCTGCTCGTTGACGCCTCCATCGGCGGCATGGACGGCTGCGCCTGCCTACGGACCCTGCGCAAGGCCATCCGGCCCGGCATCCTGCCGGCCGTCATGGTCACCCAGGAAAGCCGTCTCCAAGGCGTGCTGCGCGCCATCGCCGCCGGGTGCAACGGCTACGTGATCCGGCCCTATTCCCTGGACACCCTCGAACGCCACCTGCGGCTGGCCTGCGAGACCCTGGCCGGCGACGACATCGAAACGGCCCAGCTGGAAACCGCCGGCGAACTGGTGCGCCAAGGCCGCTTCGACGAGGCCATCGTGGAGTTCACCGAATTGGTGGAAGAGGAAAACGAGGCCACCACCTATTTCAACAAGGGCATGGACTATCTGCGCCGCCAGAAATTCGGCAAGGCCATCCTGGCCTTCAACAAGGCCGTGGCCCTCAACGCCATGTTCGCCGAGGCCTACCAGGGTCTCGCCCACGCCCACAAGGGCCGGGGCGACGAGGCCAGCTACCGGGAATGCCTGGACAAGTCAGCGGAAATCCTGGCCTTGCAGGACCGGCTCGACGAGCTCAAGGAGCTTTTCGTCGAAATCCTGCAAGCCAATCCCGGGGCCATCAATCCGTACAACACCATGGGCATCGAGCTGCGACGCCAGGGCGACTACATCGGGGCCATGCACGCCTACACCCAGGCCCTGCATCTGACCCCGGACGATGAGAACCTGCACTACAACATCGCCAAGGCCTGCATTTTCGCCAAGGATTCCCCGGCGGCCATCGCCCATCTGGAAAAAGCCGCCGCCCTGCGCCAGGACTTCACGGAGGCCCGGCAACTGCTCGCCAAATTACGCAGGCAGTACAACGCATCCCCCGAAGAGCTGTCCATCCCGCCCCGCCCCGCTTCCGGAAACGACGGGCTCGAAATGGATATTTGAAGCCGTCATGCCAAGCGAACACCGCATTTCCGGCATTTTTTCCCGCAAGGCCACGGTCACGGTGGGATTCGGCACCACCAAACGGGCCGCCCTGTCCGAAACCTACTGGTTCGTCAAGGAACTGCCGGATTCCCGGTTCCAGGTGCAAAGCCTGGACATGGATTTCAAGCCGCAAGGCACGCCGTTCGAAATCAACCGGGAAGCGCTGTTCGAGGACTACCACCTGGAACCGGACCTGAGCTACCGCCTGCTCAGCCAGCCCCTGCTTCTGGGCGACCACTACCGGGCCGCGGCCAAACATGCGAGCGCCGAACAGGAATATCTCAAGATCAAAGGCATCGACGAGGACAACATCCGAGCCAACTTCGGGCTGGGACTCGTCTATCTGGCGCTCAACAAGACCGACAAGGCCGTCTACATTTTCGACCGGCTCGTGCGGCTCGAAGAAGCCTTCGAACCCCGGCACAAACATCTGTTCAACGAGTTCGGCATCAACCTGCGCAAAAAAGGCCTGTTCGACGAGGCGCTCAAATACTATTTCCGCGCCCGGGAACTTTCCAGCGACGACGACCACCTGCTGCTCAACATCGCCCGGGTCTACTACGAGCAAAACCGGCTGCCCGAAGCCGAAGCCGCCGCCCGCGACGCCCTGGTCCTCAACCCCGGCTTGGCCGAGGCCCGCCGCCTGCTGGCCCGCATCTGGGACGCCCCATCCCGCGAGCCCCCATTGCCCGGACTGTAGCGGGAGGAGAAAACGCCTCCGGCGGCCGGGGGGCATGATGCCCCCCGGGCCCCCTCGACGTGTCTTTGGCGGCGCGAAGCGACGCTGGCGCACCTTGTCGG
>JAFABC010000096.1 GCA_023426275.1 Pseudomonadota bacterium | reverse complement strand
GTTTTTCTCCAGGCTTTGCCTGGAGAAAAACGCGCCGACAAACGTCCGAAGCCCGACCAGCCAACCGACCGTCCTTCCACCCCTTTCGGGAGGGTCCGGGAGGGGGTGACCCCCTCCCGGCCGCCGGAGGCATCTTTTCCAACTAACCGCCGATGGCCAGCATCCAGGGGATGCCGATGGCCAGGAAGACGCCCAGGAAGATCAGGCCGAAGATGAAGCCCAGTCGCCAGAAGTCCTTGGCCGGCAGGTAGCCGCTGCCGTAGTAGATGGGTGAGGGGCCCGTGGCGAAGGGCGTCAGGATGCCCATGATGCCGAGGCTGGTGGACAGCATCAGGGCCATGACCTGCATGTTCATGCCCGGCACGGCCGCTGCCGCCGTGAGGAACACGGCGAGCAGGGCGGTGACATGGGCGGTGACGCTGGCGAAGATGTAGTGGATGGCGAAGAAGACCACGACCAGGGCCACCATGACGGTGGTCAGGGAGTAGCCGACCAGATGCGCGGCCACGCCGTTGGCGAACCAGGTCAAAAAGCCGGTCTTGGCCAGTCCGCCGGCCAGGGCGACCAGGGTGCCGAACCACATGAGCACGTTCCAGGCCTGCTTGTTGGCGAGCAGGTCGTCCCAGGTGATGACCTTGAACAGCAGCATGAGGCACAGGGCGATGAAGGCCGTGGTGGTGGAATTGATGGCCTTGCCGCCGAAAATCCACAGCACCAGGGCGAACAGCGCCAGCCCGGCCATGGTCAGCTCCTTGCGGCTGATGGGGCCCATGGCGGCGAGTTCCTTGCCGGCCCAGATCGGCGCGTCGGCGCTTTCCTTCTGGGTGGGCGGATAGATGAAATAGCTGAGAAGCGGCACGGCCAGGAACAGGATGATGCCGACCGGGGCGATGGCGATGAACCACTGCGTCCATTCCAGGCGGATGTTGGCGGTTTTTTCCACCACGGACACGGCCAGCAGGTTGGGGGCCAGTCCGGTCAGGAACAGGGAGCTGGTCACGCAGGTCGTGGCCAGGGCCACCCACATGATGTAGGAGCCGATCTTGCGCGGGTCCTGCTCCGGGGTGGAGCCGTACAGCGGCGGGATGTTCTTGATGATGGGGAAGATGGTGCCGCCGCTTCGGGCCGTGTTGGACGGCATGAACGGGGCCAGGATGCAGTCGGCGAAGGCCACGGCGTAGCCGAGTCCCAGGGTCTTTTTGCCGAGGATCTTGATCAGCGACAGGGAGATGCGCCGGCCGAGGCCGGTTTTTTCGTAGCCCAGGGCGAACATGAAGGCGATGAAGATGAGCCAGACCGTGCCGTTGCCGAAGCCGGACAGGGCCCAGGCGATGGACTGGCTGGCGGTTGGCGGCGTGGGCGGATTGGCCGGCACCAGCCGGAACAGGGCGGCCAGGGTGACGCCCATGACGCCGATGGCGGCGGCGGGGATGGGTTCGAGCACGAGCCCCACCACCACGGCGGCGAACACGGCGAAATAGTACCAGGCGTAGGGAGCCAGCCCCGTGGGGACGGGCAGGACGGCGATGGCCAGACCAACGAGAACGGGAAGCAACGCTTTGTAAGGCAACTTCATGGGTTCCTCCTGGGTTTGCCCGCCATGGGAAACGGTTTTGAGACCTTGGGCATCGTGTTACGCGCTCCCGGTGGCTGTGACAATCCCAGGCATTGTCAGGCGTTGCGTCATCACGGTGACATTTTGGTCCGGCTGCCGGGCCGGGAGTGTGTCAGGCTCTTGACGGACTTGTCCGCCGGGGGCGCAGGCGGCGTATTTTTCGGGCTGCACGAATGTTGCAAAACAAGGCGTTGTGCCGTCCGACTCCGGCGACACCGGCGGGCGCGAAAGGGGGGAAAGGCCGCGTGGCAGGTTTGAAACGCACACTCATCGACGATCCCAGGTACGGCCGGCGTCTTGAGGCCTGCCTGGAACGGCCGACCCTGCTGGTCGCCCTGACCAATATCTGCAATCTGGCCTGTGCCTACTGCTCGACGCGAAACATCCGGCAGCCCAAGGTCAACATGGACCCGGCCCTGGCCCGCAGCCTTGTCGATCAGGCCCTGGAGCAGGGCTGGCCCCTGTCCTTCGGCCAGACCTACGAGCCTTTTTTGCATCCCGGCATCGAGGCCATCATCACCTATGTGCACGACCGGGGCGGCCGTTTCCGCAGCGCCACCAACGCCCTGGCCATCCGGCGCGCCGCCTTCGACCTGCCCATGGATCTGCTCATAAGCTACAGCGCCGACGCCGCCGACTACGCCTACCGGGGCGCGACCCTGTCCTTCGAGGCCTACCAGCGCCGCCTGCTGCGGTTTCTGCGCCACCGCCTCGAACAGGCGGTCCCCGGGACCATGGCCGTGCAGATCGCGGACTATTCCATTTTCCAGGGGGCGCTTGCCTACGACAAGGCTATCGCCGACAGCGACGGCATCCTGGCCAAGACCCGGGCCCTGGCCGACCGGCTCGACCTGTCCGTCGCCGTTGACGGACAAACCGCCCGGGAACGGATCGCCGCGCGCCAGCCCGTGGTGCTTTTTAAGGACGGCCCGTGCCGGCTGGAGGTGCAGCCGACCAAGATCATGCCCAATTCCTACGACGCCTTTGTGGCCCTGCCGGAAACGGTCGAACCGGCCGGGTATTGCGATTCCTGCCATACCATGCTGTCCGTGCAGGCCGACGGCGGGGCGGCCTTTTGCTGCTGCGATCCCACGGCCCGGGCCCGGGCCGGCCGGCTGGCCCCGGACACGGACGTGCGGGCCTTTTGGCGGGGACCGGAAATGACGCGCATCCGGGAGGGCTTTCGGGCCTTTCGGCCGGTGCATCGGTTTTGCGCCCAGTGTCTGGCCAACACCTCGGAGCGGATCAAGCCGCTTTTGACCGTGGTCGATCCGGCCGTGGTGGCGGCCATCCTGCGCGATCATGGCGTGACGACGGACCAGCCCTGGTTCCGTTTTCCGGCGGCCCGACCGTGAGCCGGAGGCGGGCGATCCGGCCCGGTTGCCATGTTGCCCAAATTGCTGGCCGAGGATAGTGTCGGCCGGCAACCTGCAACTCCGGGAGACGCACCGCATGGCTCTTCACATCACGACCCACGGCGATATCGACCAGATTCTCGTTTCCGCGCTGTCGCGGGATTTCGTGCGCAAGATTTACCGGCACTGCTGGGGCAAGAACAATACGCCGTATTTCGCCGGCAACTGCTTCCGGGGCGTGTTGTACTTCGACGAGCGTCTGGCCGCGAAGTACGCCGAGGACCTGGGGCTGTCCTGGGACGGCTGGCTGGCGCTGCCCAAGTTCCACCAGCGCACCGGCGCCTGTTTCGAGCACGGCCTGTCCATGACCGTGGATGCGGGCGAGGGGGGCATCGAACTGGCGGTCGGCGGCCTGCCCGTGGTCGAGCAGCGGCCCCGGCTGGCCGAACTTCTCGAAGGCATCGGCCCGGGCGAGGTGCTGTGTCTGCTCGGTTCGGTGGACAAGGGGGAGATGACCTTTTCCCTGCCGGATTTCGACGGTCCCTTCGATCCCGGGGACCTGTCCGTTTCGGTCGAGCGCTTTTCGGATCTGTACAGCGAGGAAGTCGTCATCACCGGCCTAAGCTACGCCGGCCGGGCCCTGTCCATGGAAATCGGCCAGTCCCGGGGCAAGAGCATGATCGATCCGCTGCTCATCGATGCCGACGGCAAACTGCTCGATATGTACGATTTTTCCTGACAGCCGTGCCTGCTTCCGCCTGGGAAGTGTCGGACGCGAACGTCCCGCCTTGACGCGTTGCAGGCGGGCCTTTATAGAATCATTTCATATGGGGAACTCTCCCCCTCATATGGGGAATTCTCCCCCATGCGTCTGCCATGGAGGCGAAGTCGTGAGAAGCGTACTGGTTGTGGACGACGACCCGAGCATTCGGGCCTTGATCCGACTGTATCTGGAAGGGGCCGGCTATGCCGTGGCCGAGGCGGCGGACGGGCGTCAGGCCATGAAGGCCCTGGCCTCCCAGCCGCCGGACCTTGTGGTGTTGGATATCTTCATGCCGGAAATGGACGGGCTCGAGGTGCTGCAACAGCTGCGCAACCAGTGCCGGTCCTGCAAGGTCATGGCCATTTCCGGCGGCTCGGCCAAGATCGGCATGGACCTGCTCGGGCACGCCACCATTTTCGGGGCGGATGACGTGTTGGAAAAACCGTTCGACGCCAAGACCCTGCTGTCCAAGGCCGAGGCCCTGCTGTCCAAGGCCGAAGCGGACTGATCCGGCTGCCCGCCCCGGAGAGCCGTACGGCCTCGGGGGCGCGCGCCGGTCGTGTTCCCTCTTTTCCTGACGAGCGCCCGTTTCTCAGGCGCGTTCCGTCCCGTCTTCCTCTTCCAGTCCGGCCGACCGTCTGGCCGCCCGCAACTGTCTTGTCGCCTGCTCCAAGGCCATCCGGGCCGTGATGGCGTCCAGGTTCTCTCCGGCCCGCTCCAGCCTGAGGGCGGCCTGTCCCAGGGCGTCGAACCCGTAGGACAGCGCCGATCCCTTGAGCTTGTGTCCCTGGATGCGCACGGCCGTCAGGTCGTCCCGGTCCAGGGCCCGCCCGGCCTCGTCGAGGCTGGCGGCGGCGGAGGTGAAAAAGACCGGCAACAGCGGCCGCAAGAGCTCCTGTTCGGCCCGGGGCAGGGTGGACGGCGTGGCGGGCGCGGCGGCGTCGTCCGGCGTCGCCGTGGCCAGATGCCGGACAATGGCGGCCAGCACGGCGCTTTTGCGCACGGGCTTGACCAGAAAATCCGTGCAGCCCGCATCCAGGCAGCGCAGCCGGATTTCGTCCAGGGCGTGGGCGGTCAGCACCAAAATGGGGGTCGGCGGCCGGCCGGCGCGACGCTCCAGCTCGCGGATGGCCCGGGTGGCGTCGTACCCGTCGAGATAGGGCATCTCCAAATCCATGAAGACGAGGTCATAGGGAGCCGCGGCGTATTTTTCCACGGCCTCCCGGCCGTCGGTGGCGAGGTCGACGTGGTAGGGACTGTCGCCGAGATAGAGCTGCATGAGCATCAGGTTGTCGGCGTTGTCGTCCACGAGCAGGATGCGTGGTTGTGGGGCGGCGGGCATGGCAGTGAACCGGTTGCGGGTTGCCGGATCGGACGGCGGGACTGGTCCGCTTCCTTCGATGCTTCAGGACTAAGCGAGGGAATCCGTCTTGGCAACCCCTGACGGGCGGCCGGGTGTCGGACACAGGCAGGCTTCCGGGCACATGGCCCGCAAGTCCTCGACGAACCGTTCCACCCGGCGACGCTCGTCCGGCGAAAACAGCAGGCGCACCACGGCGGCGAACCGGTCGACCACCGTGGGCAGGGCCAGATTGTCCTCGGCTTCCAGCAGGAACTTGAGCAGGGCCACATGGCGCGGCAAAAGCCGCACGTAGAGGCGGTCCGAGGCCGCCGGCGGGCGGTAGGGCGGTTGCCGCCGTCGACGCTTCACAGGGTCTCGCAGCCGTCTTCGGTGATAAGGGCCATGTGTTCCCAGCGCGCGCCGCCCCATTCCGGGTAGTACAGCCCAGGCTCCACCGTGACCACCATGCCCGGCGCGAGCACGCCCTCGGCCGAGGGATTAAGGCTTGGCCCCTCGTGGGTTTCCAGACCCACGCCATGGCCCAGGGAATGGGTGAAGCGGTCGGCCACGCCGGCCTGGACAAAGACGTCCCGGGCCAGGGCGTAGGCCTCGCGAAAGGGCAGGCCCGGCCGCAAGGCGTCCAGGGCGGCGGCCTGCGCCCGCTTGACCCGGTCGAGCATGGTCAGGAAGCGGTCGGAGGGGTGGCTGCCCACCCACACGGTGCGGGTCTGGTCGGAACAATAATCGTCGCGCCGGCCGCCCACGTCGACCAGCACGAGGCCTTCCTCGGGAATGCGCGTCTCCCCGGGAATGGCGTGGGGCAGGGCGGCGTTGGCGTCTACGGCCACGATGGAGGCAAACGCCAGCTCGCTGGCGCCGTGTTCGCGAAAGAGCTTTTCGATTTCCCAGGCGGCCTCGGCCTCGGTGCGGCCCGGCACGAGCACCTGGTCCAGGCTGTTCATGACGGCGTGGTTGACGGCGGCCGAACGGCGCATCCGCTCGATCTCGTCGGCGTCCTTGAGCAGCCGCAACGGCTCCACGGCCTGGACCACCGGGGTCAGCGGGATGTGCGTGGCCAGCTGGCCATGGGTGTCGAAGGACAGGCTCGTGGCCTCGAAGGCCAGCTTGGCGATGCCCCGGTCCTTGAGAAAGTCGGCGATGGAGGCAAAGCGCCCGGCCCCGTAGATGCACAGATCCCGGGCCGGCCACAGGCGCAGGGCCGCGTCGCGGTAGCGGGCGTCGGTGAACAGGGCGTCACGGCCGTTGACGGCGACGCACAGGTAGCCCGCCGTTTCGTTGCACTGGGGGTCGTGCAGCTCGAAGCCGCTCAAATAGAACCGGTTGGCCGCGTGGGAGACGAGCAGGGCCTCGTGTCCCATTTCCGCCAGCCGTTTGCGCAGGCGGTCGCGTCGGGCCGCGAAAATCGCCGGATTGAATGTCGCGCTCACGTTTTTCGTCGCTCCTTGCTAAACGGGGTCTGTCTGGAAGATGCCTCCGGCGGCCGGGGGGCATGATGTCCCCCGGACCCCCTCGACGTGTCTTTGGCGGCGCGAAGCGACGCTGGCGCTCCTTGGTTGCGCGATTACCCCCTGGCTCTGCCTGGGGGAAATCGCGCAACCAAACAGGCACAGGCCCGCCCCCAGACGCCCAAACACCCGACCCGCCAAACGTCCGCCCGCCCCTTTCGGGAGGGTCCGGGAGGGGGTGACCCCCTCCC
>JAFABC010000299.1 GCA_023426275.1 Pseudomonadota bacterium | reverse complement strand
GCCTAAGGCCCCCCGGAAAAGCGGGGAGAGGTGTGCGTTTTCCCTTTGGAGTTTTTTGGGAAGGTGGGGGTTTGGGGGAGGGAACTTTTTTTGCAAAAAAAGGTTCCCTCCCCCAACTGCTTTCCCTCCCGTTACGAGGAGCACGGTTATGACGCAGGTGTATGGCATCATCGGCCATCCCCTTGGCCACACGCGCAGTCCCCTGGTCCACAACTGGGGATTTTCCCGTTTCGGCATCGACGGCCGCTATGAGGCCTGGGACACCGCGCCCGAGGAGCTGGCCGCGTTCATGGGCCGGTTGCGGGAAACGCCGATCATGGGCCTGAGCGTCACCATTCCGCACAAGACGGCGGTGATGGCCTATGTGGACGCAGTGACCGAGCTTGGCCGCGAGGTCGGGGCTGTCAATACGCTCTATTGGCGTGACGGGAATCTGTGGGCGGAGAACACCGACGTCGAAGGCTTTTGCCGGCCGCTGGTGGAAGCCGGCGTGCATCCTGAAACGGCGTTGGTCCTTGGCTGTGGCGGCGTATCCCGGGCGGCGGTGGTCGGGCTGCGGCGGCTGGGCGTGCCCCGGGTGGCCGTGACGGGCCGCACGTCGGAAAAGGCCGCGGCCCTGGCCCGGGAATTCGGCCTGGAGCAGGTGGCCTGGGAGGCGCGGACGCAGTTCCCGGCCGGGTTGCTCGTCAACGCCACGCCCATGGGCATGGCCGGCCGTCTGGAAGGGCTTTCGGCCTATCCCGGCGAGGCCCTGCGCCCGCAGCAGGTGGTCTACGACCTCGTGTACACCCCCGACCCGACGCGCTTTGTGGCGGATGCCCGGGCCGTGGGCGCGACGGTGGTCTCGGGCCTGGACATGTTTTTGTATCAGGCGGTGGAGCAGTTTCGCTTGTGGACAGGACGCATCCTGCCGGCCGATGCTGTTCGGGCCTTGCTGGAAAAGGCGTTGTACGGAGGTTGACGGCGCGGATAAAGCTCGCAATACTTCATAAGGGTAGCGACGCTTGGCATGTGACGGGTATGGCGTTGCGTACGCACTATGCAGTATTTTCTGTCCCAGCTCGATGTGCCGACCATGGCCCTCATGTCAGCGGTCTTGTTTTTTTCCCTGACCCTGGTCATGGGGTATACCTTTCTGTACAGGAAGACGTATCCCGGTTTTGGATTTCTCACGGCCGGCCAATTCTTCTGGGTCATCGCCATCATCTTGATTTTTTATAGAGTGTTGGGAGAGACACTTTCCATTGCTTTGGGGAATTCATTGCTGCTGCTGCAAGGGATCTTCTGGTATCGCGGCATTGCGATGTACGGTGAGATCGACACCATCTCCCGGCGCAGCGCCGTCAATGTCGTCCTTGCGTTTCTTTGTCTGGGGGTGATGTTTTACGCCCTGTTCATCGAATACGACACCTGCCGGCGGGTCGTCGCCGTTTCCACCTACAATGCCATCGTGTATGGCCGTATCGCCCTGGAACCGTATCTCGTGCGGCGCTGGCGAACCTATCCCATGCAGTCGGTTTTCTCGGGAACCATGTTTCTTGTGGCCTGCTTCTATATCGTTCGGGTCGGCAATGCCTGGCAGGCCGCCCACTGCGACATCGGAGGGTCCGATGTGGTGAACAAACTCCTGTTTTTTGGAAGCATGTTCTTGATGTCGCTGCTGGTGTTCTGCCTGATTTCCATGACCTCGGGCCGGGTCGAAGCGGAACTGCGCGAGACCCGTGACGCCTTGCGCAAACAGGCCCAGACCGATTTTCTGACCGGTTTGCCCAATCGCCGTTATTTTCTGCAACTGGCCGAGGAGGCCCTGGCGCACAGTCGGGAGCGGGGGGAGCGGGTCAGTCTGCTGATGGTGGATCTGGATCATTTCAAGGGAATCAATGACACCTATGGCCATCAGGCCGGGGATGTCGTCTTGCGGGGCGTGGGCCAGTGCTTGCGGCAGGTGGTGCGGGACTATGACGCCATAGGGCGCCTGGGTGGTGAGGAATTCGGCGTCCTGTTGCCCGGAATGGGGGCGACGGAGGCCCGGACCGTGGCGGAGCGCCTGCGCTTGGCCGTGTCCGCCCTGCACCCCGGTGGCTATGCCGTAACGGCCAGCGTCGGCGTGGCCGTGGGCGGGCTGGAACTGGACGCGCTGTTGGCCCGGGCCGACGCCTGCCTTTACGAGGCCAAGGCCGAAGGCCGCAACCGGGTCCTGTGTGGGGAATGCCGGGAGGCGCAGGAAAACGTCGCGACGGGGTGAGGCGGGGAAGATGGTGCGGTCCGTGGCTCGGGTGCTCTTGGCGGGGGGGCTTGCAACCGTCCTGATCGGGGTGGCCGGGCTGTTCTGGCTTGGCCGGGTGAGCCGGCATATGACGCCCGTGCTGTCGCCGCCGCAGGGACCGCTGCGTGCTGGCGATGACAGGCCCAACTGGGTGTCGACCACGGCCCCATCCGGGGATGCGCGGCACTTTTTCGCACCCAGGCCATGCGCGCAAAATCCTATCCCCTTCCTGGCCGCCGAGCTGGCCCGGCAGGGCTATGCGATCGACAAGCGTACCGACCGCTCCCTGCACGCCACCTGGACGTCTCCCGTATTCGGCTTTGTGGATGATGTGGAATTGCTCTACGA
This sequence comes from Pseudomonadota bacterium, assembly GCA_023426275.1. GTDB lineage: Bacteria > Desulfobacterota > Desulfovibrionia > Desulfovibrionales > Desulfovibrionaceae > Solidesulfovibrio. The sequence goes on along the minus strand of JAFABC010000299.1, from coordinate 3,232 downwards.
CCCGGCGGCCGGGCTGCTCCATGCCCGTTCCGCCTCGCGGGTGGGCTATAGCGATCTGGGCGTCAACCGCCGTCGGCTGGAGGCGCTGTTTCGGGCCTTGGACCGGCGCGACTAATCGCAGCCGAAAAAAAGACGGGGGAAACCGGATGTTCGGTCTCCCCCGTCCGCAATGACGGATGCGTGCGCCGGAACGTGCGCGTCGGGCGCGGCCCTGTCTCTTCCCAAAAGTCGGGTGGTGACGGCCGGTCTTCCCGCGTCAGTTCTGGCGGATGGTGATCTGGGCCCCGGCCTGAAGCGCGCTGGCGCTTTTCATGTTGTTCCAGGCCATGAGCGAGGCCGGTTCCACATTGAATTTCCGGGCGATGCCCCAGACCGTGTCGCCGGGGCCGACCTTGTAGTTGACCGCCTTGACGGCCGCGACATGCGGCTGTTTCTGGTTTTTGACGGTCTTGCTCCTGGCGGCGGCCAGGGGCTGGGGCTTGCGTGAATTCCGGGCCGTCTGCACGGCGGGCTGGGGAGCGGGGGCCTGGGGCGCCTGGGCGACCTGTTTGCCGGGGATGACCAGCTTGGCGCCGGCCCGCAGGTCGCGGGGGCTGCGCAGGTGGTTGGCGGCCATGAGGGCGTCGGTGCTCACGCCATAGCGGGCGGCGATGCCGGAAACGGATTCGCCGCGTTTGACTTCATGATTGGAGGCGGCCGCCGTCTGGGTTGCCGCCGGTGCGGGCTTGGCCGCGGCCACGGCCTTGGTGGAGGCCGACTTGTCCGCGGACGCGCTGCGGGAGGACGTGGAAGCGCCGCGCGAGGTCTGCGCGGCCACCGTGCTGGCCGGCGCGTCGCCGCCGCCGGGGATGACGATCCAGCTGCCGAGCATGAGCTGGCGGGCGTTCTTCATCCTGTTGGCGGCCATGAGCTCCTTGGTGGAGATGCTGTACTTCCGGGCGATGCTGCCCACGGTTTCGCCCTTGTTGACCCGATGGCGACGGGACTTGGACTTGGAGGAAGCCGAGGCCAGGGTTTTCGGCACGCAGGCGGTCGGGCCTTCGGCCAGGGTCGCGTTGTCGAGGCCGGAGGCGCTGAGGGCCACGCGCACGGTCTGTCCGGGCGGCAGTTGTTCGGGCAGGGTGCCGTTGAGTTCGCGCAGTTCGGCCACGGGCATGCCGGCACGGCGGGCAATGGCCCACCAGGTGTCGCCGGACTGGGCCACCACGGTCTGCACGCCGCCGGAGGGATAATTGCCGGGGTTTTTCAGGTAGGCCACGGCGATTTGTTCCTTGGCCACGGGCACGTAGACGTTGACGGTGGAATCAGGCGGGCTGACCTGCCGGCGGAAGCCGGGGTTGTACTCCCGGAACTGTTCCCAGCTCATGCTGCAGGCCTGGGACAGGGCGAGCAGGTCCGTGCCGCCCGGCGCCGGGATTTCCTTGAGGTTGGGCCCGGCCTGCCAGTTGACCTTGTGGAAGCCCAGGGTGTCGAGGTTCTGGAAGATCTTGAGCACCGCCAGGAACTTGGGCACGTAGTGGCGGGTTTCCTGCTTGAGCAGTTTGGGGTCCTTGGCAATGTCGAAAAAGTCGCATTGCCCGCTGGCGGCCATGACTCGGGAAATCTTGCCTTCGCCGGCGTTGTAGGCGGCCAGGGCCAGATTCCAGTCGCCGAACATCTGGTAGAGCTTGGTCAGGTACTTGGCGGCGGCCACGGTGGATTTGTAGGGGTCGCGGCGTTCGTCCACCCACCAGTTGACGGTCAGGCCGAAGCGGCGGCCGGTGTAGGGCATGAACTGCCACATGCCGCCCGCGCCCACCGGAGAGTAGGCCATGGGACTGTAGCCGGATTCGATGAAGGGCAGGACGATCAGGTCGGGCGGCAGGTTGTAGCTGGCCAGCACGGCGCGGACATAGGGAAGGTACGGTTCGGCGCGTTGCAGCCAGCGATCCATGGTGCCGCGTTTGCTCTGGGAAAAGTACTGCAGAAACATCTGCACTTCTTCATTGTCGGCCACATCCAGATTGAAGTGGATGGCTCCCCGGGAGGCCAGGGCCTTCTTTTCCTGTTCCGTGAGGGGGCGGCCGCGTTTCAAGTCCTTGAGGATGCTTGAGGTGTCCCACACTTCTGGCTCAAGGTTGGCCCGCATATCGGCATTTTTGTCGTACTTGTTTCCGGCGCAACCGGCTATGATAAGCAGGATGGGTATGATGGCGAGCGTTAGAGAGCGGGCCATGAAGAATCTCCGGGGAAAAAAGCCAGTTGCCGGCGGTGTGACGGGGTGCCGGAATAGTGGCGTTGGGTGGGCTTAACTGCCAAGAATTTTTAACGATTAAAGGAGGCGTATTCCAAACTGAACGAAAACGCAAGGGAAAAAAAGACTTGTGGTCCCGGGCGGTTTGGGCCACCACAGGCCATGCCGCATCAAGACCGCCCTCGTCGGCCGGGACGTCCTGTTCCCGGCGCGACGCCTCCGGCCGAGGACCTTTTGCCCGGGCGCAAGCCCGTTCGTGAACTGCTGGCCGCCAATCCCCGCACCGTGGATGACGTGCTCCTGCGCCAGGGCCTGCGTGGGCCGGACGTGGAGGCCATCGTGGACGCCTGCCGGCAGGCCCGCGTGCGCTTTCATTTCGTGCCGGCCGGAGATCTGGACCGGCTCTATCCCGGCAACCACCAGGGCGTGCTGGCCCGGCTGAGCGCCGGCGAGCTGACCACCACCGCCACCGCGCTGGACGCCGCCAGGGCCGCGCCCCTGCCCGTTGCCCTGGCCCTGGACCGGGTCCAGGACCCCGGCAACGTCGGCACTCTCGCCCGCACGCTCTATGCCCTGGGCGGCGACGGCATCCTGCTGCCGCGCCACGAAGGCGCGCGCCTGGGCCCCGGCGCGGCCAAGGCCGCCGCGGGCACCCTGTCGCGTCTGGCCGTGGCCAAGGCCGTCAATCTGTCCCGGGCCCTGGACGAGGCCGCCGAGGCCGGCTTCACCATCATCGGGGCGGCCGGCGACGCCGACGCCGCGAACGTCTTCACCATGACGCCGGACTTCCCGGTCGTGCTCGTGCTCGGCAATGAGGAAACCGGGCTGCGTCCCGGCATTCGGAAACGCTGCCAGCTCGTGTGCCGCATCCCCCAGGCCCGTCCTCTCGATTCCCTCAACGTGGCCCAGGCCGGCGCGATCATTTTGGGCCGGCTGGCTTCGTTGTTTTTTGCTGTTTGAATGAGAGAAGAGAAGATGCCTCCGGCGGCCCGGGGGGGG
>JAFABC010000347.1 GCA_023426275.1 Pseudomonadota bacterium | reverse complement strand
GGGCATCATGCCCCCCGGCCGCCGGAGGCATCTTTCCTTCCCTTGCCCGGGCCTCCCCGCCCGTGGTACGCGTCCCGGGCCATGCTCAAGGACCAATTTCCCTCTCGCGCATTTCCTGAAACCGACGGCTGGCGGGCGCGCGTGAGCATGGCCATCGCCGTGGCCCGGGTGGCGCTCATGTTCGGCATCGTCACCGGCCATGCCCTGCTGCTGCGGGATTTTTTCCACGCCTACGCGCCGACGGCCCCGGCCTATCCGACCGGCCCCGAGGGGTTGGCCGCGTTTCTGGCCGGACTGGCCGGGCTGCCAGGGCTGCCGGACAAGCTGGCCTTTGCGGGCGGGCTCATTTTCTGGTCGTTTAATTTCGCCTTCTACGCCTTGAGCGGCTTTTCCCTGTGGTACGCCACGCGCCGGCGCGGCAGCTTTTCCCTGCGGGACTATTTCGTCAGCCGTTTTTTCGGCATCTATCTCGGCTTTGCCGTGGCCGCCTTTGCGGCCTTCGTGGTGACCGTGGGCGTGTTTGGGCATAAGCCCGGCGAGCATGACCTGAATTTCCTGCTGCTTGGCGTGGCCCGGGCCCGGGAGACCATGGATTACAACGACACGCTGTGGTTTCTCACCGTGCTGTTCGTGCTGTATCTTGTCTTTCCCGTCATCCCGGTGCTCTACCGTCGTCTGCGCGTGTTCGGGCTGCTTGCCCTGTGGGGGCTTTTCACCTGGATGCGGCTGCGGGGCGTGCTGGTCAATTACAGCTTTTTGCCCACGGCGTTTTCCTTTTTCCTGCTCGGCGTGGTGGCGGCGGAAGTCCTGACCCTGCTTGGCCGCTGGTATCGGGGGCGGCTGGGGCCGGTCCTGCTGACGGTTGGCGCGGCGGGCGTGGCCGTTTTTTGTCTCGTGCGCCTGCACGCCCTGGCCTATGGCGATCTGCTGGCCGCCGGCAGCATGGTCTACGACACCCACGCCATCGGCACGGTGGCTTTTTTTCTCATCCTCTCGCTGGGGCTGCTGCTGCCGGCCGGAAAGAGATGGCGCGCCGTGGCCCTGCCCATCGCCCGTGGCACGTTCGCCGTGTACGTCTACCATTACCTGCTGTTCCAGCTCTACAACCATGCCCCGCGCTTCCACGACGCGGTTCTCGCCGTGACCGACCGCCTCCCCGGGCTGGTGCACGCCCATCTGCTTGTCGGCGCGCTGCTGCTCTACGGCCTGCTCCTGGCCGGGGGCATGGCCTATCAGGCGGCTTTCGACCGGTTTTTCTCCGGTCCCCTGCGCCGGCTCTACGACCAACCCATTGTTCTGGAAACGCGAAAACGCCGCCAGGAAGTGTCCTGACGGCGTTTTCACCGTAACGATGCGCGCGCCAAAGCCGGTGCGCGCCTGTCGCCCCCTTCGCGGAGGGTCCGGGAGGGGCGCTGGCCCCTCCCGGCCGCCGGAGGCGTCTTCGCAACCTACCGCATCGCCTCGGGGAAGAGTTTGGCCGCCAGTTCGCGCAGTTTGTATTTCTGCACCTTGCCGCTGGTGGTCAGCGGGAACTCTTCGACAAAGGCGATGTATTTCGGGATCTTGTGCCAGGCGATCTGTCCCCGGCAGAAGTCGCGCACATCCTCGGGGGCCATTTCCACGCCTTTTTTGAGGATGACGAACGCGCCGACTTCCTCGCCGTATTTGCGGCTGGGCACGCCCGCCACCTGCACGTCGGCGATGCCCTCCATGGTGTAGAGGAACTCCTCGATCTCGCGCGGGTAGATGTTCTCGCCGCCCCGAATGATCATGTCCTTGATGCGGCCGGTGATGGTCACGTAGCCTTCGGTGTCCATGACGCCGAGGTCCCCGGAGTGCAGCCAGCCGCGCTCGTCGATGCATTTGGCCGTGGCTTCGGGATTTTTGTAATACCCCTTCATGGCGTTGTAGCCCCGGCAGCACAGTTCGCCCTGTTTGCCGCGCTCCACTTCCTCGCCGGTTTCGGGGTCGAGCACCTTGACCTCGACGTGGGGGAAGGCCCGGCCCACGGTTTCCACCCGGTAGTGGTAATCGTCGTCCACGTCGGACTGGGTCATGCCAGGCGAGCTTTCGGTCAGGCCGTACACGCTCGTGATCTCTTTCATGTACATCTTTTCCGTCACCTGCCGCATGGTCTGCACCGGACAGACCGAGCCGGCCATGATGCCGGTGCGCAGGGACGAGAAATCGAACTTCGGGAACAGCGGGTGCTCCAGGATGGCGATGAACATGGTGGGCACGCCGTAGATGGCCGTGCACTTTTCCTGTTCGATGCTCATCATGGCGTGTACGGGATTGAACACTTCCGTGAACACCATGGTGGTGCCGTGGTTGACGCAGGCCATGACCGCGAGCACGCAGCCGAAGCAGTGGAACAGCGGCACCTGCACGCACAGCTTGTCCTTGTGGGTGAAGCGCTGGCGCTGGCCGATGGAGTAGCCGTTGTTGACGATGTTGTGGTGGCTCAGCATCACCCCTTTGGGAAATCCGGTCGTTCCCGAGGTGTATTGCATGTTCACCACGTCGTGGCAGGACAGCGTGGCCTGCCGGGCCCTGAATTCCTCGTCCGAGACCATGCGCGACAACCCGATGATCTCGGGAATGGAATACATGCCGCGATGTTTTTCCACGCCCAGGAAGCACACGCGCTTGAGGTGGGGAAAGGTCTCGCTTTTGATGGCTCCGCGCTGCATGGTGCGCAGTTCCGGGGCCAGATCGTAGAGGATTTCGATATAGTCGGAATCGCGAAAGCCGTTGGTGATGAAGATGTTGTCGGCGTCGGAGTTGGTCAGCAGGTACTTGAGCTCGTTGCGCTTGTAGGCCGTGTTGACCGTGAGCAGGATGGCCCCCATCTTGGCCGTGGCGAACATCAGCGCCACCCAGAAGGGGACGTTGGTGGCCCAGACCGCGACCTTCTCGCCTTTCTGGATGCCAAGGGCCATCAGCCCCTTGGCCAGTTCGTCGGTCAGTTCGTCGAACTGCCGCCAAGTCAGGCGGTAATTGCGGTCCACGTAGACCACGGCGTCCTCGTCGGGATATTTCGAGGCCGTCTCGTGGAGGAGCTGCCCCAGGGTCAGGTCGCGCAGGGGAGGCACGAAGGTCATGTCGGCTCCTTTTATTGCGGGATGTAGAGCACGGCGTAGATGTCGGTCTTGGGCGCGTTGCCGCAGCCGACATAGTGGGGCACCACGGAATTGTAGTAGATGGAGTCGCCCGCGCCGAGGACATGCCGCTCCTGGCCAAGGATGACTTCCAGCTCGCCGGCCATGACCACGATGAACTCCTCGCCTTCGTGGGAGGACAGCGGCTTCTCGGCGTCAGGGTCCTCGTCGGGGTAGACCTCGATGAAAAACGGCTCCATGTGGCGGTCGGTCTTGGCCTTGCCCAGGGAATGGTAGCGGAAGGAGGCCCGCTTGCCCCGGGCCTTGCGCAGCACGGCCTCGTCCTCGCACAGTTCCGAGCGGCAGGTCAGGCACATGTCGCCGTCCACGCAGTCGTCCATGAAGGTTCCCAGACGCTGGCCAAGAGCCAGGGCGATCTTGAGCAGCGGCCCGATGGAAGGGGTGACGTCCTCTTCTTCCAGGGCGGTGAGGAAGTCTACGGAAAGGCCGGTGCGTTGGGCCAGATCCTCCCGGGACAGTTCCTGCCTTTCGCGATAGGTACGAATGCGATCGCCAAGCTTCTTGTCGCTCATGGTTCCCCTCGTTGGTGGTCGGCTATGTGGGTTGGGGCTGAAGATGGCACGGCCCCGTGAAGACGATTTCATAGCGCAGCCGGGGGCGGAATTCCAGCCGTTTTTGCCGCTCCCGTGGTCGGGAAAAGAAATTGACAAGCCCCTTGGTCGTGCGAAATGACGGGGACACCATTTCGCAACCTGCAACACAGCGAGGCAAGGGGAACCCTATGAGCAAGGAGATCGGACCGGTGCGGGAAATCGCCATGCGCCTGCGCGGCATCCGCGAGGTGACCGGCTTGTCCCCCGAGGAGCTGGCCAAGACCAGCGGTGTGACGCCCGATCAGGTCCTATTGTACGAAGCCGGTGAAACCGAGATTCCCGTCAGCTACCTCTACGAGGTGGCCAAGGCCGCCGACGTCGATCTGACGGCGCTTTTGACCGGCGGCGACGCCCATCTGCACGCCTACTCCCTGGTGCGCGCCGGCAACGGCCTGTCCGTGGACAGGCGCAAGGCCTACAAGTATCAGGCGCTGGCCTACCGCTTCCACAAGCCGTCCATGGAGCCGTTCCTGGTCACCGTGCCGCCCAAGGCCGAATCGGAACTGGAATTCAACCGGCACCTGGGCGAGGAATTCATCTATATGCTGCGCGGCCGCATGGAAGTGCGCCTGGGCGACGACATCGTCACGCTCGAGCCTCACGACTCCCTGTATATTTCCTCCCGCACGCCCCACGCCATGCGCGGACTGGACGGGGAGGAGGCCGAGTTTCTCGACGTGATCATCTAATAAAAACAAACCCCTTTGCATTCGGAGCCATTCATGCCTGTCGCCAAATTGCGACCCAAGACCTATGGAGAGCTGCTGGAAACCGTGCACGTTTCCGCACCTGAAAACTACAACTTCGCCTTCGACTTCCTCGATGCCGAGGCCGCTTTGGACCCGACACGGCCGGCCATGATCCATATCGACCCGCACGGCGCCCGCCGGGATTTCGACCTTGCCTACTTCAGCAAGGAATCCGCCCGGATGGCCAATGCCTTCAAATATGCCGGGCTGCAAAAGGGCGACCGGGTCATGGTCATCCTCTACCGCCGGGTGGAGTGGTGGGTGACCATGCTGGCCCTGCACAAGCTCGGGGCCGTGCCCGTGCCGTCGCCCAACCTGCTTACCCCCCACGATATCGACTTCCGGGTCAACTACGCCGGCATCAAGGCCATCATCGCCGAGGACTCCGTGGTCTCCCGGGTGGAGGCCGCCCGGTCGGCCTGCCCGACCCTCAAGCTCCTCATCCACGTGGGCGAGGCCCCCATGCCGGACGGCTGGACCGACTACGAAACCCTGCGGGCCGGCGCCTCCGACGTCTTCCCCCGGACCTGCGATTCCCCGGGCGGCAACGACACGCTGCTCATCTTTTTTTCCTCGGGCACCACGGGCATGCCGAAAATGGTCGAGCACCATCACGGCTATGCCCTGGGCCATCTGGCCACGGGCGTGTACTGGCACAACCTGGAGCCCGGCGACATTCACCTGACCGTGGCCGACACCGGCTGGGGCAAGGCCGTGTGGGGCAAGTTCTACGGCCAGTGGATGGCCGGGGCCACCATCTTCGTCTGGGACTTCCGGGGCAAGTTCGTGCCGTCCGAACTGCTCGACGTCATGAGCACCCACAAGGTCACGACGTTTTGCGCGCCGCCCACGGTCTACCGCTTTCTCATCCGCGAGGACCTGTCCAAGTACGACCTGTCGTCCCTGCGCTACTGCACCACCGCCGGCGAACTCCTCAACCACAGCGTGTTCACGACCTGGAAGGAACTGACCGGCCTCGCCATCCACGAGGGCTACGGCCAGACCGAGACCTGCCTGCAGATCGCCACCTTCCCCTGCATGACGCCGAAACCCGGCTCCATCGGCCGGCCGGCGCCGGGCTGGAACGTGACCGTGCTCGACGAGACGGGCAAGCCCTGCCCTCCGGGCGTGGAAGGCGAAATCTGCCTCAAGCTCGAAGAGGACAAGAACCTGGGGCTTTTCAGCGGCTATCTGCTCGAACCGGAAAAGACGGCCGGCGTCATGGTCGACGGCTACTACCACACCGGGGACAAGGCCTGGGTGGACGAGGATGGCTACTACTGGTTCCTGGGCCGCACCGACGATCTGATCAAATCCAGCGGCTACCGCATCGGACCCTTCGAGGTCGAAAGCGCGTTGATTCTGCACAAGGCCGTGGTCGAGGCGGCCGTGACCGGCGTGCCCGATCCCGTGCGCGGCCAGGCCGTCAAGGCGACCATCGTCCTGGCTCCGGGCTACGAACCGTCGGACGAGCTGGTCAAGGAACTGCAAAATCACGTGAAAAAGGAAACCGCGCCCTACAAGTATCCGCGCATCGTGGACTTCGTGGACGAGTTGCCCAAGACCATCAGCGGCAAGATCAAACGGGCCGAGATCCGCGCCCGCGACGCCAGTCGCGAGATTTAGCGGGAAGAAAAGATGCCTCCGGCGGCCGGGGGGGATAATCCCCCCCGGACCCCCTTGATGCCGGGCCGTTTCGTTTCGGTGCAAAGC
>JAFABC010000342.1 GCA_023426275.1 Pseudomonadota bacterium | reverse complement strand
ACCCGCGGGGGGGGCCCGCTGGGGTTTCCCCCGGGGGGCCCCCGCGCGGCGGCAGTGCGGGACGGGTGCATCGCGACGCGGCGAATCGCCGGTTACAGGGCGCCCGGCTCCTGGAAGCAGACCCGCTCCTCGTATTCGCCCTGTTTGCCGGTGTTGAACGCCGATTTGGGGCGGTAGTAGCCCATGACCCGGGTCCAGACCTCGCAGGCCCGGGTTTCGCCGGCGGCGGCGCACTCGGGGCAGGTGTGCTGCTCGCCGGGCAGGTAGCCGTGCACGTCGCAGATGGAAAACGTGGGCGTCACGGTCACGTAGGGCAGGGCGAAGCGGGACAGGGAGCGGCGCACGAGGTTCTTGCAGGCCTCGGCGCTGGAGATGCGCTCGCCCATGTAGAGGTGCAGCACCGTGCCGCCGGTGTACTTGCGTTGCAGCTCCTCCTGGCGCGACAGGGCCTCGAAGGGGTCGTCGGTGAAGCCGACGGGCAGCTGCGACGAGTTGGTGTAATACGGTTTGTCAGACGTTCCGGCCTGCAAAATGTCGGGGAAACGTTTTCGGTCCTCGCGGGCGAACCGGTAGGTGGTGCCCTCGGCCGGGGTGGCCTCCAGGTTGTAGAGGTGGCCCGTCTCTTCCTGGAACAGGGTCATGCGGTCGCGCACGTGGTCGAGCAGGCGCACGGCCAGGGCGTAGCCGGCCTCGGTGGTGATGTTCTCGGCATCATTGGTGAAGTTGCGGACCATTTCGTTGATGCCGTTGACGCCGATGGTCGAGAAGTGATTGCGCAGCGTGCCCAGGTAGCGCTTGGTGTAGGGGAACAGCCCGGCGTCCATGCGGCGGGTGATCTCCTTGCGCTTGATCTCCAGGCTCGCGCGGGCGATCCCGAGCAGGCCGTCCAGACGGGAGACGAGACCGTCCCAGTCGCCGCGATGGGTGTAGCCCAGGCGGGCGCAGTTGATGGTGACCACGCCGACCGAGCCGGTCTGCTCAGCGCTGCCGAACAGGCCGTTGCCGCGCTTGAGCAGCTCGCGCAGGTCGAGCTGGAGCCGGCAGCACATGGACCGGACCATGCCGGGCTCCAGATCGGAATTGATGAAGTTCTGGAAGTAGGGCAGCCCGTACTTGGCCGTCATCTCGAACAGGATGTCGACGTTGGGCGACTCCCAGGGAAAATCCTTGGTGATGTTGTAGGTGGGGATGGGGAAGGTGAACACCCGTCCCTTGGCGTCGCCGGCGGTCATGACCTCGATGTAGGCGCGGTTGATCATGTCCATCTCGGCCTGCAGGTCGCCGTAGGTAAACGCCATGGTCTCGCCGCCGATGACCGGATGCTCGCCGGCCAGATCCTCGGGGCAGGTCCAGTCGAAGGTCAGGTTGGTGAACGGCGTCTGCGTGCCCCAGCGCGACGGCACGTTGAGGTTGTAGATCAGCTCCTGGATGGACTGGCGCACCTCTTCATAGGGCAGGTTGTCCTTGCGAAGAAACGGGGCCATGTAGGTGTCGAAGCTGGAAAAAGCCTGCGCGCCGGCCCATTCGTTCTGGAGCGTGCCCAAAAAGTTGACGATCTGGCCCACGGCGCTGGACAGGTGGCGGGGCGGGTCGGCCTCGACCTTGTCGGGCACGCCGTTGAGACCCTCGGTCAGCAGGGTGCGCAGGGACCAGCCGGCGCAGTAGCCGGCCAGCATGTCCAGGTCGTGGATGTGCAGGTCGCCCTCGCGGTGGGCGGCGCCGACTTCGGGCGGATAGACGTGGGACAGCCAGTAGTTGGCCACCACCTTGCCCGAGACGTTCAAAATGAGGCCGCCCAGGGAATAGCCCTGGTTGGCGTTGGCCGAGACGCGCCAGTCGTGGCGGTCGAGGTATTCGTTGACCGAGGCGGCCACGTCCACCACGGTCTTTTTATCCTGACGCAGGCGGGCGCGCTGCTCGCGGTAGACCGAGTAGGCGCGCATGGTGCGGAAGTGGTTGGCGGAGATGAGCGCCTGTTCCACCACGTCCTGAATGCGTTCGATATCCGGAATCTGGCCGGTAAAGCGGTGGGCCAGGACCTTGACCACCTGGGCGGTGAGCAGTCTTGCCTCATCGTCGCCGAAATCGCCTGTGGCCGTGCCGGCCCGGCGGATGGCGGAATGGATCTTGTCCGCGTCAAAGGCGACAATCTGCCCGTCGCGCTTGCGGATGCGCGCGGGCACGGCGGCCACGGCCGGTTGGTCCGGCATGCCGTTGAACGTAGTGACGGGATGACTTGCAACATCATCCAGAGCGAGATTGCCGTGCTCGGTCGGCGAAAGCATGGGCAGGACTCCCTGTGGGCATGGCGCGAACGCGCCGTTGATCTCGAGAAGCGGTGGACACGGGGTCGGCAACGCGCACGCGTCGTCAAACCGGGTCGCCCTCCCGCGAGGCACCCTCCACATCGTCGGCAAGACCCCTCCGACGGACGTTGGCAGGTCTTCGGACTCGCGAACACTTCGGTCCGTTGAGACCGGCTTTCCTACTGCCCGACGCTTCCCGGACGCGCGTCCAGTGCTCTTTGACGGGGTTCGTTTTCGCTCACCGCTGCGGGGCAGTTCCGGAGTTGCACCGGCATTCCCTCTTTCGGTCCGTCCCCCGGCCTCCCCACCAGAAGCGGACACCAACGCAGTCCGAATGTATGTGAAAAGGTTTGGGCACTGTCAACGCCGGGCCGACGCGGCGGCCCTCTCCCGCCGGCAAGGCAAGATGCGATGCTTTCCGAGGCGTTACCCGCAATAGGAACACCATGCGCCTCGTGTCGGGAGTTTCTTTACGGCCTCATATTCCTAGCGAAACAGGGACAGCGTCTTTTCGGGAAGATTTTTTGGCGGCGGAAGGCCTCCGGCGGGGGAGGGAAGACGCCTCCGGCGGCCGGGGGGCATGATGCCC
>JAFABC010000341.1 GCA_023426275.1 Pseudomonadota bacterium | reverse complement strand
GGGCATCATGCCCCCCGGCCGCCGGAGGCGTCTTTTAAGTTTTATCGACGCACGGCCCGGGCACGCCGGGACAGGTCGTTTCCGGCGCGGGAGCGGCCGGTCGGCAGGCTTTTTCGCCATCGCCATGGCCGTTTTGAGCCCGCAGGATCAAATACCCAAGGATACCGGAGACGGTGGAGGCGACCAGGATGGCCAGCTTGGCCTTGGCGTCCAGATCGCTCTGGTCGCCAAAGGCCAGTCCGGCGATAAAGATGGACATGGTGAAGCCGATGCCGGCCAGACAGGCGACGCCGTAGTAATGCCCCAGCCGCAGCCCCTGGGGCCGCGAGGCCCAGCCCAGCCGGAACATGGCCCAGCAGGCGGAAAAAATCCCCAGCTGCTTGCCGACGATCAAGCCCACAATGATGCCCAGGGAAACGGGCTGGCCCAAGGCGAGGCCGCTTTCGCCGCCAAGCTGCACGCCGGCATTGGCCAGGGCAAAAATCGGCATGATGCCGTACGCCACAAAGGGGTGCAGGCCGTGTTCGATGCGCGGCAGGGGCGCGCTGGCCTTGTGGCAGGCTTCCTCGATGGCTTCGAGGGCGGCCAGTTGCGCCTTGTTGGCCAAAAGCGGCCGTCCGTTGCCGTTGGCCTTTTCAAAGCAGCCGAGCAACCGCCGGGCCTTGACGGCGAAATCCTTCCCGGCAATGCGCGTGCGCGCCGGGATGGTCATGGCCGCCAGCACGCCGGCAATGGTGGCGTGCACGCCGGACTTGAGAAAGGCCAGCCAGAGGATGGAGCCCAGGATCAGGTAGACCACCGGATGGCGCACGCCCATGAGGTTGGCCAGAACCATGGCCGCGACCATGCCGCCGCCAATGGCCAGGGAAAAAAGGGAAATGTCGCCGCTATAGAAAAGCGCGATCACGAGGACCGCGCCGATGTCGTCCACGATGGCCACCGCCGCCAGGAAAATCTTGAGGCTGGCCGGCACCCGCTTGCCCAGAAGCGACAGCACCCCCAGGGCGAAGGCGATGTCCGTGGCCATGGGAATACCCCAGCCGGCCAGGGACGGCTGCCCCTGGTTGATGATGGCGTACAACGCGGCCGGCGCGGCCATGCCGCCGATGGCCGCGGCCACGGGCAACGCGGCCTGACTGATGGAGTTGAGCTCCCCGACCAGGATCTCACGCTTGATTTCCAAACCGACCATGAAAAAAAAGATGGCCATCAGGCCGTCGTTGATCCAATGCAGCAAGGACTTGGACAGGACCAGATTGCCGAATCCCACGGTCACGGGCGTTTCCCAGAGCGCGAAATAGGAAGGAGCGTAGGGAGAGTTGGCCCAGATCAGGGCGGCCAGCGTGCAGGCGATGAGCACGATGCCGCCCGACGCCTCCACCTGGCTGAACCGGATAATGGGCGCAAGGGCCTGTTCGATAAAAGGAATATGGTTTTTCTGTCGTCCTTGGGTCTGGGTCATGATGCTCCTTGCGAGCGTCCCTGAAAAGGGGCGCCCCCTGGTTCGTTGGGAAAGGCGGGGGAATCGGCTTGGTGTGTCATGGCATATTGGCGAGAACCTGATCTTGCAGCATCTACAAAAACCCTTCACGGACCGCAAGCCCACGACGCAACGCCGCATGGTCCGCGCGCATTCGCCAGCCGGAGTGAATCGGGAGCGCGCCGTTTTCACCTTTCCGCTTGTCCCCGGACCAAACCTCCGTTATTTTTTATGAGAATGCGTACTCCGCTCTCGCCTGCAACGCGAGATGTCGGCAAAAGGAGGCCTCATGTACATGTTTGGTTCGCTCCAACCCATCGCCGCGCTGATCGCCGGTATTCTGATTTTGATCATGCCGCGTCTGCTCAATTACATCGTGGCCATTTACCTCATTGTTATCGGCATCCTGGGCCTGACGCACGGACGCTTTTAGACCCTGTCCCCCTTTCGGGAGCGTCCGGGAGGGGACTCCCCCCCGCCCGGACGCCGGAGGCATCTCTTCCCTCCCGTCCCCGCCACCATCGCCCGTATCGCGCCCGGAGCGCGCCCCGTTGCCCCCGGGCGCGGCATGGAGTAAAGGCCGGCGAGGATTTTCACCGATGCCGCCCTTCCCCATCTCCCCCGATGCTCCCTGGCTCGCTCCGCTGGCCGGATTTTCCGACCTGCCCTTCCGGCTGCTGTGTCGGGAACTCGGAGCCGCCGTGGCCGTGACCGAAATGGTCAGCGCCAAGGGGCTGTTCTACGATTCGCGCAACACCAACCGCCTGCTCGCCACCACGACGACCGACGCGCCGCTCGTGGTGCAGCTGTTCGGGGCCGAACCCGATTTTCTCCGCCGGGCCACGCGCACCCTGGCCGGGCAGGGGTATGTCGCCTTCGATCTCAACTGCGGCTGCTCAGTAAAAAAGGTGGTCAAAACCGGCTCCGGCGCGGCCCTGCTCGCCGATCCCGACCAGCTGACGGCCTGCGCCCGGGCCATGATCGAGGCAGCCGGCCCGGGATGCGTCGGCGTCAAGCTGCGCCTGGGCCCGAAACCGCCGGATTTCACCGCCTTGTCGCTGGCCGGACAGCTGGCCGAGGCCGGCGTCGCCTGGCTGACGCTGCATCCCCGCCATGCCAGCCAGGGCTTTTCCGGGCAGGCCGACCGGGACAGGCTGGCGCAATTCGTGGCCGCCTCGCCCCTGCCGGTGCTCGGGAGCGGGGACCTCATGACCGCGGACGACGGTTTCGGCTGCCTGGAGGCCACCGGCGCGGCCGGGGTCATGTACGCCCGGGGCGCCCTGGCCGATCCACGCATCTTCACCCGGCACGCCAACCGCCTGCGCGCGGCCCGGGGCCTCCCCCCGCTTCCGCTGCCGCCCCTGTGTGACGTCATCCGCCGCCACGCCGCCCTGTGCCGGGAATACGCCGACGACCGACGGGCGCTGTTGCGCATGCGCACGTCCGTCCCCCGCTATCTGCGCGAACTGCCGGGCTGCCGCGCCTTGCGGGACCGGCTTTGCCACTGTACCTCCTGGAACGAACTCGACGCCATCATCGACGCGGCCGAACAGCTGGCCGCCACATCGGGAGACGCCTTATGAAACTGCTGCGCGCCCAGACCGCCGGATTCTGCATGGGCGTGGATCTGGCCCTCAAGAAACTGGCCTCGCTGATCGACGGTCCGGATCGCGCCACGCCTTCCGCCAAGACCATCGTCACCTTCGGCCCCATCATCCACAATCCGCAGGTGCTCGAGGAATACGCCGCCAAGGGCGTGCGCGTGGTCGACGACCCGGCGGACATTCCGGCCGGGGCCACCGTGGTCATCCGGGCCCACGGCATCCCCGAACCCGTGCGTCAGGCCATCAAGGCCCGGGGCGCGGAAATCGTGGACGCGACCTGCCCCAAGGTGAAAAAGGCCCAGACGCTTATTTCCGCCCAGGCCGGACAGGGCAAGACCTTGCTGCTTTTCGGCGAGGCAGACCATCCCGAGGTCAAGGGGCTTCTCAGCTACGCCACGGTCGGGGCCCATGTTTTCGGCTCCATGGAGGAACTCGAACGCCTGGAGCCGCCCCACGGACCGACCTATTTCCTCGCCGCCCAGACCACCCAGGACGAACAGGAGTTCCTGCGCATCCGCGACTATCTCAGACAGCGTTTCGGACAGGGCTTCACCGTGCTCTCCACCATCTGCAACGCCACCATGAACCGGCAGCAGGAGGCCATGGATCTGGCCGCCATGGTGGACTTCATGGTGGTGGTCGGCGGCCGTGAATCGGGTAACACACGCCGGCTGGCCCAGGTGGCGCGCAGCGCCGGAACGGATTGCATCCACGTGGAAACGGCCGACGAACTCTCGCCCGAACTGGTGGCCGGCAAGCGCACAATCGGCTTGACAGCGGGGGCATCAACCCCCAAGACAATAATCGATCGCGTGCAACAAGTGTTGGAAACATATTAGACAACTCGCCCGCAGCCCGGAGACCCGCATGTCCCAGACCAACATTTTATTGGAAGCCGGCACCAACGAGCTGGAAATCGTCGAATTCTACATCGACGAGCCGTCCGCGTCCTCGTTCACCGGAGACGCGCCGGAGGTCTCGGGACAATACAGAGGGTACTACGGCGTCAATGTGGCCAAGGTGCTGGAGATCATCCGGCTGCCCAAGGTCACGGCCATGCCCGAGGTGTCGCACCCCAGCGTCCTTGGGGCATTCAATCTGCGCAACCACATCATTCCCCTGGTCGATCTCTCCTTGTGGCTCGACAAGGAACGCCAGGAAACGGATTCGCCCAAGGTCATCGTGACGGAGTTCAACAACGTCACCACGTCGTTTCTCGTCTCCGGCGTCACCCGCATCCACCGCATGAGCTGGGAGGCGGTGGAGCCGCCGAACAAGTACGTGTCCAAGATGAGCGGTGATTCCATCACCGGCGTGGTCAAGCTGGAGGACCGCATCGTTTTCCTGCTCGATCTGGAAAAAATCGTGGCCGACCTCAATCCCAACCTGGGGCTGCGGCTGGATATGAGCATCGAATGGTCCACCAGCAGTCGCTACCGGGCGCTGGTGGCCGACGACTCGGTGCTGGTGCGGGAGATGCTCAAGGACCTGCTGCAAAAGGCGGGCTTCGACGTGACGGCCGTGCAAAACGGACGCGAGGCCTTCGAACTGCTCCAGCAGATCAAGGAAAAGAGCGAAAACGAGCAGCGTCCGCTGACCGACTATATCCATATCATGGTGGCCGACATCGAAATGCCGGCCATGGACGGCCACAACCTGACCAAGCGCATCAAACAGGACCCGGTGCTGCGCCAGTTGCCGGTCATCCTCTTCTCGTCGCTGATCACCGACAAGCTCCGGCACAAGGGCGAGGCCGTGGGCGCGGACGACCAGATTTCCAAGCCCGACGTCAGCCAGCTGGCCATGCGCGCCAAGGCGCTGATCGAACACAGGGCCACCGCCGGCCAGTCCGCCGCCTAGGGCGCGGCCAGAGAAAAAAGAAAGAAAGAAAAGACGAAGAGGCCTCCGGCGGCCGGGAGGGGGTCACCCCCGCCCGGACCCTCCCGAAAGGGGAAGACGGCCGTTGGGCTGGCCGGGTGGTCTGGCGGTGGGGCTTCGAACATTTGGCGGCGCATTGTTGCCCTGGCAAGGCCAGGGCAACAATG
>JAFABC010000336.1 GCA_023426275.1 Pseudomonadota bacterium | reverse complement strand
CAAAGAACGATCGAGGGGGACCGGGGGGCATCATGCCCCCCGGCCGCCGGAGGCATCTTTGCCTTTTAAAACTTGCTCAGGATGTTGTCGTCGATCCAGTGCTGGTCCCACCATTCGATGGGCGAGGTCGCTTCGCCGAACAGCAGGATGCCGAAGTGGAGGTGGTCGCCGCCGGCCAGCCCGCTGACGCCGGTCTTGCCGATGATTTCCCCTTTCTTGACGTCCTGGCCGACCTTGACGTCGATCTGGCGCAGGTGGGCGTAGAGGCTTTCGAGACCCAGCCCGTGGTCGATGATGATCGTGTTGCCGTAGATGCCGAGGAAGCCGGCAAAGACCACCTTGCCGGTGTTGGCCGCCGGCACCGGCGCGCCTTCGAGGGAGGCCAGATCCACGCCCATGTGGGTCTGTTGGTCGATCTCCTGGCCCTGGTAGAAATAGGTCCGGTGATCCCCGAAGCGGGCCTTGGTGGCGGCATTGGGCAGGCGCAGGAAGATCTTCTTGTCCCAGAGCATGGTGGGGGAGGTCTTTTCCCCCAGTTCGCGGAGGTAGACGCTGTTTTCCTTGCGCAGCTCGTTGTTGACCCGCAGGTAGATTTTCAGGTTGTCCCGCGTGTCCTTGATGATGTCATAATACTGCGGCATTTTGGATGCCAGAAAGCTGTCGGAGATGTTGATGGTGTCCTCCCGGAATTTCCGGGGGATGCCGCGGAAGCGGAACGAGGCCGTGGCCGTGTTGCCGGCCTTGTCCACGACCTTGACCACGGGGGAGAAGTCCTTGGGGTCCATGTTGAAGGGGAACAGGAACAGGCCGTGGTAGGTGCCGTTTTCCTGTTTGAAGGCCGGGTAGAAGTGGTCGCCCACCTGCACCCCGGCTTTTTCCACGTCCTCGTTGACCTTGAAGGCCACGGCCCCGGCCCCGCCCTGGCGCACGTTGTGGGCCAGGCTGAGCACTTCCACGCGGGGCGGCGTGGTGTCGATGGTCAGCTGCTTTTGCAGCGTCACGGTGTTGCCCGAGCCGAAATTGGCCAGGGAGCGGTCCGTGGCCGTGACGGTCAGGGTGAAGGGGCCGTCTTGCAGGCCCGCCGGCTCCAGGGTGAAGGTCTCGACGGCGTCCTTGACCGGCGCGGTGTAGGACTGGTCGAGCAGGGTGACCTGTTTGTCGCCCTGGGCCACCGTGACCTTGGCCTTTTTGAGTCCCGAACCGGCGTCGCGCAGGGTCAGGGTGAATTCGCGCTTGGGCGCGGCCACCGCGCTGTCCGGGACCAGGGCGATGGTCGGCTTGACGCTGTCGGTCAGGAAAAAATACCCGCAGGCCGCGCCAGCGGCGGCCAGGAGCAACACGAAGACAAAAAGCAGTTTTTTCATGCCGGGTTCCTTATCGTTGTGCCCGCTTCATAGCCACCGTGGCTGGGCAGTGCAAGCCCGATGCGACAGGAGCTCCCGGGATCGGGCGGGGCTTGCCCTGTTTGGCCCGCACGGGCTAGAGTGTCGCGAGACCCGAAATCATTGTAAAGCTTTCCGCCTGGGAGCCCGCCGCATGTCCAAAAATCTTGCCGCCCGCGTCCTTGCGCGCGTTGTCTGCTGCCTGCTGTTGGCCTGTGTCCTGTCCCCGTGTCCGGCCCGTGGGCAGGATTCGGATTTGTGGCACTCCATCAGCGAGGGACTGCGCCAGAATCTTGCCATCAAGCGCCAGGAGCTTTCACGCATCCAGCAGGAGCTGCCCCAGGCGCGGGAAGGCCTCACCGACGCCCTGGCCACCATCAGCAGCCGGCTCGACCAGCTTATGCTGCTGCGCGGCGTGGCCGGCGAGACGCCCTGGGCCTCGCGCAGCCTGCTCATGCAGCTTGACGAGCTGTCCCGGGCCGTGGACATGGCCGGGCAGCCGCTGGCCGATATGCGCGACGTCCTGGCCCGGGCCAAGCGCGAATACGCCACCCTGCGTCAGGTCCGGGCGCAAAACGCCAGCCGGGAATACGCCGCGCTCATCAGCGAGGAACTCGACGGGCCGGGCCATGCCTACAAGGCCCTCAAGCACGAGGTGGACGGCGTCAAGGCCACCGTGGATGCGGCCCTGGCCCAGACGGCGGCCTTGCAGGCCGACATCGCCGCGGCCAGGAAGGACGAGGTGCAGCGTTTCATCGACGTGTTCACCGAGACCTATCTCGCCTCGTCCGGCTCGCTGCTGCGGCTGGCCAACCTGACTGCGGTCGGGGACGATCTGTGGGAGTGGGGCGACGGGGCGCCGCGCTTTTGGATGCCTGTGCTCGCCTGGACCAGCTGGAGCCGGTACCTGCTGGTGGCGGCGGTCGATTTCGCCCTGGCCGGGCTGTTGTTGTGGCTGTGCGCCAGACGCTGGCCCGGGCTCGGCGGCCTGCGCCTGGGCGATCTGCTCTGGCTCGCGGCCGGGCTGGCTCTTTTTTGCAGCCGTCACACCGTGCTTTTCGCCTCCAACCAGTTTACGTCGATCCTCTGGGTGCTGGTGCTGTGCCGGGGCGTGGTGGGGCTGCTCGGCGCGGGGCGGCCGCTGTGGACCATGTATGTCTGTTTCGCCGTCACGGCGCTGTTCGCCGTGACCAATGTGCCGGCCTCGGTGGAGGGCGCGCTGCTGCCACTGCTCGCCGTGGCGGCCATCTGGCGGCTGCGACGGCATGTGTCCCGCTGGTCCGTGGACATCGTGGTCCTGGCCGGCGCGGGCGTGGCCGGCATCCTGGGCTTCGGCCCCCAGGGCACGGTGGCGATTCAGGCCCTGTTCATGCTGCATCTGGCCCTGCGGCTCAACGAGGCCGTGCAGCGCGGGCTGGCGACTGTCGCCAACGACCGGCGGCATTCCCTGGCCGCCCTGGTCGCGCCGCTGGCCACCACGATCCTGGCCACCCTGTATGTGGCCTGGGTGCTCGTGTTCCTGGGCGGACCGGGGCTGCTCGACCGGGTGTTCGATCTCACTTTGCGCGTGGGTCAGGTTTCGCTTTCCCTCAAGGCCGTGTCCTGGCTGCTGGTGTCGTTTTTCCTGCTGCGGCTGGTGCAGGGCTGGTTCACGCGGCTGATCGGCTTGGCCAGCCTGCGCGGCCGGCCCATGGACCCGGCCCTGGCCCACAGCGTGGGCGCGGTGTTCTCCTATGTCACCTGGGTGCTGTTCCTGCTTTTTGCCCTGCACCTGTTCCAGGTGCCGCTGGGCGCGCTGACCTGGATCGCCAGCGGCCTGTCCGTGGGCATCGGCTTCGGCCTCAAGGATATCGTCAATAATTTCGTCAGCGGGCTCATCATCATGTTCGGCGGCGCGGTGAAAAAGGGCGACATCATCCAGCAGGGCAAAAACATCGGCGAGGTGGTCGATCTGTCCGTGCGCAACACCATCATGCGCACCCTGGACAACACCACCGTCATCATTCCCAATTCCAGCTTTCTGCGCGGCGAGATCATCAACCTGAGCTATCAGGACGCCACCTTGCGTTTGACCCTGCCCGTGACCGTGGCTCCGGGCAGCAAGATCAAGAAAGTCCGCAAGCTGCTGCTGGCCATTGCCAAGAATCATCCGGACGTGCTGGGAAAGCCGGCTCCGCAAGTGCTCCTGCGCGCCTTCGGCCGTCTGGGGCTGGAGTTCGACCTGTACGTGTGGATCGACAATTTCATGAAGAAATTCCAGGTGCAGTCCGAACTGGCCCTGGCCATCGACCAGCAGTTCCAGGACAACAAGATCGCCCTGGCCTTCCAGGGGGTGAAGGTCAAATACAAGCCCAAGGGCACGGAGGCCATGCAGCTGGAGGCCATGCGCGAGGAGATGCGCCGCAAGCGTTCGGACGTGTTCGGCCTGACCCGGCGGCTGCGCCGGGTGCACGCCAGACGCCGTTGGCCGGTTTCCCCCAAGGCGCAGGGCGGGGAGCAGTGATGCGCTCGCGCGGCATGGTGCTGCTCGGGCTTTGCCTGCTGTGCTGGCTGGCCGGCGGGAGCGTCGCCCCGGCCGCGAATACGGACGGGGAGAACTATGTTCCCCGTCGCGAACTGCGCGTGGGCGTCTACGTGGCCCCGCCGTTCGTGCAACGAGGGCCCGACGGCAGTCTGAGGGGGCTGGCCCTGGATCTGTGGCACGACGTGGCCCGGGACCTGGGCTGGACGTGGAGCACCCGGGAATACGGCCTGGGCGACCTGCTGGAGGCCCTGCGCAAGGGGGAGGTGGACGTCGGGGTTTCCGCCTTGTCCATTACGCCGGAACGCGAAGGCATCATGGATTTCTCCCAACCCTTCTACTACACCGGCCTCGGCATCGCCGTGCCGGCCCGGCATGGTCTCGGGATGCTCAAGGTCGTGCTGCGGGCGGTTTTTTCCTGGGAAGTGCTGTTCTACGTGGGCTCGCTTTTCGCCTTGCTGCTTTTTGTCGGCGCACTGGTCTGGTTTTTCGAACATCGTCGCAATCCCGAGAATTTTCGTCCCGGCGGCAAGGGCCTGGGCGACGGGCTGTGGTGGTCGGCGGTCACCATGACCTCGGTCGGCTATGGCGACAGCACGCCGAAAACCCTGGCCGGCCGGGCCGTGGCCATGGTCTGGATGTTTGCCTCGGTGGCCCTGCTCGCCTCGTTTACCGCCGGGATCACCTCCCTTGTGACCGTGCGTTCCATGGGAAACCGGGTGGAAGGGGCGGCCGATCTGGAACATGTCCGCGTGGGCGTGGTCGGCAACTCGGTCGCGGCCGGGGAACTGTCCAACAGCCATATCGGCTTTACGCCCTATGACAGCGTCGAAGACGGCCTGACGGCGCTGGGACACGGGCAGATCGACGCGTTCGTGCACGACCAGCCCATTTTGCACTATTACCAGCTGCACGCGTTTCAGGGTGTGATTCGGGTGTTGGCGGGATTTTTCGATCCGCAACTCTACGGTTTCGCCTTCCCGCGGGGATCACCCTTGCGCAAAGGGGTCAATGTGGCCCTGCTGCGGCGACTGGAAGACTATGCATATCGGCTGCGTCTGTTCGGCCCCTATATTGGCAAGGCCGGCGTGCAATGAGGACGTTGCCCGTCCGGGTGGGGGGAAAATCCGAAGGCTTGCATCCAGCCGGCCCCGATTGCGCGACATTTCCTGTTAACTCCTTGACTTTACGAATAGAAGGTGGGATAGGCGCGAAGGCCCCTGTTCTGTAACGCTGCAACGCCGCTTTGTTCGCGCACGATCCGGGCGCTTGCACGAGAGGAGACCGCATCCATGTCTGCTTTTCGCCCGCGTTTTTCCATCTGGCCTGTCCGCTGTGCTTTTCTGGCGCTTCCCGTGTTGCTTGTGTTGCTGGCCGGCTGCGACAAGGGCAAACCCAAGGCCGAGGCGCCCGTCCCGGTCGAAGTGACCGTGTATGAGGCCAAGGCCTCCACCGCGCCCCTGTCCGTGGACGGCATCGGCCATGTCTACGCCCTGAACACGGTCCAGGTGCGGGCGCAGGTTTCGGGCGTGCTCAAGGAAACCTATTTTTCCGAGGGCGATCTGGTCAAAAAGGGGCAGCCGCTGATCCTGATCGATCCCGACTCCTACAAGGCGCAGCTCGACGAAGCCATCAGCACCCTGGCCCGCGACCGGGCCATCGCCGCCCAGTCCAAGCGCGACTGGCTGCGCTACCGGGATCTGGTGGCCCAGGCCGTCATCAGCCAGGACGACTACGAGCAAAAGCGCACGACCTATCAGCAGGACACCGAGCAGGTGAAGGTGGACGAGGCGAGCGTGGCCAAGGCCCGGGTCAACCTGGGTTATTGCTACATCAATGCCCCGTGCACGGGCGTGGTCGGCCTGCAGCAGTACAAGACCGGCAACCTCATCAAGTCCGAAGACTACGTCATCGTCACCATCAACACCATCGAGCCGGTCAACGTGCAGTTCGCCGTGGCCGAGAAATACCTGCCCGACATCCGCGACTACGCCGCCAAGGGCACCCTGACCGTGGAGGCCAGCTATCCCCACCATCCCGACAAGGTGGCCAGGGGCAAGCTCACGGTCATCAACAACACCGTGGACGTCACTTCCGGCACCATCACCCTGCAGGGCGAATTCCCCAACACCGACAGGCTGCTGTGGCCGGGCCAGTTCGTGAACGCCTCGGTCGTCCTGGCCGACACCGTCGACACCATCCTCGTGCCGTCCAACGCCCTGGTCGAAACCCAGGACGGCTCGTCGGTCTTTCTGGTCAAATCCGACAACACCGTGGAGATGCGTCAGGTGACGCTCGGCCGCAAGATCGGCCCCGACACCGTGGTGGAGAAGGGCGTGTCCCCGGGCGACAAGGTCATCACCTCGGGCCAGATCAAGCTGTTCCCCGGCGTGCCCGTCAAGATCGTGGACGCCAAGACGTACAAGGAAGGCCCGGTCCCACCGTCCGCCGTGGCCACTACGGACAAGACCACGCTGAACCCGGCGGGCGCGGAAGGTCAGGGGAAATAAGATGACCGACCTTTTCATCAAGCGTCCGGTCGCCACGACGTTGCTGATGGCCGCGCTGATCTTTTTCGGCGTGGTTTCCTATTTTTCCCTGCCCATCAGCGAGATGCCGAGCATCGACTTTCCCACCATCCAGGTGACGGCCTCGCTGCCCGGCGCCGATCCGCAGACCATGGCCTCGGCCGTGGCCACGCCGCTCGAACGCCAGTTCACGTCCATCTCGGGCCTGCAATCCATGAGTTCGAGCAACTCGCTCGGCACCACCACCATCACCTTGCAGTTCGACCTGTCGCGCAACATCGATGGAGCCGGCACCGACGTTTTGACCTACATCAACGCCGCCCAGGGCAGCCTGCCGAGCACCATGCCGTCGCCGCCGACCTTCCAGAAGGTCAACCCGGCGGACATGCCCATCATCTACATCCGCGTGGCCAGCGACACCATGCCGCTATTCAAGGTGACCAACTACGCCAAGGTCTACATTGCCCAGCGCATCTCCATGATCAACGGCGTGGCCCAGGTGTCCGTTTACGGCGACCAGACCTACGCCCCCCGCGTCCAGGTCAACCCGGACAAGCTGGCGGCGCTCGGCATCGGCGTGGACGAGGTGGCCAACGCCTTCAACAACGAAACCGTGATGCTGCCCACGGGCTCGCTCTACGGCGTCGACAAGCTGTTCACCATCAAGGCCCAGGGGCAGCTCACCAGCGCCACGGCCTACAACCGCCAGATCATCGCCTACCGCAACGGCAAGCCCGTGCGCCTGCGTGATGTGGGCCAGACCATCGACTCCACGATCAACGACAAGAACGCCGCCTACTTCGACCAGAAGCAGGGCATCGTCATCGCGGTCAAGCGCGCCGCCGGCACCAACACCATCCAGCTCGTGGATTCCATCCGGGCCATGATGCCCGGCATCGAGGCCACCCTGCCGCCCTCGGTCAACATGGAAATCCTCTACGACCGTTCGGTTTCCATCAAGGCCGCCATCGACGACGTCGAGTTCACGCTGCTGTTGTCCATTTCCCTGGTCGTCATCGTCGTCTTTTTGTTCCTCAAGAACCTGCCGGCCACCATCATCGCCAGCCTGGCCCTGCCCACGGCGCTGATCGGCACGCTTTCGCTCATGGTGGCCTTCAATTTTTCCATCGACAACCTCTCGGCCATGGCCATCATCCTGGCCGTCGGCTTCGTCGTGGACGACGCCATCGTCATGATCGAAAACATCGTGCGCCACACCGAGATGGGCAAAAAGATCATGCAGGCCTCCCTCGATGGCGCGCGCCAGATCGGGTTCACCATTATTTCCATGACGTTGTCCCTGGCCGTGGTCTTTATCCCGATCATGTTCATGGCCGGCATCCTGGGCCGGGTGCTCAACGAAATGGCCGTCACCATCACGCTGTGCATCCTGGTCTCGGGCTTTGTCACCCTGTCGCTGACGCCCATGCTGTGCAGCCGGTTCCTTTCGGGCAAGATTTCCGAGTCCGGCCGGTTTTTCAAATGGATCGAGCTGGGGTATGAAAAATCCCTGCACTTTGCCCTGCGTTGGCGCTTTTTCGTCATGCTGCTGTCCATCGGCGTCCTCGGCCTGACCTTCTGGTTGTTCACCGTGATCCCCACGGGCTTTATTCCGGCCACGGACTCGGGCATCTTCTACTGCTTCGGCATGGCCGAGCAGAGCGCCTCCTTCGATACCATGAAGGAGCGCGTGCTCAAGGTCGGCCGCGTCTTCATGGCCGATCCGGACGTGTTCAAATTCATCGGCGTGGTCGGCGTGGGCGGCCCCAACACCTCCATGAACAACGCCGCCATGTTCCCGTTGCTGGCGCCCATGGACAAACGCAAGCGCAGCGCCCAGCAGATCATCGACGACCTGCGTCCCAAGCTGGCCAAGATCCCCGATATTTTTACGTTCATGTACAATCCGCCGTCCATCCAGATCGGCGGCAAGCAGACCAAGGCCCTCTACCAGTACACCCTGCTCTCGCCCGACCCGGACGAGCTCTACCCCGTGGCCCGCAAGATGGCCGGGGCCATGCGCAAGCTGCCGGAGCTGGCCGACGTCAACACCGACATGCAGATCGACGGGCCGCAGGTGTTTCTCGACATCGACCGCGACAAGGCGCAGACGCTCGGCGTCACCGCGTCGAGCCTCGAAACGGCGCTCATGACCGCCTATTCGGCGCGTCAGGTCACCAACCTCTACGGCCCGACCGATACCTACAAGGTCATCGTGGAGGTGCAGCCCGAATTCCAGCGCCGGCCCGACCTGCTCAACAAGCTCTACGTCAAGTCGAGCAATACCGATTCCAACGGCAATCCCGTCATGGTGCCCCTCAACGGGCTGGTCAAAATGCACGAAGGCGTGGGGCCGCTCGTGGTCAACCACACCGGGCAGCTCACGTCGGTGACCATTTCCTTTAACACCGCCGGCAACTATTCCCTGGGGCAGGCCGTCACGGCCATCGAGAAGCTGGCCAAAAAGGAACTGCCCACCAACATCAGCTCCATCTTCGAAGGGCAGGCCACGGCGTTCCAGGAATCCCTGGCCAGCGTGCCGTTCCTGCTGTTTTTGGCCATCATGGTCATCTACCTGATTCTCGGCATCCTGTATGAGAGTTTCATCCACCCGATAACCATTCTGTCGGGTCTGCCGTCGGCGGCGCTGGGCGGGCTTATCACCTTGATGGTCTTTGGCCGCCAGCTCGACCTGTATGGCTTCATCGGCATCATCATGCTCATCGGCATCGTCAAGAAGAATTCGATCATGGTCATCGACTTCGCCATCGAGGCCGAGCGCGAGGGCAAGAGTCCCTTTGACGCCGTGTTCGAAGGCTGCATCGTGCGTTTCCGGCCGATCATGATGACCACCGTGGCCGCCATTGCCGGCATCTTCCCCATCGCCCTCGGCATCGGCGCGGGCGGCGACGCCAGACAGCCCCTGGGCCTTGTCGTGGCCGGCGGTCTGGTCATCTCGCAGATGGTCACGTTGTATCTGACGCCGGTGTTTTACACTTACATGGACCAGCTCCAGACCAAGCTCATGGGCCATAAGGAGCGGGACTAGGCGTGGCGGCGGATGCCGGCCGGGCCGACCCGGCGACCGACGCCCTGGCCCTGTCCGAGGCCATCGCCGCCGTGTTGCGGGCCAGGAAGGCCGGCCGGGCCGTCGCGCCCGAACGGCTGGCCGTGCCCGTTCCCGGCGGCGTGCTCCTGTGCATGCCGGCGGCCGACGACGCCGTGGCCATCGTCAAGAACATCACCGTGCATCCGGCCAACCGGGATCGGCCCGTCATTCAGGGCGAGGTGCTCGTGGTCGAGGCGGCCACCGGCCGCAAGCTGGCCGTGCTCGACGCCCGGGAGCTGACGGCCCGGCGCACGGCGGCGGTGAGCCTGCTGGCGGCGCGACTGCTGGCGCCACGCCGGCAAGGGCCGCTTTGCGTCTTCGGGGCGGGCGTGCAGGCCCGGGGGCATGTGGAGGCGTTTTGCCAGGGGCTGGGAGTGCGCGAGGTGCGCCTCGTATCCCGGAGCCGGGCGCGGGCCGAGGCGTTGGCCGAGGTTGCGGCGCGTCAGGGTGTCGTTGTCCGCGTCCTGGACGACGCGGCCGCGGCCGTGCGCGACGCCGCGCTCATCGTGACGGCCACCACCAGCCCCGAGCCGGTGTTTCCGGATACGGTCGCGGAGGACGTCTTTGTGGCGGCGGTGGGGTCGTTTACCCCCGAGGCAGCCGAGGTCCCGGCCTCGCTGGTCGGCCGGGCAACGCTTTTCGTGGACGACATGGCCTCGGCCCGCGTCGAGGCCGGGGATTTCCTGCGTGCCGGCGTGGATTGGGACGCTGTGACGGCCTTGGAAGACATTCTCGACGCCCCGCCCAGACCGACCGGCCCGGTGCTCTTCAAGACCGTGGGTCACGCCCTGTTCGATCTGGCCGCGGCCCGTCTGGCCTGCGCCGGCCTATGACGCCGCCGGGGCGGCTTCTCCATCCGTTTGCCGGAACAGGCCGGCCCCCTTCTTGAGCGCCTCGGATGTTCCGAGCACATACAGCCGGTCGCCGGGATAGAGCACGAAGGGACCGTCGGGGTTGGGCACGAATTCGTTGTCGCGCCGGGCCGCCGCCACGGTCAGGTCGTGTTCGCGGCGAAGCCGGGCCTCTTCCAGGCTCCGCCCGGCCAGGGGCGAGGCCGCGTCCACGGTGAACACCGCCACATGCAGCCCGGCCAGGGACTTGTCCGGGGCGAAGCTGGCCATGGCGGCCAGGGAATCCGGCAGCATGGCCCGGTAGCCTTCCTGGCGGATGTCCTGGACCATGTGTTCGATGTCGTCGTGGGGCACCATGAACTTGGCCATGACCCGGGCGAAAACCACCAGCGACGCCTCGAATTCCTCGGCGATCACGTCATTGGCCCCGAGATTGAGCAGGGCCTTGATTTCCGAATTGAACCGCGTGCGGGCCACGATGTAGAGGGCCGGATTCTCGAACCGGGCGATTTCCACCGTGCGCCGGGCCGCGGCCGCGTCGGAGATGACCACGGCCAGGGCCTGGGCCTCGTGCACGCCGATATGGGCCAGCACGCCCGGCTTGGAGGCGTCGCCGAAGTGGATGGGCTCGCCCTTGCGGTGTTCGATGCGCACCGTATCCGGGTTCATCTCCAAAATGACGTAGGGAATTCCCACCGACTTGGCCGCCCGGGCCAGTTGGCGGCCGCCGGCGCCGAAGCCCAGGATGATCAGGTGGTCCTTCAGGCCCGGCGTCAGCGGGGCCAGCGGCGCTTCCCGGGCGCCGATCAGGCGGCACAGCAGCACCGACACCCGGGGCGCGGCCTTGATGATGAACGGGGCCAGCAGCATGGTCAGGATGCTGGCGGCCAGAAATTTCTGATAGAAATGTTCAGAAATGACGTGGTTGTCGAAGCCGGCCTTGGCCAGGATGAACGAGAATTCGCCCACCTGGCACAGGGCCAGGCCCACGAGCACGGCCGTGCGGGTGGGGTAGCCCAGAATCCGGGTGGCCGCCCCGGCCATGATGGCCTTGACCACCAGGAGCAGGGCCGTGGCGGCGAGAATCTGGCCGATATGCTCCACGGCCGGGGTGAGATTGACGAGCATGCCGATGGAAATGAAAAACAGGGCGGTGAAGACGTCCTTGAACGGCAACACCACCTCGTGCAAATGCTCGCGGTAGTCCGAACCGGACAGCAGCAGCCCGGCCAAAAACGCGCCCAGGGACACGGACAGGCCGATGGCGGCCGTCAACAGGCTGACGGCCAGACAGATGCCGAGCGCGGCCATCAGGAACAGTTCCCGGCTGCGCGTGCGCACGATGGCGAGCAGCATCCGCGGCATGACCGTGCGCGACAGCACCACCAGCAGCACCAGCACCAACGCGCCCTTGCCGATGGTGAACACGACGGAATTGGTGAAGCCGATGGTCCGGCCGGAGAGCAGCGGCACGGCCAGGGTCATGGGCACGGCCAGCAGGTCCTGGAAGATGAGAATGCCAAGGCTCACCCGGCCGTGGGGCGCTTCCATCTCGGCGCGCTCCTGCAAGGTGGTCAGGACGATGGCCGTGCTCGAAAGCGCGGCCAACATGCCGAGCAGCACGCTGGAGCCGCCGGAAAATCCGAGAAAAAAGAGTGGAATGGAGAAAAAGAAGGCCCAGGTGAGCAGCATTTGCGACATGCCGCCGTAAAAGACCGGCCGTCGCAGGCGCGATAAGTCGCTGAGCGACAGTTCCAGGCCGATGGTGAAAAGCAGTAAAATGACGCCGAGTTCCGCCAGGATTTCCACGTCGTGGGCCGAGCTGACCAGCCCCAGGCCATACGGGCCGCAAAGCATGCCCGTCAGCAACATGCCCACCAGGGCGGGGATTTCCAGGCGATGACAGATGAGGATCACCACCACGGCAAGGCCGAAGATGATGGTGACGTCCGGGAGCAGCGGTATATCCATGGCGCACTATGACCAAAATGGTCTTGATTGGGAAGTGGCAGGGAAGGGGGCCGTCCGCGATCAGGACGACAGGTCGGCGCGCGCGGCGTCCATGCAGTGCCGCAGGACTTCCAGGGAGGCCAGCACGGTTTCCCGCCGGTCCGGTTCCACCCGGTCGAGCATGCTTTGGAACAGCGCGGCCATAAACTCGCTGATGTCCGCCCGCATCCGCCGGCCGGACGGCGTCAGGGAGAGCAGGGTGACGCGGGCGTCGGCGGGATCGGGATGCTTGTCGATCAGGCCCTGGCGCAGCAGGCTGGTGGTGATGGCGGTCACCCGGCTCTTGGTGACCCCGAGTTTGCGGCCGAGCTCCCCGGGGGCCAGATAGCGGCTTTCGCCCAGGGCCAGCACGGCACGAAGCGCCGCCGGCGGCAGGCCGAACCGTTCGCTTTGCAGGGCGATGCGGGCCTGACAGCAGGAAAACAGGTTCTCCACCGCTTTTTGCAGCCGGCTGACCTGCCGTTTGAAGGCATCGGCCTCGGGAGCCACTGAATCGACATCCATTGCAGAATTTTACGAGACGGAACAGCGACTGTCAACGTGCATCACGGCCGGTCGGGAAGCCGTGTTGCCCCTGGCCGCCGGTTTCGCTATGCAAAAAAAGTTGTACAAGAAACCGAACGCATCCTGAAAAAGGACCTCCGGCGCGATAGTCCCGCGACGGGGCTGTCGCGCCATTGTCGGACCCAAACGAAGCTGGCCGCGCCAGCGGGAGGCCCCGTGTCCCATGAATTGAATCTGATCCTGACCCTGACCGGCGGTCTGCTGGCCGCCCTTGTCCTTGGCCTGCTGGCCCGCCGACTGCGCATGTCGCCCATCGTCGGCTATCTGCTGGCAGGCCTCGCCATCGGACCCTTTACGCCGGGCTTTGTGGCCGACGGCAGCATCGCCAACCAGTTCGCCGAAATCGGCGTCATCCTGCTCATGTTCGGCGTGGGGCTCCATTTTCATCTCAAGGATCTCATGGCCGTGCGCGGCGTGGCCGTGCCCGGGGCCATCGCCCAGATCGCGGTGTCGGCCGGACTCGGGGCCGTGGCCGCCCATGGCCTGGGCTGGACCTGGTCGGCGGGCGTCGTCTTCGGCATGGCCATTTCCGTGGCCAGTACGGTCGTCCTGACCAGGGTGCTGGCCGACAACCGGGCGTTGCACACTCCGACCGGCCATGTCGCCATCGGCTGGCTCATTGTGGAGGACCTGTTCACCATCCTGGTGCTGTTGCTGCTGCCGGTCTTTTACGGCCCCAGGGAGGCCGGCGGACCGGGGCTCGGCGTCACCCTGGGGCTGGCCCTGCTCAAGCTCGGCGGGCTTGTGGCCGTCACGGCCGTGGCCGGGCGGTGGCTGTTGCCGCGCTTTTTCGGCCACGTGGCCCGCACCGGCTCGCGGGAACTGTTCACCCTGGCCGTGCTGGCCGTGGCCTTGGGACTGGCCGTGGGCGCGGCGCTGCTTTTCGGAGCGTCCATGGCGCTTGGCGCGTTTCTGGCCGGCATGATCGTCGGGCAGTCGGAATTCGGCGCCCGGGCCGCCTCGGACGCCTTGCCCATGCGCGACGCCTTTGCCGTGCTCTTTTTCGTCTCCGTGGGCATGTTGCTCGACCCTTCGACCGTCATCGAGCAGTGGCCGCTGGAGGCGGCCACCCTGGCCATCGTGCTGCTCGGCAAGCCCTTGGCCGCCCTGATCGTGGTCCTGGCGCTTCGCCGGCCGCTGGCCGTGGCCTGCGCCGTGGCCGCGGCCCTGTCCCAGATCGGCGAATTTTCCTTCATCCTGGCCTCCCTGGCCAGCAGCCTCGGCGTGCTGCCCAAGGAAGCCTTCAACGCCCTGGTGGTCGCCTCGATCGTGTCCATCATCCTCAACCCCTGGCTCTACGCCGGCACCGAGGCCTTGATGGCCAGGCTGCGGCGGCAGGGGCGGCTGCGGGATCGGGCGCCCCGGACCGAGCCGCTGCTCCAGCCCGACCCGGCCGCCCATCGGGCCATCGTTGTCGGCTACGGTCCCGTGGGGCAGACCCTGTGCCGCATTTTGCGGGACAACGCGATCGAGCCCGTGGTGGTGGAGATGAACATCGAAACCGTGCGCAAGCTGCGCGCGGCCGGACTGCCCGCCATCCACGGCGATGCCTCCAGCCGGGAAATCCTGCAACACGCCGGCATCGAGAAAGCCGAGAGCCTTATTCTCACGGCGCTTGCGGGAGAGGCCCGGGAGATCGTCGCCGCCGCCCGGGAGCTCGCCCCGTCCGTGCGGATCATCAGCCGCGCCGGTTTTCTCAAGGAGGCGGAGGCGCTGCGCAAGGCCGGCGCCCAGGCCGTTTTTTCCAGCGAAGGCGAAATGGCCCTGTCCATGATGGCCTGGCTTATGGCCGAACTGGGGGCCACGGACGAGCAGATCGACCGGGAGCGCGAACGGGTGCGCGAGGAATTTTTCGATACCTTCACCCCGGAGGAAGTCGGGGCGGCGGCCGGTTAGACAGGGGAGGAGAAGACGCCTCCGGCGGCCGGGGGCATGATGCCC
>JAFABC010000258.1 GCA_023426275.1 Pseudomonadota bacterium | reverse complement strand
GGAGGGTCCGGGAGGGGGTGACCCCCTCCCGGCCGCCGGAGGCATCTTCTCTTTCTCTCTCTCTATGCTTACACGGCACCGGCCGTGGTCAGGGCGGTCAGCTCCTCGGTCGACAGGGCCAGTGCGGCCGCCTTGGCGAAGCTTTCGACCTGGGCGACGCTGGTGGCGCTGGCAATGGGCGCGGTGACGCCCGGTTGGGCCATCAGCCAGGCCAGGGCCACTTCGGCCGGTTTCGCGCCGTGCGCGGCGGCCACGGCATCCAGGGCGTCCAGGATTTTCAGGCCCCGGGCGTCGAGGTACTTGCCCACGGTGCCGCCGCGTTTGCTTTTGTCGAGATCGGCCTTGGAGCGGTACTTGCCGGACAGGAACCCGGAGGCCAGACTGTAGTAGGTGACCACCCCCAGGCCTTCCCGGACGCACAGGTCGCGCAGGGAACCTTCGAACGAGGCGCGGTCGTAGAGGTTGTATTCGGGTTCGAGCACCTGGTAGGCCGGCAGGTTGGCTTCCCGGGCCAGGCGCAGGGCCTCGCCGAGCTGCGCGGCATCGAGGTTGGACGCGCCCACGGACCGGATCTTGCCGGCGGCAAGCAGCTTGTCGAACGCGCCCAGGGTTTCGGCGTAGGGCGTGTCGGGATCGGGCCAGTGGGAGAAGTAGAGGTCCACGAAGTCGGTTTGCAGCCGGGCCAGGGATTCGTCGATCGCCCGCAGGACCCAGGCTTCGGACAGCCCCTTTTTGCCGGGCTGGCCGAGGTCCGAGCCGACCTTGGTGAACAGGCGGACTTTTTCGCGCATCCCCGGTCGGGCGTGGAGCCAGCGGCCGAGGATGGTTTCCGATTCGCCGCCCGTGTTGCCCGGGGCCCAGGCCGAATAGACGTCGGCCGTGTCGATGGCGTCAAAGCCATGGTCCACGAAGGCGTCGAGGACCTCGAAGCTCGTCTTTTCGTCGATGGTCCAGCCGAAGACATTGCCCCCGAACACGATGG
This sequence comes from Pseudomonadota bacterium, assembly GCA_023426275.1. Lineage (GTDB taxonomy): Bacteria > Desulfobacterota > Desulfovibrionia > Desulfovibrionales > Desulfovibrionaceae > Solidesulfovibrio. The sequence continues at coordinate 7,760 of JAFABC010000258.1, read as the reverse complement.
GGGCAATGGTCATGCCGGTCGTTCCCAATGGGCGTTTTTCCATGGCGCGCCTCCTTACAGGCTGTCGACCACGCCGCCGTCCACCCGCAGGGCCGCGCCCGTGGTGGCCGAGGCTTGCTTGGAGCAGGCGTAGACGATCATGTTGGCCACTTCCTCGACGGTGGCGGCCCGGCGCAGGATCGAGGAGGGGCGGTGGGCTTTGACAAAGGCGGAGGCCGCTTCCTCGATGGTCTGTCCCTTGGCCGTGGCTTCGTCGCGCAGCATCTCGGCCACGCCTTCCGACAGGGTCGGGCCGGGCAGCACCGAGTTGACCGTGACCCCGGTGCCGGCCATGCGTTTGGCCAGCCCCCGGGCGATGGACAGCACGGCGGTCTTGCTGAAGCCGTAATGGATCATGTCGGCCGGGATGTTGAAGGCCGATTCGGACGAGAGAAAGACCACCCGTCCCCAGCCGTTCGCGGCCATGCCCGGCAGGTAGGCCCGGGACAGGCGCACGCCGGACATGACGTTGACCTCGAAAAAGCGGGTCCATTCCGCATCGGGGGTTTCGAAGAAGTCCCGCGGGCCGTAGACGCCCAGGTTGTTGACGAGGATGTCGCAGGCCGGGTGGGCGGCCACGAGGGCCGCGCAGCCCCCGGCCTCGCCCAGGTCGCCGGGAAATCCCAGCACGCGGTCCCGGGGGACGTCGACGGCGAGTTTTTCCAGGGCGCGATCGACCGCGTCCCGGGAGCGGCCGTTGACGACGACCGTGGCCCCGCTGGCGGCCAGTCCCTTGGCCGCGGCCAGGCCGATGCCCGCTGTCGAGCCCGTGACAATGGCTTTTTTGCCGGTCAGATCAAGCAGCATGGTTGCCTCCTTGCAGCCGGGAGCCCTCCGCGCGACAGGCCGGAGGGGGCCGGCTGGCACAAACGATTCATAAGATAACACACGGGCGCGGGAGGAAACAACCGGGCGGGAAAAAAGGCGGCGGACAGGAGGCGGCCGGGGGAGATAACGGCCGGCAATGTCGGCGGATCGACCGCCGGAAAAAACGTCGCGACGGAGGCGGGATCAGCGGGAGCCGAACAGGACCGGGGCGATGGCGTCGCACATGGCCTGAAAGCCCAGCCGTCCGACCATGCGCGCCCGGCCCCGACCGGACAGGCGGTCCCTGGCCGACGGGTCGGCCAGCAGCCCGGCCACGGCGCGTTCCATGGCCGCGCCGTCGTCGCAAAAGGCGATGGCGTCGCCATAGCGTTCCCGGGCATAGGGCAGGCTGTCGGACACCAGGGCCGCGCCGCAGGCCAGGGCCTCGGCCAGCCGGCTGGTGGGCACGTCGTTGTCCCGGTGCCAGGGGGAATGCACCGAGACGACCACCCGGGCCGAGGCGTAGAGCGCCGGCACGAGGGCGGGCGGCAGCGGGCCGCGCACGCAGGACGAAAGCTCCGGGAAGCGCTCCCAGCCCGAGCCCCAGATGGTCAGGCCGTGGGCGCGCAGGGGAAACAGGTACTCGGCGACTTCGTCCCGGGAGCGGATGCCGCCGTTGCCGCAGAAGGCCACGCGGCAGGCCAACTCCGGGCGTGGCGGCACGGGCGTGAAGGCGCGCACGTCGCAGGACATGGGCAGCAGGGTGACGGCCTCCGCCGGCGCGCCCCAGGCCGTGAGCAGGCGGCCGAGTTGCGGCGAGGCCACGAAGAACCCGTCGTAAGCGTCGAGGACTTCCCGGAAGTCCGGGCCGCCGGCCCAGACCGGGGCCACCCGGGCCTGCATCCACCACAGCCGTCGGCCGGCCCGGACGCGGCGCAGCACCGGGATGTGGTACAGGTCGACCAGCACGTCCAGGTTGTCGTGCACGAGCACGGGGTCGTAGAGTTCGGCCGTGTCGCAGACCCCGGCGTCGGCCAGGGCCCGGGCCAGTCCCATGGCCATGACCTCGTCGCCCCAGACGGCCCCGGCGTCGGTGCCGATGACCGGCAGTTGGAATCCGATGCGCATCCCCATGGCCTAGCCCAGGACCTCGGCCGGCAGCGGCAGTCGCTCTCCGGGCCGGTAGCGCAGCCGTTCCCACACGGCGGCGGGGTTCTTGTCCAAAATGCCCTGGAAGATGGCCAGGGTGCGCCAGCCCACGCTTTCCAGGGAGAAATGGCGCAGGTAATGGTCGTGCGCGCCGCGCTGGACGGCGGCGTAGCGTTCGGGGCCCTCCAGGGTGTGGCGCAGGCTTTCCACGCTGCGAAGGCCCGTGATCCCGTCCTCGATGACGCCGCCAAGCCCGCTTTCCGCCGCGAGAAAGGGCGTGCCGAGGGCCATGCATTCCACGCAAAACGAGGCCGGCGATTCGATGGTCATGGTGTGGAAGCCAAAGGCGCTCTTGGCGATTTCCGCGTGCAGGGCCTGGCGGGGCATGTTTTCGACGAAGTCGATGGGGTAGCGGTCGCGGTATTTCTCGTAGATTTCCACGGCCCGGGCGTTGCCCGGGGAAACCATGAGCAGGCGTTCCATGGGCGTTTGCTCGAAAAGCCGGGGAATGAGGGCCTCGAACTGTTCCGGCCCCTTGTAGGGATAGCCCAGGCTGCCGCAGAACATGCCCCGGGGCAGCCGTTTTTCACGGGGGATAAATCCCGGTTCGCTCGTGCCCACCGGGATTTCCATCTTGAGAAACCAGGTGCCGGGCCGGGTCATTTCCGCTTCGCGCAGCTTGTCCAGCAGCACGGCCGACAAGGTGAAGGGGACTTCCCCGAAAATGCGGGCCAGCTCCATGATCTTCGGTGTGGGGATTTCCAGGTACAGCACCAGGGGCACGGGTGGGCTGAACTGCTGGGCCAGGGCGTGGGCAAAAGGAAAATTGGCTTCGTGCCAGACCCAGATCACGTCCGGGCGAAAGGCGGTGAAGACCTCGCGGGCCTTTTCGAAGGAGCGTTCGGGCGGCCCCCACATGTCGGGGATGTCCTCGAACACCCGTTCCACCCGCAGGCGGCCGACTCTTTCCGAGCGCGGCGCGACCTGCAGGCCCTTGGTCACGTCGGAACGCCGGGGGCCGATGACCAGGACGTCGTGTCCCCGGGTCGACCACCAGTGGTAGAGATCGAGCTGGTTGTCCCGTTCGCGGATGCAGGCGGTGACGATGGAGCAGATGCGCATGACGGCGGTCCGTGATCAGCTGCGGCTGTCGGTTTGGGAAGACGTTTTGGCCGGGGCGAGGCGATGGCAGTCCGCGTCGGCCTCGAGGGGACGGGCGCCGTCGTAGCTGGCCCAGTCCCGGGGCGCGCCGCCGTTGACCTCGGCGTACAGCCGGTAAAAATCCGTGCCGGGAAAGGGCGTGCACACGCTTTCCTGCCAGCTGTCCGGGGCCAGGGCGGCATGGAAGCGTTTGGTTTCCTCGATGGTCTCGGGCGTTTCCCCGGGCAGGCCCCAGGTGTAGGTGACGTGCACGAAAATGCCCAGGGATTTGAGCAGCGCCACGGTATCCCGGACCTTTTCCAGGTCGAGTCCCTTGCGGCAGCGGTCCACCAGGGTCTGGCAACCGCTTTCCAGGCCGAGTTTGACGGCGTAGCAGCCGCTGTCGCGCATGGCCCGCCAGGTTTCGGCGTCGCTGGTGTCGGCGCGGCACATGGCCGACCAGGGCAGGCCGAGGCGCGACAGGCCCCGGCACAGCTCCAACATGCGCGGCTTGCCGATGTTGAAGGTGTCGTCGTCGAAATACAGGCTGGTGAACCGGGGAAACCGGCGCAGGCAGTCCTCGATTTCCGCCAGCACCGCCCCGGCCGAACGCGGCCGGTAGCGGCGGCCGCCGAACATGACCTGCGGCCACAGGCAGAAGATGCAGCCAAAGGGACAGCCCCGGCTGGCCACCACCTGCAGGCAGGGTCCCTCGGGCGTGTTGGGGAAGCGGTCGTTGTAGCGGTAGATCGTGGAATCGCGCAGCGGCGCGGGGAGCCGGTCCATGTCCTCGACCAGTTCCAGGGGGTAGATGCCGGGGCGGCCTTCCCGCAGCAGCCGGGCCGCGCCCTGCTCGTACTCGCCCTGGAGCACGGCGAACACGTGGGGGTTGGCTTCGAGGATTTCCCGGGCAAAGACCGTGGCATGGGGGCCGGACAGGACCACCTTGCCGTACGCGGCGGCCTCCCTGGCAAAGGCCAGATCGACCTCGATGCTCGGCGTGCTCGTCTCCAGGATGATGTAGTCGAAGCGGCCCTCGCGCAGGCGGTCGCGCCAGGAGGCCTCGCTTTCCCGGGTGGCCACGGAGTCGGCCAGCCAGACGTTGTGGCCCTGGGCCTTCACGAAGGCGGCCGCCCCGGCCATGAGAAAGGGAAAGGGCAGGTAGGCCATGCCCGCCGGGCCGGTGAAGGGCCAGCGCGAGCCGGCCCGCACGCCCCAACGGGTTTGGTCGTCCGTGAACCAGGGCGGATTGGAAAAAAGCACGCGCATCGGCTGCCTCGTTATCCGGCCTCGTGCCGGTTTTGGGGCTCGGGCCAGACATCCCACCGGGCCCGGGCCAGTTCCGTTTCACCCGTCATCCGTTCCAGCCGGGCCAGCAAATGGTGGAAGCCCCGTTGCGCCCGGGGATAGCGCCACAACAGCCACCGGGTCCGGTCGCGCACGTGGTCGAGGCTGTCCTGCGCGAACAGCTCCCGGGCGCAGCGCCGGGCGCTGCCCGTCCAGGCGTCGAGAGCCCGGCACAGGATGGCCAGCCCGCCGACCACCACGGAGCGGTGCTTTTCCCGGACCTCGGCGTCGTCTGGCGCATAGCCGGCGTATTTGTAAAACATGTTGAGGGCGGCCCAGGCAAAGGGTTCGGGCCGGCCGGACATGCTGGTGCCGCTGTCGCGCCAGGAAAATTCGCAGGTGTCCTTGTCGATGAAGACAAAGGGAAAGACGCGCGACAACCGGATCCAGAAATCCCAGTCCTCGGTGCGCGGCACCTCGGGGTCGAAGGGCGCGACGTGGCGCAGGCAGGCGGCCCGGTGCATGAGGGCCAGGATGGGGATGGAGTTTTCCAGGAGCAGCCGGCGGGCGTCGAAAGGTTCGGCGTAGGCGATTTCCCGGCGCGTCACCCGCCAGCGGCTGCCTCGCCGCTCCTCCACGGCCCGGCGGGCCGCCGTGTAGACCACGTCCGCGCCGTTTTTGAGCGCCGCCACGCAGACCGCCACATGGTCTGGGTCCAGGCGGTCGTCGTCGTCGAGATAGCCGATGTATTCCCCCCGGGCCAGCTCCAGGCCCAGGTTGCGGGCGCGACAGCGTTCGCCGGGGCGCGGCGTGCGAAAGCCCCGCAGGCGCGGGTCGCCGAAACCGTCCAGGATCGGGGTCACGTCGCGGCCGGCGTCATTGACCACCAGCACGTCCAGGTTGCCGTGGGTCTGGGCCAGGACGCTGGCCACGGCCGCGCGCAGGCGGGCGGGCCGGTTGCGGGTGGGGATGATGAGCGAAACGAGCGGGCTGGACATGGCCTGGACCGCCTCAACGGATGGGGGCGTGGTTTTGGGGGAAGCCGTGCATGGCGTTTCCTTTGCCCCGACCGGACGGGGCGCGACACTCGCCGGAGTGTAGTTCAAGATTCAGGCCAGCAGGACAACCGGAAACGCTGTTCGCCTAACAAACCGGAATCCTGCATCATAAATGCCTTTCGGGCAAGCGGCGGCCGGGGCGGCGACGGGAAAGCGTCGGTTTGCCGACGCCTTTGCCTGCCCGCGTCCGCCGGAGGGCGTCGCCGGGTTGGCTTTCGCCCCGTTCCCTTCTATGGAAAGCCAGGGCGGCGACAGGCGCCGTCGGCTTTACCAGCAGCGGACATTTGGCCCGAACACCGCAAAGGAAGACCGCCCACGCCATGCACACCCTCCAGCGCATCCGCTTTCCCGGCAAGCCGTCCCTGGCCGCCCTGTGTTTCGCCCATGAGACGACCGCCCGGCTGGACATGGCCGGGCCGGCCCCGGCCTACCGTTTCACGGCCGGTCAGCGCCTGTCCTCCGGCAGCTACCTCAACAGCTATTTCGAAGCCACCCAGCGCCGCTACGGCAACTGCCGCGATCAGGCCTTCCGGCTGTCCCTGGAGGGCGATTTCGAGGTGACGGTTCGAAGCGCCGCCTTCAATGCCGCGCCCGAGGTCATCTGGCAGCGGACCGTGACCGGCTGCCAGCCGGACCGGCCCGTGGTGGCCCCCCTGCCCCAGCTGGCCGCCGGGGACCCGGGCCGGCGCTTTTATTTCTGTCTGGAGGCCCGGTCCGACGGCGCGTTTTTCGGCGGCGACGTGGCCACGGCCCAGCCCCCCCGGCCGGTGCGGCTGGCCGTGGTCCTGTGCACCTTTCGCCGGGAGGACTACGTGCGGGCCACGGTGGCCAACCTGCTGGCCGATGCCGACCTGACGCAGCGGCTCTCCGCCATCGTGGTGGTGGACAACGGCCGCACCCTGCCCGCCGACACCTTCGACGACGCCCGGGTGACCCTGCTCTCCAACCGTAATTGCGGCGGTGCTGGCGGGTTCAGCCGGGGCATGGCCGAGGTGCTCGACCGGGACCTCGGCAGCCATATCCTGCTTATGGACGACGACATCGCCTGCGACGGCGAGGCGGTGTTGCGCACCATCGCCTTCTACGAGCATTCGGACCAGCCCGTGGCCATTGCCGGGGCCATGCTCGACCTGCAAAAGCCGCATCTGCACTTCGAGGCCGGCGCCCTTTACGGCCGGGCCGCCGACGTGCCCGGGGACAATCCGCTCAAGATTTACGGACTGGGGCGCGGCCTGTGCCTGGAACAGGACGGAGCGCTCAACGCCTTGCTGCTCGACGAGCGGGCGGATTACGGCGCGTTCTGGTTTTTCGCCTTCCCGACCGCCTATGCCGCCCGGGGCGGCTTGCTGCTGCCGTTTTTCGTCATCGGCGACGACATCGAATTCGGCCTGCGCCTGACCCGGAATCTCGGGGCGCGCGTGGTGCCCATGCCCGGGGTCGGCGTGTGGCACCAGCCCTTTTACAGCAAGATCAGCACGGTCAAGCGCTATTTCTTCGTGCGCAATCTCCTGGTCATCGACGCCCTGTACGGCCGGTCGGGCTACGGGACCATCGTGCGGGCCCTGGCCGCGGATTTCGAAAGCGATGTGTGCAAGTTCAATTACGGCATGGTGCTCATGCTGGTGCGGGCTTTCGAGGATTTTCTGCGCGGGCCGGCCTTTTTCACCGACACCGATCCGGTGGCCCTGATCGACGCGCTGGCGGCCGGGGCCCGGGAACTGGACGCCAATGTGCGGCCATTCACGCCCACGGAAACATGGGGCTTCGAGCAGCCGCCCCGGGAGACGCTGCTGCGTGACCTCGTGCGCCGGGCCAGCCTGGGCGGGCATCTGCTGCCGCGTTGCCTGCTGCGTGGCGCGCCCATGGAGGTGCTCCTTGGCGGCGTGGGCCAGTGGCGCAAGAATTTTCTGTGCCGCAGCGCCCGGTTTCTGCACCGCGAGGCCGGCTTTTCCAATGCCCGCGACATCGATCCCGCCCTGGGCCGGCGGCTGGCGCGCCGGTTTCTCCGGGCCCTTTGGGCCGGCCGCCGCCAGTGGCCCGAGGCCAGGGACGCCTGGCGCCGGGAGGCCGACCGCCTGCACGGCCACGACTTCTGGATGGCGTACTGCGCCGCGCCGACGGGTGAGGACGAAGGGTAGGGAGGGAAGATGCCTCCGGCGGCCGGGAGGGGGGCACCCCCTCCCGGACCCTCCCGAAAGGGGGCGCGGACGTTGGGTTGGCCGGATGGTCTGGTGGTGGGGTTTCGGACGTTTGGCGGCGCATTTTTGTCCTGGCAAAGCC
>JAFABC010000254.1 GCA_023426275.1 Pseudomonadota bacterium | reverse complement strand
GGCTTTGCCAGGGAACAAATGCGCCGACAAACGTTCGAAGCCCCACCCGACCAACCAACCGGACGTCCGCCTCCCCCTTTCGGGAGGGTCCGGGAGGGGGTGCCCCCCTCCCGGCCGTCGGAGGCATTCTTTCTTTTATCCCCCGGTCTCACCCAGCCCCTACAAAGCCTTGGCGCAAAAGCGCTGCCAACCCATGAGCGACGCCGCGCCGGCCACGGTGGTGCCGTAAAAGATCACCGGCTTGTCGCCCAGGAAATCGCCAATGGTATCGTTGGCCAGGGTGGAGCCCGTCACCACGAGCAGGTCGGCCCAGTCCAGGGCCTCGGCCGCGCCGTCGGGGCCGAGGATTTCGGCGTTGTACTGGAACGTGCCGATATTGTCGGGGTCGAGGTCGAGCACCTTGAGCGAAAACTGCCGCCCCAGGGCCTCGATGATCTTGGGCTGGAACCCGACCTGGGTGATGCGGATGTCCCCGTACTGCTGCCGGATGAAGTCGGCGAACTTGCCGGCGCATTCGGTCGGCTCCTTGTCGCGGCAATGGATGGTGCGATCGGACAGCCCCAGCGCCCGGGTCGTGGCGTTGAGCGCCGACACGAACACGGCCCGGCGGAAATTGTTTTCCAGCGGCATGGCGGCCACATCGGCCAGCGTGCCCGAGAAATTGCCGAAACGGTCGGTAAAGGCCTGCCCCTTGGCACCGCGAAACACGGCTTCCATGAGCCGTTCCTTGCCCTTTTGCAGGGGGAAATCATCGCCTTCGGGGTCGCCGATGGCTTCGTGCACGGTCAGCGTTCTGGCCGTGACTTCGATGGGCTCGCGCAGCAGGTCGTGTTCCTTCCAGACCTCAAGGGCCTTTTGCCGCACCGCCTCCAGCATTCCGGGTTGCATCACGTCGCTCCCTTTTCCATTCCGTTGGTTGGTGTTGGTTGTGGCTTCAAACGCACGGGACTCCCGACGCTGGCCGCCGGGAGTCCCGCCGCATGATCGCCCTAGTCCTCGGACGAAGCGTCTTCCAGATTGGCCAGCCGGCTCTTCAGGGCCGCAAGCGAGGCCTCCATGGCCTCGACCTGCTGGCGCAGAGAGTGCCGCTGGGCCTGCGGCATGTCCATATTCTCACCGGCGAAAGGGCCGGCAAACATCTGGCCGCGTCCCCAGCCGTTGCCGCCTCCGCGGCCAAAACGGCCGCCCCGGCCACAACCCCGGCCGAAGCCGCCCTGGCGAAAGCCGCCGCGACCCGGCGCGCTGGCGAACCCCGGAGCCTGCGCCCCGGAACAATAGCCCATGCCGCGTCCCGTGCCCGAACCCATACCGATGGGACCTGTCCGATCTCCGCGTGGCATACCGTATGCTCCTTATGGTTGAGGGTTACTTCCGGACCATGGCCGCCCCGCAGGCGGGGCACTGCATGGCCGTGCAGGCCGTTCCCGGCGTATGCGGCACGGTCTGGCCGCACTGCGGGCACACACACACATCCGTCACCGCCTGGGGCGTGGCGGACGCGGCCGCAAAACCGCCTCCGCGCCCGGCTCCGCCGGAACCCCGGCCCTGGCCGCCTTGTCCGCAGCGGCCCTGGCCGCCCCGGCCTTGTCCTTGTCCCTGACCGCAACGGCCTTGTCCGCCACCGCCGCGTCCACGAGAGTTGCCGCAATTCTGTCGCATGAGGATCTCCTCCGTAAGCCGCGCATCCCCGGCCTGGCGCGCCGCAAAGGCGGTCGCCTCCTCCGGGTCGCCGGCACACTGTTGTTGTTCGTCGGACACTCCGTAATGGCCGCCGCCGATGCGCAGGGCCGCCCCGGAAACCAACGCCCGGGCCACCTGCCGATGGGCCTCGGCCAGCACCCGGCCGAAGGTATGGCGCGACACGCCCATGCGGGCGGCGGCCTCTTCGGCATTGAGACCTTCCAGATCGGCCAGCCGCAGGGCTTCCAGCCCTTCCACGGCCAACCGGACTTCCTCGAGTTTGCGCAGGGGAACGCCCTGGGGCTTGAAAAACGTGGCCTTGGGTTCGCCGGCCACCCAGCGGCGCAAACGGGGTCTGGGCATTACGGGCTCCTTTGTTTTGCTCAATTGAGCAAATAAAACAGATTCGCCCGCCGTCAAGACAGGGCAGGCACTTTTTCCTTCCAAAATCTATAACATTTTGAAATAGAACATAAAACGATGGGAACTTTTCCCAATAAAAAAAACCGCCACCCACCAGGGAAGGGTGACGGCAAAAACACCTTCGCGACCGAAACGCGACAGGCCGGATGGCGGCGGCACGGCCCGTATGCGGCAAGGGCACAGGGTGTGCGGCGCGGGAAAAAAAATGTCGGGAAAGGGAGTGGAGCCCACGACCGGATTTGAACCGGTGACCTCTTCCTTACCAAGGAAGTGCTCTACCGACTGAGCTACGTGGGCTTCGGAGCGCGATCCGCAGCCGGCTTGGGAGGCACGGCCCGGGATCGGTGTCGAGGCGAAGGGAGTTATTGAACCTTGTCGGCCCGTTTGTCAAAACATTTTCGCGCCGGCTTCCGGCAAGAACAGCCCGCCCGCCCCTCTCTCCCCTTGCACCGCGAAAATCCCCGCCAGAGATGTCGCACAAAGGCCTTTACGAAACCGGCCGAACTAATTATTGACAAGTCAACTTTTGCTTCGTCAACGGAATACAGCCATGACCAATGACACCGCCTGGCTGCGGGAAAAAGCCCCCGGTTTCCGGCTGGCCATCCTGCACCGCCTGTCCTCGGGTTTTTTATCGCCGCGCATGGGCACGCTCGGCATCCGCCGGGGCTGGATCGCCCTGCTGATCGAACTGCTCGGCGAGCCCGGCCAGACGCAGGAAGCCCTGTCCCGCCGGCTGCGCATCGACAAGGCGGCCACGGCCCGGGCCTTGTTCGAACTGGAGCGGCAGGGCTACGTCACCCGCCGCGAGGATGTCGCGGACCGTCGCCAGAAGCTGGTCTTCCCCACCGAACAGACCATGGCCCTGGCCCCTCGTTTCACCGACGTCCTGGCCGAGCACAACCAGGCGCTGTTCGCGGGATTCGACGAAGCCCGCCGCCGCGAGGCCCTGGCCATTCTCGACGCCATGATCGCCAACCTCGAAGCCGCCCCCGACTAAGCCCCATGCCCGGTTGCGATCCCGAACGCCGACGGCGCGTTTCGCCGTCCCCGGCGCGTCCCGGGGCAACCGCTCTGCCGCCACCGATGTTTTGATCCCCGGACACGGCGGCGCACGCCTCCTTTCCGCCAGGAATCGAAATCCGTCGGAAGAAAACGCCTCTTCCCGGAATGGTCCGGGAAGACCGTTGCGGCGCGCCCGTCGGCCCCTGTTCGAGCGCAGCACAGAAGAAAGGAAGGAGTATGATCGGACCAGTCATCAACAGCGCCGGCATTGTTTCCGGCGCGCTGCTCGGCAGTCTTTTCGGGCAGAAACTGTCCCCCACGTTTCGCACGAAGATCAACCAGGTGTTCGGCTGCATCGCCCTTGGCATCGGCGTCACGCTGTGCGCCAAGGTCCATTCGCTGCCGCCCATGGTCGTCGCCCTCATTATCGGAGCGCTTTTCGGCGAGAGCTGCCACATCGAAACGCACGTGATGCGCGCCGCCACCGGCGCGGTGAAGTTCTTCAACCGGAAAAAACCGGGAAAAAGCCGGTTGCCGGCCGATTCCTTCAACGACCAGTTCGCCGTGATCACGGTGCTCTTCTGCGCCAGCAGCCTGGGCGTGCTGGGGCCGATGCACGAAGGCATTTCCGGGGATTTCGCCCTGCTGTGCATCAAGGCCCTGCTGGACTTTTTCACGGCCATGATCTTCGCGGCCAACATCGGCGGCATTGTCGGCATCCTGGCCGTTCCGCAGTTCACCCTGCAGCTGCCGATCTTCCTGCTGGCCTCGGCCATCACGCCGCTGACCACGCCCGAAATGTTCGCCGATTTTTCGGCCTGCGGCGGCGTCATCATGCTGGGTACGGGACTGCGCCAGCTGGGCCTGTTGCAGGTCCCCATCCTCAGCATGTTGCCGGGTCTGCTCCTCGTCATGCCGATCTCGGCTCTATGGACGCGCTTTTTTTGAGGAGAAGACGCCTCCGGCGGCCGGGGGCATGACAGCCCCCCCCGGCCCCCCTCGACGGGTCTTTGGCGGCGCGAAGCGACGCTGGCGCACCTTGGCGG
>JAFABC010000253.1 GCA_023426275.1 Pseudomonadota bacterium | reverse complement strand
GAACATGCCTCTGAAAGATAAGCAAGCGATGTTGAACCTTGTGTTCGCATGGATAGAAAAAAGTAAAACGATAGACCAGAAACAATCACCTTACATGTACGGAAATTATCTTAACATCTCAATACGTATAGAGAATTGGTGGAGATTCTTATATGATATAAATGACGATGATGATATTTCGATATGTAAAAGTACAATATGCGAAATATATTTAAGTGTGTTGTATCAGATTCTTGTGCTGGTTAAAAAAATAAAGCATGGCTATATAGGGTCTAACTGGGTTCTGATCGGGTTGCGTGCAGCTTTTTTTGTACTTTTTTCTACGCCGTCATTTCCTCATAGGAGAATTTTGTTAAAATCTATTTCTGCAATACTTGAAAATGCAATTGAAAAACAATTCCTTCCTGATGGTGTTCAAAATGAGCTTAGTCCACATTATCATTGGGTTGTTGTCGAGTTGATCAATTCTATAAATAAAATGTCATCTGAGGCTGGTATTCACATCGACGCTGCCAATCCTTCAAAGGTTCAACAATTAACAAAATTTCTTCGTGCAATGATTCTCCCAGATGGTGGAATGATATCAGTTGGTAACTCAGATTACGACTATGGTCCAAGGATTGCTAAATTTATTCAAAGCGTTAAAGTAGAATATGAAAATACAGAAAATAACACTGCGCACCCTCAAATCGATATCTTTCCGCACGCAGGCTTTGCTGTGGTGCAGGACCGCAGGAACAGACATACTCTCATGTTTAACTGCAGCAAAAACAAAACAGGGCACAGTCATGAAGACGCCCTTTCCTTATGGCTAACAGCCTTTGGAGAGAATATAATTATTGATCCTGGTCGATATAATTATGACTATGACAAAGAAAGTATGCATAGCTATTTACAATCCAGTCTCGCTCATACGACTATATCAATAGATGGTAAGGGCCAAGTATCTTCAAAAGATCGTGCATTTATGCAATATTCTCCTGTTTTAGCAACACAAAATGGTGATATTTTCTTATTAAAAGGAGAATATTCTGGTGGATATAGGTTATTAAATGGAGATTTTATTCATAAAAGATATATTACTTGTGATATGCCTTCTGGGAAGTGGATTATTACCGACGAACTGCTTGGCACAGGATCTCACAAAATAGAATGCCGATGGCAGTTTAGCCCAGGGGGGTGGTCTCTTTCCCCAATGCTTTTTCAAGCACAGCGTGGGGCCGTTCAAGTGCTACTTCGATTTTCAAGTCAATGGGCTTCATACGAAGTAAAAGAAGGTGCGACATCTCCCTACTGCGGTTGGTACTCTCCTGGGTTGAATAAAATTATACCGTCACCGTGCCTTATACTCTCCGGAGAGTTCGAACTCCCTTTTCAAGCAGCTACAGTTATTACAGCTAATCGATAAAATAAAATTGCTCTTACCCGCTCAAAATTGATGGAATTTCTTTTACAGCGCTGACATTCATCGCAAGAATATCACTTTTTTAACGGGTGTGAGATGTTTTTTGGCGGGAGAATATAAGGAAATATATTTGTAAATTTGCAAAAATGTTGTCTGGTATATATGATTCGTCTCGACAAAAAGCGAGTGACAACGACATCATCCGATTTTATTAATACACAGCTGGATAAATTAAAGTAAAGTTGCAGGAATTTGACTGGAAAAATAGTGTGATATTAATCAAGGATATGCAAAAATGTTCTTTGCTAGGTATTTATAAGCTTTGTATTTTATAGGAGATAAATATTGGCTATGCTTTGACGATGCATTTAATAAAAAATGAGGAAATTATTTGTGTGGGCACATAAGTGATAAGTTCATGTGCGTTAGGCGGATTGTGACCCAATAAGACAAACCGGCCATCAAGTCCCTCTCGTTCCTACATGGAGCGGCAATGGCGGTCTGGCTCAGCTATATGTCGTCATAACTTCAGGCGTTTCGCCGGCGACGCGACCCAGGCAGGTGATGGTGGCGTAGGTCGCCGGCACCGTTCCCGCCTTGCCGAACCGTTGGGCATACTGACGGGAGAACTCCCGATACCGCCCGGGGCTTGCCACCCTGGGGCCGGCCGTGTGGGTGACGCCGGCTCCTTGGAGGCTGCGCAGGAGCGCGCCCACGCTGTCGTGCTCCACCACATGGCGGGCTTGCGTTATCGTGGCCCGCACGCCCGGCAGATTGGCGAAAAGTTCCTGGTAATAGGCGGCCGGCCGCATGGGGTAGACCGCACCGAACCCCGTGGCCCGCGACGTTTCCTCCAGCTCCCACAACGTGCCCCGGACGTAGAGGGCGATGGCAAAGCCGCCGCCCGGGCGCAGCAGGCGCAGGTTCGCCGGAATGGAGACAGCGGGATCGGCATACCAGTGCATGGCCGAGGCCGAGCACAGGAAGGTGAAGGTGGCGGGCGGGAAGGGCGGACGTTCCCCGTCGGCCGCGATCTTGACCGCACCGGGCATGTCCGCGTGGCGCAGCATTCCCGGCGAGAGGTCCAGGGCCACATAGGTTCCGGTCGTCAGGCGCGGGGCAAGTTCCCGCGTGAGCAGGCCGCTGCCCGCGCCGATTTCCAGGACGTTGCCGGCAAGGGCCGACGGGCACTGGGCGGCAAGGCGCGTGGCCACGAGCCGCTGTACGGCGGCCACGCTTTCATAGGTGCCGCCGGCCCGGTCGAACCGTCGGCGGATCGGGGACGATTTCAAAAAAGCAGCTCCGCGAGCAGGGTCGGATCGGGATAGTGCCCGCCGGCATGGGACTGGAAGGACGCCCCGGGCAGCAGGGCCAGGGCTTTTTGCACGGCCGCGCGGCGCACGATGCGGTCGGCCTCGCCCCAGACGACCGTGACGCCGTTGGCGGCAACCGGCGTCTCCGGCGCGGCCGACCCGAGCAGATAGGTAAGCCCCGCGGCAAGGGGCGCGGTCCAGGCCGGATTCCAGGCCGGGGACAGGGGGGCGCCGCAGTTTTTCCAAAAGGCCCGGACCGTTTGCTCGGGCGCGGTCTCCATGCCGGTCAGCATGGCCCGGGTGATGCGCGCCGGCAGGCTGTCGGCGAAGCGGGCGAAGGGCGCAAACAGGACCACGCGCCGGAACCGGGGCAGAAGCGTGGTCGCGTGCTTGAGGATCATGTGCGCCCCGGTGGACCAGCCGGCCAGGGTGTCGGCCCGGCTGGCCGCCGCGCGTTTGAGCAGGGCGGCCTCGTCCCCGTCCAGAAACGGGGCAGCAAAGGCCACGCGTCCCGAAACGCCGGGAAAAAGCGCCTCGGGCCCGGCCCAGCCGGACAGGAAAAAGACTTCGCTCATGGGAAAAAGGAGACCCGGAGGCGGGAAAAGCCGAGACGGATGCGCTTGAGGTCCTCGGGCGTCAGGTCGGCGCGTAGCGACAGCCGCAGCCGGGCCGTGCCCTCGGGAACGGTGGGCGGCCGCACGGCCGCCACGAGCAGGCCCTCGACCTGCAGCAACGCCTGGGCGTGCAATGCCACCCGGTTGCGGCCGCAGGCCACGGGAATGATCTGCGTGGTCGAGCCCATGGTGTCGAAGCCGAGGCCGTTTAAATGGTCCCGGATCTCCTTGGCCATGCGCATGAGCTTGGCCCCGTCGCCGGGGTTGGCCTTGATGTGGCGCAAGGCGGCCAGGGAGGCCCCGAGCACGGCCGGCGGCAGGGCCGTGGAAAAGATGAAGGACCGGCCCCGGTTGCGCAAGAGTTCGATGGTTTCCACCCGGCCGGCGATGAACCCGCCCTGGGAGCCCAGGGCCTTGCTGAGCGTGCCCACGTGCACGTCCACGTCCTCGGACAGGCCCAGGGCGGCGGTGAGCCCCCGGCCCCGGCCGATGACGCCGGTGGCGTGGGCCTCGTCCACCACGAGGAGGGCTCCGTGGGCTTTGCCAAGCTCGACGATCCGCGCTAAGGGAGCCACATCGCCGTCCATACTGAAGACGGTGTCCGTGACCACGATTTTTTTCGCGACCTCCGCCTCCCGTTCGAGCAGCCGCTCCAGGTGCTCCATGTCCAGATGCCGATAGCGCACCAGCCGGGCTCCGGAGAGCTTGATGCCGTCCAGGATGCTGGCGTGGTTGAGGCGATCGGAAAACACCACGGTGTGCCGGTCGGCCAGGGCCGAGAAGACAGCCAGGTTGGCGGCGTAGCCGCTGCCCGTGACCATGGCCGCTTCCTGGTACTTGAACGAGGCCAGCTCGGCTTCGAGCGTCTCGGCCAGGGCGAAGTTGCCCGTGACCAGCCGTGACGCCCCGGACGAGCAGCCGTGGCGCATGAGCGCCTTGGCCGAGCCCTCGATGAGGTCCGGGTGGCTGGACAGGCCCAGGTAGTTGTTGGAGGCGAGATTCAACAGTCGCGTGCCGGAATAGAGAAGTTCCCGGGCCGCGCCATCATCGATCGGCGGGATGGTCCGGAAGCTGTCCGAGTTGCGAAGTTTGGCCGCCTCGGGCACGATATATCTGCCGAAAAAGGATGTGCTCATGTCTCACGGTTCCGCAAGCGATGCCATGCGGATCTGGCATCCCTGCACCCAGATGAAGGATCACGAGAAGTATCCTCCCGTCTTTATGGACCGCGGTCAAGGGATTTACCTCTACGATCGCGACGGGAACGCCTACATCGACGCGATTTCCTCCTGGTGGGTGAATTTATTCGGTCACACCAATCCCCGGATCGTCCGGGCCGTGTCCGAGCAGCTTTCGCGGCTGGAACACGTGATATTCGCCGGTACCACCCACGCCCCGGCCGAGGAGCTGGCCGACCGGCTGCTGGCCGTGGCCACGCCCGGGCTCACGCGGGTGTTTTTCGCCGACAACGGGTCCTGCGCCGTGGAAGCTGCGCTCAAAATGAGCCACGCTTCCTTTCGCAACCTGGGCCATCCCGAGAAATGCCGGTTTCTCTTTCTGACCAACGGCTACCACGGCGAAACGGCCGGCGCTCTCGGCGTGTGCGGCGACAGGCTGTACGCTGCGCCGTTCAAGCCGCTTTTCATCGAACAGATCGAGGTTTCCGGTCCGGACTGCCTGGTGTGTCCGTACGGCAAGACCCGGGAAACCTGCGACACGGAATGCTTCGCGCCCATGGACGCGGCCATCGCCGCCCACAAGGACGAGTTGGCCGGCGTCATCGTGGAGCCGCTGGTCCAGTGCGCCGGAGGGATGCGCATGTATCCGCCGGCCTACCTGACCAAGCTGCGCCGGGCCACCACGGAGGCGGGCATCCATTTCATCGCCGACGAGATCGCCGTGGGATTTGGCCGCACCGGCACCATGTTCGCCTGCGAACAGGGCGGCGTGTCGCCGGACTTCATGTGTCTGTCGAAGGGCATCACCGCCGGGACGCTGCCCCTGTCCTGCGTACTCACCACCGACGCGGTCTTCGAGGCCTTTTACCACGACTACGTGGACGACAAGGCCTTTTTACATTCCCACAGCTACACCGGCAACCCGCTGGCCTGCGCCGCCGCCTGCGAGACGCTGCGCATCTTCGAGGAGGAGAACGTTATTGCGGCCAACCTCCCGAAGATCGACTATCTGCAACGGGCCGTGCGCGAACGCTTCGCCGACTACAAGCACGTGGTGGACATCCGCAATAGCGGCTGGATTACGGCGGTGCAGCTTTTCGCCGACCCGGAACGGAAGATTCCTTTTGACTGGCGCGACCGCACCGGCTTTCGCATCTATCGCGAAGCCCTCAAGCGCGGGGCTTGGCTGCGCAATCTCGAAGACATCGTCTATTTCATGCCACCCTACATCATCACGAACGAGGAAATCGACCGGCTGGTCGACATCGCCCTGGATTCCGTCAAGGCGGTGCTCGGATGAAACGCTATTTCATTACGGGCACGGGCACGGGCATCGGTAAGTCGTATTTTTCGGCCTTCTTCGTCCGCTCGCTCAAGGAGCAGGGCCTGTCCGTGCGCTACATCAAACCCGTGGCCACGGGCTATCCCGAGGATGACGACGCGGCCTTCGTGGCCCGGCGGGCCGGGCTTGCCCCGGAGGACGCGGTGACGCTTTTTACGGCCACGGAACCGGCCTCGCCGTGTTTCGTGTTCGATCCGTTTCCCTTCGAGGAATGCGTGTCCCGCATCGAAGCCCTGGGCGCGGATCGCGACGTGCTGGTGGTGGAAAGCGCGGGCGGGCTGGCCGTGCCGCTGGGAACGCGGCGCTACAACTACCATTTCGCCCTGGCCCTCGGCCTGGACGTGATCCTGGTCGTGCCCAACAGGCTTGGCTGTCTGTCCGACGCCATTGTCTACGGCCATTTCGCCCTGCGGCACAAGTTGTCGCTGGCCGCCCTGGCCGTCAATGACTTCTTTGCCGAAAGCCCCCGCCACGCCGCACGCAACGCCGCTGTGCTGGCCGCGGAATTTCCGGGCAAGCTGGCCTTTCGCTACGATGCCGCCACGCTCACGGGGGAGTTGCCACACTGACGTAGTCAGGGACAGGGGGCAGCGGGATGCCGCCTCCGGCGGCCGGGGGGCATGATGCCCCCCGGCCCCCCTCGATAGGGTGACTTCCGCTGCGGCGCGAAGCGACGCTGGCGCACCCTTGGCGGCGTATTTTCTCCCTGGCAAAGCC
>JAFABC010000252.1 GCA_023426275.1 Pseudomonadota bacterium | reverse complement strand
GGCTTTGCCAGGGCAAAAACGCGCCGCCAAACGTTCGAAGGCCCGCCGCCACCAGACGCGCTGCCGGCCGCCATCCCCCTTTCGGGAGGGTCCGGGAGGGGGTGACCCCCTCCCGGCCGCCGGAGGCATCATAGATAACGTAGGCACGTTGCGGAGAGCTTCAGGAGGCGGGCAGGTCGGAATCCCGTCGGCCCGAGGCGGCGGGCGGTGGATTGTCCGGGGCCGCGGCCGCCACGGGCAGTTCCACCACGAAGGCGGTGCCGCGCGGTTCTCGGCCCTCGGCCCGGATGCTGCCGCCGTAGCGTTCGACGATCTGTTTGCAGATGGCCAGCCCCAGTCCCGTGCCCCGGCGGCCGGGCGGCGTGGTGTCGCCGCGCCGGGCCTGATGGAATTTGTCGAAGATGCGTTCCCGCTCTTCGCGGGGGATGCCGGGGCCGGTGTCGGCCACGCGAAATTCCAGCCATTGCGGCGTCAGGCACTTGGCCGAGAGCGTCACTTCGCCCTCGCCGGTATGGCGCACGGCGTTGGTCAGCAGGTTGACGAGCACCTGCATGAGCCGGTCGGGGTCCAGGCGCAGGCGGGGCAGGGCTTCCGGCATGTCCACCACCAGGGCGATGGCCTGATTCTGTTCGTATTCGCCGCCTACGGCGTCAATGGCCGCCCGGGCCACCCGGGCCGGGTCGATGAGCTGGTCGTTCCATTGCAGCCGGCCGGATTCGATCTTGGACAGGTCGAGAAAATCGTTGACCAGCCGGGTCAGCCGCGCCCCCTCGGTCTCGATGATGCCGAGGTTGTCGGCGATGCGCGCGCCCTTGCGGCGCAACGTGGAACTCACCTCGGAAAACGGCATGAACTCCTTGACGAAGTCCCTGCGGGTCAGCTTGGCAAATCCCAGCACCGAGGTCAGGGGCGTGCGCAGGTCATGGGTGACCGTGGCCAGAAAGCCCGATTTGAGCGCGTCGAGTTCGCGCAACCGCGTGTTGGCCTCGGCCAGTTCCTCGGCTTGCCGGCTGAGCATGTCGGTGCGCTCGGCCACCCGGCGTTCCAGGTCGCGGTTGAGGGCCTTGAGGCGGCCGAGGGCCATGTTGCGGTCGGTGACGTCGTAGAAAAGCGACAGCAGAAGCGGCGGTGCGTCCGGCAGTTGCAGGGCGGTGCTGGTGGTGGAAAAAAAACGGCCGTCCAGGGGGCTTTGCACTTCGAGGGCCATGCTGCGACTTCCGTCGACGGCCTCGCGCGGGCACCAGGGGCAGGGCTCGGGCCGGCCATGGACGGCCTTGTGGCAGGGCATGCCCAGGGGATCGCTGCCGGCCCGTTGGGCCAGGGCCGTGTTGGCGTAGACCACGCGGTTGTGCTCGTCGCACACGACGATGAAACCCGGAAAGCCGGATTGGAAGGCTTCGCGCCAGATGCGGCCGACTTCGGCCCGGTGGGCCTCGGCGTCGCGTTCCTCGAACAGGCCGAGCGCCGCCTCGATGCCCCCGGCGTCGAGGCCCCGGAAAACCCGCAACGGTGGCCCGGCGGCCGCCCGGCCGTCGAAATCGGCGGCGGCCAGAAAAACGGCATGCAGGGGCAGGCCGTCCCAGCGGCGCAGCAGGGCGTCGAGCTCCTGGTCGCCGGCGTCGTCAAACAGCGGGGTGACGGCCACGTCGGGCAGGGCGCTTGGGGACAGGCGCAGAGCGGTTTCCGGGGAAAAGGCGGCGGCGCGTCTGCGCGGGGCGGTCAGGCGGGCGGCCAGCAGGCGCGCGTCACGGTCGGGGCCGCCGAGAACCAGCAGGCGGCCGCCGGTCACGAGCGGACCTCGCAAGAGGAGTGGGACCGCGTGCCCCCGGACGGGGCGGCAAGACGCGGCCCTGTTATGAAGCGTCGCGGTAGATGCACGGCAAAACGTCTCCAAGCGACGGCACACTGTCACAGGGGCAATGCGTTTTATGCTAGCATAGGCCGCCACCGGGCACAATACGAAGCCGGCCCGGAGGCGTTACAGCCGGTTGCCGGGCTTTTCAACCGGACGCAACAGGCGTAAGGAGCCCGTTTTCGCAAAGGAGAGGCCGTGAGGGCAACGACACGACAGCGTCTTTCAGAGATGGTTCGCCGATTGGGCCTGCGCCACGCCCTGCGCACGGCCGCGGCGGCCGTGGCCACCGAGCTCGTGGTGACGGCCCTGGCCCTGCCCCAGGGCTACTGGGCCGTGATCACGGCCGTCATCGTCATGCAGGCCAACCTGGGCGGCTCCATCTGGGCCTCCTGGACGCGGCTGGCCGGCACGGCCGTGGGCGCGACCATCGGCGCCCTGGCCGCCCATTTCCTCGGCCAAACCACCCTGTCCGTGGGGCTGGCCGTGTTTGTCACCCTGGCCATCTGCACGGCCATCCGCCGGTTGCGCGAAAGCACGCGCGTGGGCGGCATCACCACGGTCATCGTCATTCTGGCCGGCCATCCCGGCGTCTCGGCCGCCACCCTGGGCTTCGACCGCTTTCTGGAAATCTCGGTTGGCATCGTCACGGCCCTGGCGGTGTCCATCCTGGTGCTGCCGTCGCGGGCCAGCAAGGCGTTGGATTACGGTCTGGCCACGATTTTCGAGGATCTGGCCGCCTTTTTCGCCCTGGTGGTGGAAGGCCGGTTGCACGAGGACTACGTGGCGCGCAAGGCCTTTTCCCTGAAGGACCGCATCCTGCGTACCCTGGCCCGGTGTCGCCAGTTGCGCCATGACGCGGTGATGGAAGGACGCGGCGGCGGCAGCGAGGGCACCATGCGGGCCATGCTCCTTTTCCGTTGCGAACGCCTGTTCGAGCACATCCTGGCCATGGACCACGTGGCCAGCGAATCCCAGGGCCAGGGCCTGCACCGCCATCTGCCCCAGGAACTCACGGACCTCGAACGGGCCGTGGCCACGGTGCTCACCGGTCTGGCCGGGCACATGCGCGGCAAAGCGCCCCTGCCCGATCTGACGGAACTCAACACGGCCGTGGCCCGGGCCCGGGAAAAGCTCGCGACCATGCGGCGCGACCGGGCTCCGGCCGCCTATGACCTGAGCGAGGTCATGCATTTCTACAGCTTCATGCACGGCATGTTGTCCTGCGCCGCCGATGCCGCCGAACTGGCCCGGCGCACCCATTCCTTTGGCGATGCCTGATCGGCAAGGGACGCGCGGCGTCGGGCGGTTCCGGGCATGGTCGCGTTGCCCGGGCGCCCGCGCCCTGCTACCCTGAAGGCATGGGCCGCAAGGTGTTGGCGGCCCGGGAGGCAGGAGCGTTCATGGAGGCCCGGCAATTGCTCGCCGCCGCGCGCCGCGTGCGGCTCGGCGGTTTTTCCCCGGCCCGGGAGACGCTTGCCGGCGGCTATCGTGCGGCCTATCGCGGCCTGGGCGTCGAATACGAGGAATCCCGCGAATACGTGCCCGGCGACGATGTGGCCGCCATGGACTGGAAGGTCACGGCCCGGCTGGGGCGTCCCTTCATCAAGCGTTTTCGCGAGGAGCGCGCCCGCACCCTCATGCTGGCCGTGGACGTGAGCCGGTCCATGACCGCCGGCCCGGGTCGGCGGCCGCCCCTGGAAACCGCCGCCCTGGCCGCCGTGATCCTGGCCGTCAGCGCCGCCGCCAGCCGCGACCGGGTGGGACTGGTGCTCTTTTCCGACCGCGTCGAGGCCTTCCTGCCGCCGGGCAAGGGACCGGGACAGGCCCATGGCCTGGCCGCCGTCCTGGCCGGAACCACCCCGGCGGGGCGCGGCACCGATCCCGCCCCGGCCCTGGAGCTGATCGCCGCCACCCTCACCCATCGCAGTCCGGTTTTCGTGCTGTCCGATTTTCTGGGGCCGGCCATGGCCGCGCCGCTGGGGCGGCTGGCCGCGCGCCACGAGGTGACGGCGGTGGTGGTGTCGCAGGAGGGGGAAACCCCGCTTCCTCCCTATGGTCTGGTCGCCGTGACCGACGCCGAAACCGGCCGGCAGGCCGTGTTCGACTGCGGCGACGCCGGAGCCCGCAAGCGGCTGGCCGCCAGCCGGCTGCGGGAACGCGAGGCCCGGTTGGCCGGACTGCGGGAGCTGGGAGCGGACGTGCTGGAACTGGTCGGCGACGCCGATCCCGCCGTGGCGTTGCAGGCGTTTTTCAGGCAACGGCGTCGGCCCGGGCGGCGGCTGACGCGACGATGAAGATGAAGATGCCTCCGGCGGCCGAGAGGGGCACTGCCCCTCTCGGACGCTCCCGAAAGGGGGGGGGCGGCGGACAGTTGGTTGGTCGGGTGGGGC
>JAFABC010000251.1 GCA_023426275.1 Pseudomonadota bacterium | reverse complement strand
TTTGTGCCCTGGCTTTGCCAGGGCACAAATGCGCCGCCAAACGTTCGAAGCCCCACCGCAGAACCACCCGGCCAACCGGGCGTCCGCCCTCCCCTTTCGGGAGGGTCCGGGAGGGGGTGACCCCCTCCCGGCCGCCGGAGGCATCTTCCTCTTCCCCCTACTCCTGCGGCTTCGCCTCGGCCTTGACGGGCGGCTTGACCGGCGCTGAGAAATGCCGGCCGATAAGCAGGGCGATAAAAACGGCCAGATAGACCTGTCCGATCAGGGCCTCGTAGGCGGCCAGTATCCGGGCCATGTCCGAAACCGGGACGACATCGCCGTAGCCGGCCGAAGTCAGGGTGATGACGCTGAAATAATAGAGGGTGATGAGGGGATGCGTCCCGAGCCCCTCGCCTGTGGGACCGCGCAACGCGCCTGGCGAGGCCAGTTCGAGCACCCCGTAAAGCTGCGACCACAGCCCGGCCATGAACAAAAAGGCGATGATGCCGGCCATGATGGTGTCAAAAGGCATTTTACGCAGCTTGAAAAGCCGCACCAGGGTAAACACGATCAGCAACGCATCGAACAGGCAGTGCAGACTCACGGCCACAATCACCATGGGCGTGGCCCGTTCCAGCACGCTGACCATGCTGGCCACCAGGGCGACGCCGCCCATGGCCAGGATGCCCAGGGAGAACGTGTTGCGCTCGCAAAGAAGCAAAAACCCGACCAGATACATGACCAGGAGGATCATGGGCGACAGCGCTTCCGCCCGGGTGCCCACCAGCCCGACGGCGAGCAGGTGCGCGCCCAGAATGAGACAGAGCGTTATGGAATGCCGATAGGCGGCAATGACAGCAAACAAGGGACGGGCGGCTTCACCGTCCGGGGCGAAAAGGGGGCGGTCCATCCGGGTCTCCTGGGCCTGCCTTTGTGACGACGCCGTGGCGTGTTGCAAACAATAGGGAGGAGCGGACGGCGACTGCCATAAGGACCGGCGGGATCAGGCGCCGCCGGCCGCCTTTTTCTGACAGTCCGGGCAGATGCCGTACAGATAGAGCTTGTGGGCGGTCAGGCGGAAGCCGTGCCGCCGGGCCACTTCCTCCTGCAAACGTTCGATGGCCGGGTCCACCACCTCGACGTTGACGCCGCAGACTTCGCAGATGAGGTGATCGTGGTGGCTCTGGCCGTAAAGAATTTCGTAGCGCACGGCCCCGTCGCCAAACTCCACCGCCTTGGCCAGTCCCGAATCGGCCAGCAGTTTGAGCGTGCGGTAGACGGTGGCCTGCCCGATGGTGTCGTACTCGCGCTTGACTTTCTGGTAGAGTTCCTCGGAAGTGATGTGGCCTTCCGCGGACAAAAAGACCTCAAGAATCCGCCGACGTTGCGGCGTCATCTTGAGGTTGTGGCGGGAGACGAACTCGGCGAAAATGGCGTTGGGGTCTTTGGTCATCGGTCCATTCCATCACACATAATTACTTACAATACCCAGGCGGAGGGTCCGGGTCAATGCGGCCGGCCGGCGACAGCCGGTTTCCCAGGGACGCGGGAACGCCACCGTGCGCCTCTCCTTGGAATACAGACGGATGTCATCCGTTGCGCCGGCGTGCCCGTCGCCCTCGGATCTTTTTGAAATCATTTCCGACGGCCCCGGGAGCGCACGGGTTAGGAACGAGCTTCTTTTTTCGACACAAGCACATCAATATATTCTGCCCTTATTCCAAATTCCTCGAACGCATCACTATATATATCCGTACACATTCCAGAGGACTTCTCAATAAATTCAATTATATCATATCCCCAGTCAAAAGTAACAAGCGAGCCTTTGCCGGAGACAGGATTTCCATGATATTCTGGCGGCCTGTTGAAAACAATATCGCCATTCTCTTTAAAAGAAACACGCCGCTCGCTTGCTTTGCTTTTATTGACGAGGGGAACCGTAAATATATGGCACCCCCCTGGCTTTAAAATCCTTTTTATTTCGCGGAATGCAAGATCAGGATGATTGAGATGCTCGAAAACATCCTGGGTCACAAACAAATCAAACGTATCATCATCAAAAGACATGTTGTGCAAGTCCTGACACAACACCCCACGAACCTTCTTCCCGGAAGGTACTCCTGCAAAAAACTGGCTCGATGAATATTGGGGGCACGTCTTCAGATGAAGGCTCGCCCCCCGCTTGGATGGAGACGACTCATGGATTCTGAGTTCCGTATAATTCGGAACTACTTTTTTAATAATGGATATTATGGCCCGCTCTCGCGGCAGGCATCCGCAATGACTGCACAAATAACAATCCCTGAGCCATTGCCCCCCTGCGACAAAAACAACATACCGTTCGCAACATGGGCAATATCCGGGATTCTTGACAATATATCTTCTTGTTCTGAGTAAAAGTTGCGGCTTTACTGAATGCAATCTCATTCTTAAGGAATCCAGGAGTTCCATTGGCCATCTCCAGATTACCCCAGATCACAGTTCAACAGCACATAACAACCTCATACATCAAGATAAATCAACACACTTCGAAACACTGTAACCCGTTTCCGCACAAATCAAAAAATCCGTAAGGTCGTATTTCAGCCCGCGCCTCAGGCCGCCGCGCGTTTGACCGTGGCCACGAGCGTGGGCACGTCGAGAATCAGCGACATGGTGCCGTCGCCGTTGATGGTGGCTCCGGAGATGCCCGCCACCGTACCGATATAACTCCCCAGGCTCTTGATGACCGTCTGCTGCTGGCCGATGACCTGATCCACGGCGATGCCGGCCCGCTCGCCTTCGAAACGCGTGACCACCACCTGCTCGATGCCCGGCGCTTCGCCGGCCAGCCCGAAGGCCTCGCGCAGACGGATGTAGGGCACGATCTCGCCGCGCAACCGGATGGTGCGGCCCCGGCCCGAGGCCGGTCCGTCCTCGTGGGACAGCTCCACGCACTCCTCCACCAGGGACAGGGGGATGATGTACTGGTCCTCGCCGGCCTTGACCTGCAGGCCGTCGATGATGGCCAGGGTCAGGGGCAGCTTGATGGTGATGCGCGAGCCCTTGCCAAGCTCGCTTTGGATGTCGATCTTGCCGCGCAAGGCGTCCATGCTGCGCTTGACCACGTCCATGCCCACGCCGCGACCGGAAACGTTGGTGATTTTCTCGGCCGTGGAAAAGCCCGGCAGGAACACGAGATTGTAGATCTCGCTTTCGCTGAGGCGCGTCTCCGGCGACACCAGCCCTTTTTCCTCGGCCTTGGCCCGGATGCGGGCCGGGTCCATGCCCCGGCCGTCGTCGAGGATCGACAGCACCACCTCGCCGCCGGCGTGTTCGGCCGACAGCACGATGGAGCCGGTTTCGGGCTTGCCGGCGGCCAGCCGTTCCTCGGGCGGCTCGATGCCGTGGTCGATGCTGTTGCGCAGCAAATGGACCAGCGGATCGTTGAGCTGCTCGATGACGGTCTTGTCCAGTTCGGTTTCCCCGCCTTCGGTCACGAGTTCGATGGACTTGTGCATCTCCGAGGACAGGTCGCGCACCAGCCGGCGAAACCGGCTGAAGGTCGTGCCGATGGGCAACATGCGGATGCCAAGGGTGTTGTCGCGCAGTTCGTTGGACAGCCGTTCGATTTCCTCGGCCACGCTCGTCAGGGCCGGATGGGCCAGCCCCGAGGCAAGCTGCGTCAGCCGCGCCTGGGCGATGACCAGCTCCCCCACCAGGTTGACCAGATCGTCGAGCTTGGCCGCGTCCACCCGCAGGCTGTGCATGGACTCCTTTTTGGGCACCGGCTGGGGCCGCTTGGGCGCGTCCTTGGCCGCCGGAGCGGCGACCGGGGCCGGAGCCGCCGGTCTGGGGACCTCGGGCACGGGCGCGACGGCCGGAGCCGGGGCGGCGGCAACGACCGGCGCCGACGGCGGAGCGTCGGCCGCCGGTCCGGGGGACGGCGGTTCGCTGTCCGCCTCACAGGCCTCAATGACGGCATCGCCGGGATTTTCCAGAAAAAAGAAGATGTCGCGCAAGGCGTTGGCGTCGGGGACCCTGGCCGTGTCGGCGGTGAGCACGGCCTCGAAGCGCAGGCGGCAATCCGCGGGGGCAAGCGCTTCCAGCTCGGGCACCGCCGTCAGGTCGCAGCACACGTCCAGCTCGCCCAAGGCCCGCAACTCGTCGAGCAGGGCCAGCGGATCGGCCGTCTCCAGCGCGCCGGTCCCGGACGGGGCCAGCCGGATGCGCCAGTGGCGGACTTCCCCGGACAGCGCGTGCGCCGGGACCAACGCGGCCGCATCGTCCGCCGCGTCGGCGTCCGGCCCGGACGGGCCCGTGTCCGGCAGGTCCGGCGTGCGCAGCAATGCCTTCAGGCGCGCGTCAAGGACCGGGTCCTCCCCGGCCTCCCCGTCGGCGCCCTCGCCGCCTTCGGCCAGCAGCACGGCAAAGCGGTCCTTGGCGGCAAAGGACGCGTCGAGCAACTCCTTGCCCACGCGCCGCCAGCCCGTGCGGACCTGATCGAACAGGGATTCCAGGTCATGGGCCAGCCGCACCACCGCCGCCAGCCCGAACATGTCGCAGGAGCCCTTGAGCGTGTGCACGGCGCGAAAAATCCGATCGACCACGTCCATGTCCGTCGGATTTTTTTCCAATTCGAGCAGCGCGCCGTCGAGTTCGGCCAGATTTTCCACGACCTCTTCCTGAAAAAGCGCACGCATGTCGTCGCTTACGACCATCGGCATCTCCCGTCGGCACGGCCGCGCCGGGCGGCCGTGCGCCGTCTCAGGCGGCTTTTCCCCCGGCAGGGGGCTTGCATCCGTCGTGCGTTTAGGCCCACCACGCGGCCTCAGGACCGCGGCGCGTCGAAAAAAAGTTCCGGCGACAGCCCGATGGCGGCCAGGGCGGCCGGCGTGATGCCGGCCCGGTCGGCCGTGGCCGTCAACGCCGGCGACGGTCCGTGGCGATGGGCCAGGGGCAGGCCCCGGGCGGTGAAACTCCGGCCGGCCGCCACCAGCACCTGCGCCAGGGGCAGATCGGCCGGCGCGTCCGGTCCCAGGTCGAGGGCGACGCCCAGGCCCCGGTCCAGGGCGGCGAGCAGGGCGTCCCGGGCGCTGGCGGCGTCCGGTGTCCCGGCCGTGCCCGGCAGGGCCAAAACCGCCTGTCCGTCGGCCACGCGCAGGACAAGGGCGCCGAACATTGCCTCGCCCGCGTCGGCCGCGCCGTGTGGCGCCGGGACGTCCGCGCCGGTCCCGGCCTCCGGGGCCTGCGCCTTGACGGCGTCCAGGATGGCCAGATCGATGGGATGGATGCGCTCGGCGTCCAGGGCGAACAGATAGCCCACGATATCCGGCTCCACGATGGTGGCGTAGAGCACGTAAAAGGGAATGCGGTTGACCGGCGGCGCGTCCAGGTCGCCGACCGCGGCCAACTCCATGCGGCAGTCGAGGATCATGCCGCTCGACTCCATGGTGTTGATCACGTCGAGGGGCGTCTTGCCCCGGCCCTGGACGTCGTGGATGAGGTCGTATTCCACCAGATAGAGATTCTTGCCGCCGGACACGCCCTGGCGCACGCTCAGGGCGTCCTCGGTGAACACCACCTCCCCGCCCGGCAGGGCGATGGGGATGGCGGCGGCGGCCTCGGCGCGCTGCTGCGGGGCGAGGTGTTCGGCCGTGAGCCCCGACAGGTCGGCGAGCATCCCGGAAATGTCCTCGGCGTCGCTGGTGGCGGCCGCCTCGACCAGCCCGAGCAGCCGGTCGAAACCGGCCAGCAGCTGGTTGATCACCCGGGTGTCGGGCACGACCTCGCGGCTGCGCACCATGTGCAGCAGGTTTTCCAGCTTGTGGGCCAGGTCGCGGATGTTGTTGAGGTTCAAAAAGCCCGCCCCGCCCTTGATGGAGTGGGCGGCCCGGAAGACCTTGTTGACCAGTTCCTCGTCGATGTCCGCGCCGTCGCGCTCCATGTCCATGAGCGCGGATTCGATGTCGGCCAGATGTTCGCGGGTGTCCTCCACGAACATGGTCATGATTTCGTCGTCCATTCCATCCATGACGGCTCGATTCCCCCGGTTCGTGCGCCGGCTGCGTCGCGCGGGCGACGGCCTCAGGCGGTCTCGACCTGGAAATGCTTGTCCAGGCGCATGGTACGCAACAGCGAAGCCAGTTCCGTGTTGACGTTTTGAAGCCGCAGCCGGCCGCCCTGCTTGCCCAGGGTGTTGTGCACGGCGATCAGCAGGCCGATGCCCACGGAATCGATAAGCTCCACCCGCGACAGATCGATGACCAGCGCGCCGTCCCCGGACTGGACGATGTCCTTGATGCGGGCCCGCAGCGTCTCCGCCGCCGAAGCCACGATATCCCCGTCCGGGCAGAAAATGGTTTGACCGTCCTCGGTTCGAACATCATGCATAGGCGTACTCCGTGCGTCGTTTTCCTCCCCGCCGGGAGGCAGGGCCGGTCCGCGCAGGCCGGCCACGGTCTTGATCAGCGTCACCTGGTTGCCGGCGGCGTTGTAGCGCACGTCGTCGGCGTACAAGGTCAAAATCGTCAGGCCGCGTCCGCTGGTGGCCTCGGGCGGCGCGAGATTGGTCAGTCCCGAGCGCCAGTCGAAGCCCGGACCCTGGTCGGTCACGGTCAGAAACAGGCGTCCCTCGGCGGCCCGCACCTCCAGGTCCACCTGCCGCACCGGATCGTTCTGGCAGCCGTGGAGCACGGAGTTGAGCAGCGCCTCGCGCAGCAGCAGCTTGACCTCGAACAGGCTGCCGCCGGCATTTTGCCCCTGGACAAAGCGCACCGTCTCGGCCACGGCCCGGTCGAGCAGGACCAGGCTGGCCGAAAAGCGGAAGGAGACGCCGCCGGGAAATGTCTGGATTTCAAACATGGCCGTCATACCTCAATGCCCATAAGCACCAGATCATCCTGCGGATGGCCGGCGTCGCCGAGCATGGCCGCGGCAATGGTCGCAACAGCCGTCTCCAGGGGCTCGGCGGCCGTGGCCCGGGCGTGCATGGTCAGGGCGGCAAGGCCGGCCTCCCGGCCCATGGAGCGCGCCCCGAACCGCTCGATCAAGCCGTCGGTGTACAAATAGAGCCGGTCTCCCGGGGCGACCGGCAGTTCCAGGCGGCCGAGCTGCACCGAGTCGAACACCCCGAGCACGTCCCCGGCGCAGGCCGGCACCGTGACCTCGCCGTCGGCCCCGACCAGCACCGGCGGCGGATGGCCGCCGCTGACCACGGTCAACCGGTGGCGCTTGCGGTCGATGCAGGCCAGCACGGCGGTCAGATGCTTGCCGTCGCGCAGCAGGGTGGACAGCACGCTGTTGATGTTGCGCAGGGTTTCCGGGGGGGAATACAGCGGCCCGGTGTTCTGGCGCAACAGCGCCTTGAGCGAGGAGGTCACGAAGGACGCGCCCAGGTCGTGGCCGGAGATGTCGGCCACGAAATAGCCCGTCACCGTATCCGTCCAGCGAAACACGTCGTAAAAATCCCCGCCGGCCTCGAGAACCGGCACGTAGCGCACGGCGAACCGGGCTTCGGGCATGTCCCCGGGCGCGACCAGGATGGACTGCTGGGCGTCGCGGATCTGGGCCAGTTTGGCCGCCTGTTCGGCCAAAAGCGCCCGCAGGCCCCGGCGCAGGCGGATGTGGATCTTGACCCGGGCCAGCACCTCGTCCCGGGAAAAAGGCTTGGTCACATAGTCCACCGCGCCCATGCGCAGGCCCTTGACCTTGTTTTCGACGTCGTCGAGCCCGGAAATGAAGATGATGGGGATGTCGGCGGTGGCCGGATCGGCCGTCAGCTGCCGGCAGGTGGCAAAGCCCGATTCTTCGGGCATCATGATGTCGAGAATGATGAGGTCGGGCTGCTCGCGCGCGGCGATTTCACGTCCCTCGGGCCCGGACAGGGCGCGAAGCGGCTCGAAGCCGGCATCCTTGAGCATCCAGACCAGCGTCTCGACGTTGATGGCTTCATCGTCGACGACGAGGACCCGGGGTGGGCCGGCCGTGCGGCCCTTGCGCTCCGTGGGACTGTATTCCATGCCTTCGCACCGGGGCCTCGCGCGGCCGGAGGGAGCGCCGCGCCGGGTTGGGGGAAACGCGTTGCATTCACGTCTTCCAGCCAGTATGACGATTTCCGGGGCGCTTGACAACGCGGCCAACCATGATTTTTCATGCGCGCGCCCCGGTTCGGGCCACGAGGCGTACATGCGACATTTTACGGGAACTATGCTGGATTCATTCAAAAAACACTACCAAGAGATCGGCGTGCTGGCCCTGTGGTTCGTCAGCCTGCTGCCCGGGGTCATCGTTTCGCTGCGCAAGGGCGATCCCTGGCACGCCACCGTTGTGGTCATCACCATCCAACTGCTGGCCTCTTTCGGCTCCATCACGCTGTTCGGCGTGGTGGCCCAGCTGATCTGCTACAAGTACATCGAGTCCGTCGAAGTCCACGACCGGATGATGGACGGCCTGTTCTTCGGCTTTCACGCCGGCATGGCCATCTGGATCTGTTACGGATTCTACCACATCCTGTTCGGCCGCAAGATCATCGGCAACGTCAACGATCTGGTGGCCATCTTCGGCGTCAGCTGCATCGGCAGCTGCATCCTCGGCATCGCCATCGGCTTTCTGGTCGGCAAGTTGCGCGACAACAACGCCTCCATCGTCTGAACCAGCCGAGGCGACGTGCATCCCGGCGCGCCCTGCGTCGGGACGCACGAAATTCGGGATGACGCCTTTACTTTGCCCGCGCCGTCCTTACAACAGTCACAGGGTTCGCAAGCGACAGCAGGCGGGGCCGCGCCATACGGCCCGCCGGAGGGACGCGCCATTTCCGCCAAAGTCCAAGGCAACACCGTCGGGCTCAAGCCCAGCCAACTCAAGGCCCTGGAGCGCCTGGGCGCCCGCCGCTACCCCGCCAGGGGGGGAGCCACCCCCGACCAGTACCGGGAACTGGCCGCCATCGCCTATGGCATCGGCCGGCAGATCGGCCTGCTGATCGACCGCAAGGGCCGGGCGACCATGATCCTCGTGGGCACGCCCCGGGGCATCCTCATTCCCGAGCTCGACCGCTCGCGCCTGGGCGCCGGCCGCCTGCGCGGCGTGCGTCTGCTCCACGTGCACCTCGGCAGCGAAGGCCTCACCGAGGAAGACCTGACGGACATGCTCTTTTTGCGCCTGGACAGCGTCGCGGCCGTGACCGTGGACAATCTGGCCCAACCCGGGCTGGTCCACGCCGCCGTGCTGCTGCCGCCGGGCGTCGGCGACGCGCCCTACGACATGCTGCCGCCGCGTCCCTTCGACAAGGTCGATGAGGATTTCAACGCCCTGGCCGAGGCCCTGGAAGACGAGTTGGCCCGGGAGGGCGAGAAGCTGGCCGCGCCCGGACAGGCCGGGGCCGAACGCGAACGCGCCGTGCTGGTCTCGGTGGCGAGCCTGCCCCGGGCCGCCCAGGAGTCGTCCCTGGCCGAGCTGGCCGCCCTGGCCGACACGGCCGGCCTCGTCGTGGCCGAAACGGTGGTGCAGCGGGTGGCGTCGGTCAATCCGAAATTCATCCTGGGCAAGGGCAAGCTGGCCGAAATCGAAGTGGCCGCCCTGCGGGCCGGGGCGTCGCTGCTCGTGTTCGACGGCGAACTGTCCCCGTCGCAGATCCGCAATCTGGCCGAGGTCACCCAGCTGCGCGTCATCGACCGCACCCAGCTCATCCTGGACATCTTCGCCCAGCATGCGGCCTCGCGTTCGGGCAAGTTGCAGGTGGAAATGGCCCAGCTCAAGTACCTCCAGCCGCGTCTGGTACGCCAGGACCGGGCCATGTCCCGGCTCATGGGCGGCATCGGCGGCCGGGGACCGGGCGAAACCAAGCTGGAGGTCGACCGCCGGCGCATCCGCGAACGCCTGGGCCGCATCAAAAACGAGCTCAAGGAACTGCGCAAGCGCCGGGCCGCCGCCCGGGCCGGGCGGGCCAGGGCCGGACTGCCCGTGGTGGCGCTGGTCGGCTACACCAACGCCGGCAAGTCCACCCTGCTCAACACCCTGACCGGCAGCGCCGTGCTGGCCGAAAACCGCCTGTTCGCCACCCTCGACCCCACCAGCCGCCGGCTGCGCTTTCCCCGCAACCAGGAAATCATCCTGACCGACACGGTCGGCTTTATCCGCGAGCTGCCCAAGGAGCTCAAGGAAGCCTTCCGGGCGACACTGGAAGAACTCGAAGCGGCGGACCTGCTCGTGGCCGTGGCCGACGCCACCCATCCAGAAGTGGAACAGCAGGCTGCGGCCGTGGCCGATATCCTGCGGGAAATGGAACTTGGCGACATCCCACGCCTGTTCGTGCTCAACAAGTGGGACGCCGTGCAGGGGGCCGCGCGCGGCCCCCTGCAAAACGCCTTTCCCGGGGCCATCCCCCTGTCGGCCCGGACCCGCGAGGGCCTCGACGCCCTCACCCGCGCCATTCTCGACCGGGTGCGGCCGGGAACCGGCGTGCACGACACCGGCTCCCGGCCGAGCCCGGCCGGAGCGTTTCCCGAGGAGCCGGCTACGGCAGCGAAAAACGGGTCTTGACGAATTTCCGCACCAGCTTCCAATATTCCGGCGCGTCCACGATGTTGCCGTGGGTGGCGCCGGAGAGAACCTCCACATCCTTGGGCCCGGCCCAGGCCTCGGCCACGCGCTGCCCCTGCGCCGGCGGCACCAGCCGGTCCGCGCCGGCAATGAGCACGAGGGCCGGGACCTTGCACCGGGCGGCGTCGGGCAGTACCTCGAAAGGATGCTTGAGCAGCGGACGCACGGGCACAAACGGATGGTGCTCCCGGCCCACGTCGGCCAGGGAGGTAAACGGCGTCACCAGGATCACGCCATCCACGGGACGCCGGGCGGCCACGTAGGTGGCCAGCGCCGTGCCCAGGCTGCGCCCCATGACGATGATGCGCGGCAGCGGCCCGAGCTTGGCGACCACGGCGTCGTAGACGGCCAGGGCGTCGGCCTTGAGGGCCTTTTCCGTGGGCCTGCCCCCGGAATGGCCATAGCCGCGATAATCCACGCCGGCCACGCCGTAGGGCCGCAACTCGTTGGGCGCCCACAAAAAGAAGTTGGTCTGCTCCTCGGCGTTGCCGCAAAAATACAGCACCGTGGGAGCCCGTTCGCTGTTGAGCAGACGCGGCAGGAAATAGCCCCGCAAGGTGGTGCCATCCCCGGCCGTCACGTCGAGGTGCTCCAGATCGGGAAAATAGTGGCGTATCTGCTCCTCCCGGGCGGGATCGGTCCCGCGCACGGGGAACACCATGGCGTCCTGGCCGAAGTACATCCAGGTCAGATAGCCGCCGTAGGCCAGTCCCAGGGCAATGACAATGCTTGCAATGATTTTCATGACACTCCGCTTCGTTGGTTTGCCGGAGGGCGTATGGACACGGACCCGCTGACGCCGCCGGCCGGACGGTCGGTCCTGCGCGAGGCCGTCAGCCGCGTCGCGCCCATCGCCATGGGCTATGTGCCCGTGGGCATGGCCTACGGCGTGCTGGCCGGCAAGGCCGGACTCGGGGCCGTCAACGTCCTGGCCATGTCGCTGCTCGTGTACGCCGGTTCGGCCCAGCTCGTGGCCGTGGGCTTTTTCGCGGCCGGCGCCTCGGCCCTGTCCATCGTGGCCACGACCTTCGTGGTCAACCTGCGCCACCTTCTGTTCGCCACGGCCCTGGCGCCCTCTCTGGCCGGCTGGTCCAAACGGGGGCTGGCGGCTTTCGCCTTCGAACTCACGGACGAGACCTTCGCCCTGCACGCCGCCCGGTTCGGCCGGGGGGACCGCGACAGGGCGCTGACCATGGGCATCAACATCCTGGCCCAGGCCTCGTGGGTGGCCGGCACGGCCCTGGGCCTGTTCGTCGGCGACATTCTGGGCGACGGCCGGGCCTTTGCCCTGGACTTCGCCCTGCCGGGGATGTTTTTGGCCCTTTTGGCCGCGCAGCTCAAGACCCGATCCCAGGTGGCGGCGGCCCTGGCCGGCGGGGCGCTCTCGCTCGGAGCCGTCGGCCTGGGCCTGTCCGGAATCGGCACGTTGCTGGCCGGCCTGCTCGGCGCGGCCTGCGGCATGGGAATGGAGACATGGACGCACAGACGGCAATCTTCCTGACCATCTGCGCCATGGCGGCGGTGACCTACGCCACCCGGTCGGGGCCGCTGCTGTTTTTGGCCGGCCGGACGCTGCCGCCGTGGGCCATGCGCTTCCTGGCCCACGTGCCGGCCGCCGTGCTGGCCGCCCTGGCCGCGCCGGCCCTTGTCATGCCGGCGGGACGGCTGGATGTGGGCGGAAAAAATCTGGTGCTGTGGGCCGGCTTGGCCGCCTTTGCCCTGGCCCTGCGCACCCGGGGCTTTTTCGGCCCCGTGGCCCTGGGCATGGCCCTTGTGGCCCTGGGCCGGCTGTGGCTTGGCGGCTGAGGGGGGAAAGAAAGATGCCTCCGGCGGCCGGGAGGGGGTCACCCCCTCCCGGACTCTCCCGAAAGGGAGAGGCGGACGCCCGGTTGGTTGGGCAGTGGGGTGTCTGGGGGCTTCGAACGTTTGTCGGCGCATTTTTGCCCTGGCAAAGCC
>JAFABC010000246.1 GCA_023426275.1 Pseudomonadota bacterium | reverse complement strand
GCCCCTTTTTCGGGAGAGTCCGAGAGGGGCAGTGCCCCTCTCGGCCGCCGGAGGCATTCTTTCTTCTTTCTACCGGGCCATCGGGTCCTTATAGACAGCGCCCTGGGCCGCGGATTTGACCAGGGAGGCGTAGCGTCGCAGCAGGGGGGAGGCGATCTCTTTTTGCTGCGGCACGAAGTCCTGGCGACGCTTGTCCAGTTCGGCCGCGTCGACCAGGATGTCGAGCTTGCGGCCGGGGATGTCCACGACGATCTGGTCGCCGTCGCGCACCAGGGCGATGGGGCCGCCGTCGGCCGCCTCGGGCGAGACATGGCCGATGGCCGCGCCGCGCGTACCGCCGCTGAACCGGCCGTCGGTGATGAGCGCCACGGTCTCGCCCAGGCCCATGCCCATAATGTTGGAGGTGGGGGAGAGCATCTCACGCATACCCGGGCCGCCTTGCGGTCCTTCGTAGCGGATGACCACCACGTCGCCGGGTTTGATCTGGCCGTCGAGGATGGCCTTGTTGGCCGCTTCCTCGCCGTCGAACACCCGGGCCGGGCCGGTGTGGCGCATCATGGACGGCGCCACGGCCGATTGTTTGACCACCGCGCCTTCCGGGGCGAGGCTGCCGTGCAGGATGGCGATGCCGCCTTCGGGGGCGTACGGCTCGCGGGCCCGGATGACGTCGAAATTTTTCACGTGCGCCTTGAGGTCCTTGAGATTCTCGCCGAGCGTCTTGCCCGTGGCGGTCATGACGTCAAGATGCAGCAGGCCGCGTTCGGCCAGCACGCTCATGACGGCCGGAATGCCGCCGGCCTGCTCCAGGTCGCTCAGATAGTGGTGGCCGGCCGGGGAGAGCTTGCACAGGTTCGGGGTCTTGCGCGACATGGCGTCGAAGATGTCGAGGGTCAGCGGCAGACCGGCCTCGGCAAAGACCGCCGGCAGGTGCAGCACCGTGTTGGTGGAGCAGCCAAGGGCCATGTCCATGGTCACGGCGTTTTCCAGGCTTTTTTCCGTAACGATGTCGCGCGGCCGGATGTTCTTGGCCAGCAGGTCCATGACCCGCATGCCGGCCGTCTTGGCCAGACGCACGCGCTTGGCCGTCACCGCCGGCACCGTGCCGTTGCCCGGCAGGCCAAGACCCACCGACTCGGACAGGCAGTTCATGGAATTGGCCGTGAACATGCCCGAGCACGAGCCGCAGCCCGGACAGGCGTTCTGCTCCAGTTCCTCGAGCTGTTCCTGGTCGATGCTGCCGCGTTTGCGTTTGCCCACGGCCTCGAACACGTCGATGAGGTCGCACGAGCCTTCGCTGGTCAGGCCGGCCATCATGGGGCCGCCGCTGACGATGACGGACGGGATATTGAGCCGCAGCATGGCCATGAGCATCCCGGGCACGACCTTGTCGCAGTTGGGGATGCAGACCAGGGCGTCAAACGGATGGGCCATGGCCATGATCTCGATGGAGTCGGCAATGATCTCCCGGCTGACCAGGGAGTAGTGCATGCCGTCGTGGTTCATGGCCAGACCGTCGCACACGCCGATGACCGGGAAGGTCATGGGCGTGCCGCCGGCCATGCGGATGCCGGCCTTGACGGCTTCGGCGATGGTGTTCAAGTGAATGTGGCCGGGCACGACTTCGTTGGCCGAGTTGACGACGCCGATAAGGGGCCGCTCCATCTCTTCCTTGGTCATGCCGAGGGCGTAGAGCAGAGAGCGGTGGGGGGCTTTTTCCAAGCCCGACTTGAATTGCGAGCTGCGCATGGCGATTTCCTTGGGGCAAAAGTGTTCGGCAAAATACCGAGAGCCGGAATGTTCCACATTGACCGCCGCGCTGGCAAGTCCGCGCCGGCTTGTGGCGGGCGCTTTCCCACGCGCCGGGGAGGGGGCGGATGCGCATTCTCAATCTGCACAGCACCGCTTTTGTGCCGACCTTTCGCGACCTTGGCCACGAGGTCCTGTCCCTTGGGCCACAGGCCGGCTGCGACGTGCCCCTGGCCGGACCGCTTTCGGCCAAACGGCTGACCGAACTGCTCGCCGCGCGGGGCTTTTCCCCGGATCTGGTCTTCTGGTGCGATGCCTGCCAGGTGCCCTGGATCTTCGGCTTCGAGACCCTGCCGGCCGTGGTCATCGGCTATTCCGTGGACCAGTACATGAACCCCTGGCATGTGCCCTACAGCGCCGGTTTCGACGCCGTGGGCGTGGCCCAAAAGGAATACCTCCGCTTTTTCCAAAGCGCTCCCACCGACCGGCCGGCCCTGTGGCTGCCGCTTTTCTGCGATCCCGCCCGATGTCTTGGCCCCGACTCCCCGCGTGATATTCCGGTTTCCTTTGTCGGCACCCTGGAAGGCCGGATCAATGCCGCGCGCAAACCCTTCCTGCACGCCTTCAAGACCGGCGCGCCCCTGTTTCTGACCAGCGGCGACTACGGCCCCGTCTTCCGCCGCAGCCGTCTGGTGCTCAACCAGAGCGCGGCCGGGGAGCTCAATTTCCGCATCTTCGAGGCCATGGGCTGCGGCGCGGCGCTGCTCACCGAAGCCGTCGGCAACGGGCTGACCGACCTTTTCAAACCGGACGCGGAGCTTTTCACCTACGCGCGCGGCAACGCCAGCGACGCCATCCGCGTGGCCCGACGGGCCCTGGCCGATCCCCGCCTGCCGGAACTCGCCGCCGCCGGACGCGACAAGGTGCTCACCCGGCACACCGTCCAGGCCAGGGCCAAGACCATCCTGGCCCTGGCCACCCGACTGGCCGCCCAAAGAGCTCCGGCCAAACGACTGCACGCCCTGCGCGCGGTCCGCTCCGAAGTCGGCAAAGCCTACGCCATGCTGGCCGTGGACGAAACACTGCCACTGGCGGATGCGGAGCGACGTTTTTTCCTGGAGCAGGGGAGATAGCAGGGGAAAAAAGAGAAGATGCCTCCGGCGGCCGAGAGGGGCACTGCCCCTCTCGGACTCTCCCGAAAGGGGGTGGTGGCCGGACGGTTGGTTGGTCGGGTGGGGCTTCGAACGTTTGGCGGCGCGTTTTGCCCTGGCAAAGCC
>JAFABC010000239.1 GCA_023426275.1 Pseudomonadota bacterium | reverse complement strand
GGCTTTGCCAGGGGGAAAATGCGCCGACAAACGTTCGAAGCCCCACCCGGCCAACCAACCGTCCGGGCGTCTCCCCCTTTCGGGAGGGTCCGGGAGGGGGTGACCCCCTCCCGGCCGCCGGAGGCATTCTTCGTTTTCCTTCTTTTTCATCTTCCCGTTGATGCGGATCAATGCCTGGATTGCGCCTTCGGGATATTCCTTCTCCCGACAACGAACGCATTCGCCCGGCGACGCGGTCGGCGTCGCCCGCATTTCAACCCGGGAGAAAGACCATGTGGAAGTATCTGCAAGCCATTTCGAAGCATCTCGTGTTGGCCATTCCGGCGGCCATGGGCATCGGGTTTGTCTGGGGGCTGCTTGGGGACGTGTCGTGGATGAAGGCGCTGATTTTGCCGTTCACCGTGCTGATGGTCTATCCGATGATGGTGACGCTCAAGATCCGGGAAGTGTTTGTCGGCGGCGATGGCAAGGCGCAATTCCTGGCCCAGGCCATCAATTTCGGGCTGGTGCCGTTTCTGGCCTATGGCGTGGCCCTGCTCTTTTTCCCTGACCGTCCCTATCTCGTGCTGGGGCTGCTGCTGGCCGGACTCGTGCCCACCAGCGGTATGACCATTTCCTGGACGGGCTTTGCCGGCGGCCGGGTGGCGGCGGCGGTCAAGATGACGGTCATCGGCCTGACGCTCGGCTCACTGGCCACGCCCTTTTACGTGCGGGCGCTTTTGGGCGAGGCCATTTTCGTGGACATTCTGGG
The DNA here is from genome assembly GCA_023426275.1 of Pseudomonadota bacterium. GTDB lineage: Bacteria > Desulfobacterota > Desulfovibrionia > Desulfovibrionales > Desulfovibrionaceae > Solidesulfovibrio. The sequence continues at coordinate 5,931 of JAFABC010000239.1, read as the reverse complement.
CGTCATGCGCCAGATCGGCCTGATCGTCTTTTTGCCCATGCTCGCGGGCTACGCCACCCAGCGCCTGCTTGTCCGGCGCTATGGCCAGAAAGCCTTTGCCGGGCGCATCGGGCCGCGTTTTCCGGCCTTGTCAACCATCGGGGTGCTGGGCATCGTGTTGATCGCCCTGGCGCTCAAGGCCCGCAGCATCGTGGCCGCGCCGGGCGAGCTGCTGGAGATTTTGCTGCCGTTGTGCCTGCTGTACGGCGTCAATTATGCTATTTCGACGGCCCTTGGCCGGTGGCTGCTGCCGCGCGGCGAGGCCATCGCCATGGTCTACGGCACGGTCATGCGCAATTTGTCCATCGCCCTGGCCGTGGCCATGAACGCTTTTGGCCAGCACGGGTCCGATGCGGCCTTGGTGGTGGCCCTGGCCTACATTATCCAGGTCCAGTCGGCGGCCTGGTATGTGAAGTTGACGGACAAGGTCTTCGGCCGGGCCCTTCCGGCCGCGTCCGTGACGAACGGGGCGGCGGTTCCCGAGGCGGCCACGACCCGGTAGGGTCACGTTTGCTACCTTTTTGTAGGTTTTCCCACGAAAACGTGGGATGCGGCGTACGATTTTCCCGAAGTGGAGATGGTCGGGTCCTGGAACGCCGCTGTTTCCGGGGGATGCCACATCTGGCACGGGACTTGTATAAAGAAAAGCAACCCCAGTGACAGGGTGTGCGGCCGGATGGGGCGTCCTCCTCCTGGCCGGCCGCCAACCCAGCGCTTCTTCTTCAGGTCGGCTTTTGGTTTCCGTGTTTTGGCGGCAAAAACGACGTTGCATCGGGCAGCGTCGTTTTTGTTTTTCTGTATTTCAGGGAATGTGCAGACAAACACTGTTTTATATAAATAGGTGTTCGTTCGAATTTGTATAACACTACAGACAAATTGAACATTTTTGTTTGAAGTGTCGTATGTGTAGATTGGTTGTGTTTCTGTAACATCTGAATTTGACGAGATAAAATGTGCTTTGGAACGGCAGGTGCTTTGTCCATGCCAGCTTCTTGCAGGGGGGCGGTCTTCGGAAGGAGTGAAACATGCGCGCGCTCCTTCCGATGCCGCCAAATTCAGACGCACTTGTATTCTCGGAGGTCCATCGGATGCGAAAGATCGCCATCTACGGCAAAGGCGGCATTGGCAAGTCGACCACTACCCAGAACACCGTGGCCGGACTGGCCGAGATGGGCAACCGGGTCATGGTCGTGGGCTGCGACCCCAAGGCCGACTCCACGCGGCTGCTGCTGGGCGGCCTGCAACAGAAAACCGTCCTCGACACCCTGCGCGAGGAGGGCGAAGACGTCGATCTGGACGACATTCTCAAGGAAGGCTTCAAAGGCACCCGCTGCACCGAGTCCGGCGGACCGGAGCCCGGCGTCGGCTGCGCCGGTCGCGGCATCATCACGTCCATCAATCTGCTGGAGCAGCTTGGCGCCTACCATGAGGACAAGAAACTCGATTACGCCTTTTACGACGTCCTGGGCGACGTTGTCTGCGGCGGCTTCGCCATGCCGATCCGTGACGGCAAGGCCGAGGAAATCTACATTGTCTGTTCCGGCGAGATGATGGCCATGTACGCGGCCAACAACATCTGCAAGGGCATCGTCAAATACGCCGACGCCGGCACCGTGCGCCTGGGCGGGCTGATCTGCAACAGCCGCAAGGTCGACAACGAGCGCGAGATGATCGAGGAGCTGGCCAAGCAGTTGGGCACGCAGATGATCCACTTCATGCCGCGCGACAACCAGGTCCAGCGGGCCGAGATCCACCGCAAGACCGTGATCGACTATTCGCCCGAGCACTCGCAGGCCAACGAATACCGGACACTGGCCCAAAAAATCCACAATAATGAAATGTTCGTGGTGCCCAAGCCCCTGACCATCGCGGACCTGGAAAAGCTGCTTATCGATTTTGGCATCGCCAACTGACCGGCGGCGCTGCCCGAAAAGTGCTCTCCCGCGGGGTGTCGCGCCGTGCCGTGTCGCGTCCGGCGACCCCCCCGATGCGACGGGCGCGAAACCGACGGTGCGCATCATCGCACAAGGGGCGGACCCGGGGAGGCGTGGCTGCCTCCCCGGGGGCCGAACCCGCCGCAAAGGGGGATCGTCATGCGGATTGCCACGTATCTGGAAGTGCTTGCCTCGGCGCAAACCGTCTTTGACCTGCGGCCGCTGACCGGTCTGGGGCGCTCGGCGAGGACGGAGCTGTGGCGCTCCATCAACCCGGCCGCCCCGGCGCCGCCGGGCCTGGACCGGGCGCGGGACAACCTGCTGTCCTTGTGCGGCCGGGAACTCGGCCGGTTCGCCGCCGATCAGGCCGCGGCCTACGCCGCTTTTTCCCTGGCCATGCAGGGGCCGCGTCCGGCGGGCGGTCGCACGCTCCGGTTGTCGTCCACCCTGGAAAAACGGCGTGTCGCCTATCTGCGCGCCATTGACGGCGGCAACCCGGACAGCCTGCCGGCCTGGCGGTTTCTGGGCCTGCTCTACGCCCTGGACCCCGGACTCGACGCCGCCTTCGAACCCGAGGCCCTGCCGCCGTATCGCTGCTGCCGCGATCTGACCGCCCTGCGTCTGGCTCCCCGGCGCGCGTCCGGGCCGGTCGGGCCGTTGCACGTGTTGGGACTTGTGGCCTTTGCCGAGCTTTTCCCTGTCTTCCACCTGGATTTTCCCACCTTTCTGCGCCTGCTGGACCGCCATGGGCGGTCGTTTCGCCGGCGGTTCCCGGCCGGACCGCCCCTGGGCTCCCCGGCCCTGGCCGTGCATCCCCGCCACGGCCGGTCCCCGGTCTTCAATTGACCGGCCGGCCGGCCCTTTACGGGCGGGCGCGGATACGGTAGCCCCGGGCAGGAACCGGCCTCGCCCATGGCCGGCGCGTGCCTATGACGATCCGTATCGCCCTGCGCAATCTGCTGCACGACCGCGTGCGCCTGGCCGTGACGCTGACCGGCGTCGTCTTCGCCGTGGTCCTCATCGCGGTGCAGGGCGGCCTGTTCGTCGGCTTCACCCAGGCCACCACCTGCGTCATCGACAACACCGAGGCCGAAATCTGGGTGGCCTCGCGCGGCGTGCGCAATTTCGACATCACCCACCCCCTGCCTTCCCGCAAATTCTACCAGATCGCGGCCGTACCCGGCGTGGCCCGGGCCGAGCGCATCATCGTGCGCTTCGCCAACTGGAAAAAGCCCGACGGCGGCCGGGAATCCGTGGAAGTGGTGGGATTCGATCCCGGCTCGGGGCTGGCCCGGCCCTGGAACGTCACGGCCGGCGGCCTGTCCGTGCTGCGCCTGCCCGACACCGTGGCCGTGGACGTGCTCTACCTGGACAAGCTCGGCATCGCCGGTGTTGGCGGTCGCGACGGTATTGGCGCGAGCGTCGAGGTGGGCGACCGCCGGGCCCGGGTCGTGGCCCTGACCTCGGGCATCCGCTCCTTTACCACCTCGCCCTACGTTTTTACCTCCTATGAAAACGCCCTGGCCTACACCAACATGGACGACGGCCAGAGCACCTATGTGCTGGTGCGGCCGGGGCCGGGCGTTGCGGCCGTGACCCTGCGCGACGCCATCCGGGCCGGGGTGCGCGACGTGGACGTGTTCACCCGGGAGGAGTTCGCCGGGCTGACCCGCTTTTACTGGATGTTCACCACCGGGGCTGGCATGGCCCTGCTCATCGCCGCCTGTCTGGGGCTTGTGGTCGGCGGGGTGGTGGTGGCGCAGACGCTGTACGCCACCACCATGGACCATCTGGCGGAATTCGGCACCCTGCGGGCCATGGGCGCGCCGGGCGGCTACATTCACCGCATCATCGTGGTCCAGGCCGTGGCCGCCGCGCTGGTCGGCTACGGCTGCGGCATCGTCATCAGCTATGTGCTGGTCGATCTGGCCGCGCGGGGCGGGGCGTCCATCGTGCTGCCGCCGGAGCTGGCCGTGGGGCTTTTCTTCCTGACCGTGCTCATGTGCGTCGTGGCCGGACTGGTGTCCATGCGCAAGGTCACGACCATCGACCCGGCCATGGTCTTCCGGGGCGCGTGAGGCGGCGCATGGAGACGGACGACCGGCGGTTGCGCGCCTGCGGGGTGACCAAGACCTTCCAGCTCGGCAAGGTGGCCGTGCCGGCCTTGCGCGGCGTGGACATGGACGTGGGCGCGGGCGAAGTGGTGGTGCTCATGGGACCGTCGGGTTCGGGCAAGACCACGCTGCTGTCCATCCTGGGCTGCATCCTGGCCCCGAGCGCCGGCGAGGTCTGGGTCATGGGTCGGCAGGCGGCCGGCCTGCCCGAGGCGGAACTGGCCCGGATACGGCTGGCCCACATCGGCTTTATTTTTCAGGGGTACAATCTTTTCCCCACCCTGGAGGCGGCGGAAAACGTGCAGGTGGCCCTGGACCTGCGCGGGGTGCGGGGCGCGGCCGCCCGCGACCGGGCCCGGGAGGCCCTGGCCGTGGTCGGACTTGCCGACAAGGCCCGGGTGCTGCCACGGGATTTGAGCGGCGGGCAAAAACAGCGGGTGGCCATTGCCCGGGCCCTGGTCGGCGAACCGGAAATCATCCTGGCCGACGAACCCACCGCCGCCCTGGATTCCGAGACCGGGCGCACGGTCATCGGCCTGCTGCGCCGGCTGGCCGTGGACCGGGGCCGCACCGTGGTCATCGTCACCCATGACGTGCGCATCGTCGAGTTCGCCGACCGGGTCGTGCGCATCGAGGACGGCCGGATCGCCCCCCGGGAAGGAGCCAGCGGATGCTGCAACGTGTGATTTTGCTCATCATTGCCGCCGCCATGGTGGCCGGCGGCGCCTGGTGGATGTCCCGCACGGCGGTCCGGCCGCAGCCCGCCGCGCCGCACGTCGCACCGGCCCCGCCTGCCCCGACGGCTCCGCCAAGTCCAAAAGTCCCGCCGTCCCCCGCGCCAAAGCCGTCTGGCGCGTCCGCCACGCCCTGGGTGGTCGCCCCGGGCCGGGTGGAGCCCATTTCCGAGGAAATGCGCCTGGGCTTCGACATGGCCGGCAAGATCCGCGACGTGCTGGTGGAGGAGGGCGACCGGGTCCGCAAGGGACAGGTGCTGGCCACACTCGCCGCCGATGAGCTGCCCGCCCGGGTGGAGGAGGCCGAGCAGACCCTGGTCGCCAGGGAGGCCGCCTTTGCCAAGGTTGTGGCCGGGGCGCGCCACATGGAGCGCGAGGAGGCCCGGGCGGCCGTGCGCGAGGCTCGGGCCATCCTGGACGTGGCCCGGGTGGAAAACGAGCGTCGGCGGCAGCTGCTCGGTCGCGAAGTGCTGTCCAAGGAAGAGGCCGACCGGGCCGAGCGGGAATATAAGGTGGCCCGGGAGCGGTTGGACGCGGCCCGGCAACGTTTTCATCTGGTGGACGACCCGTCCCGGGACGAGGATGTGCGCCGGGCTCTGGCCGAGGTCGGCGTGGCCCGGGCGCAGGTGGACGAGGCCAAGGCCCTGGCCGAAAAAGGGCTTATCCGTTCGCCCATCGACGGCGTGGTGCTGCGCAAGCATCGCCGGGCCGGGGAAATGGTGTCCGTGGCCTTTGACACGCCCGTTTTGACCGTCGGCGACGTCAGCCGGTTGCGGGCCCGGGTGGACGTGGATGAGCGCGACATCGACAGGATTGCCGTGGGCCAGAAGGCCATTCTCATGGCCGAAGCCTACGGCGAGCGGCGCTTTATCGGCCATGTGTCGCGGGTGGCCGGCATCCTGGGCAAAAAGAACATTCGTACCGACGAGCCGGCCGAGAAAAAGGATACCCGGGTGCTGGAAACGCTGGTCGATATCGACGAGGACGTGCCGTTTCCCGTGGGACTGCGCCTGGATGTCTTCATCATCACCGCCCCCGACGGCGACAAACACCTGCCAGCCTATCGGCCATAGGAAGAGAAGACGCCTCCGGCGGCCGGGGGGCATGATG
>JAFABC010000227.1 GCA_023426275.1 Pseudomonadota bacterium | reverse complement strand
CGATTGCGCCCTGGCAAAGCCAGGGCGCAATCGCGCAACCAAACAGGCACCGCCGGCCAGACACACTGCCGCGTCCGTCCCCCTTTCGGGAGGGTCCGGGAGGGGGTGACCCCCTCCCGGCCGCCGGAGGCATCTTTTCTTCTCTTCCGTTTCAGGGTTTTCCCGACCGGCCGGGTTCCCGGGGCGATCACGAAAACCGACAAATCAGGAACCTCCCGATGGACCGGCCTGTCCCGGCGCGGCATCCTGTGGCCTACAGCCAAGGGAGCTTGCCTATGGACAGGAGATCGTTTCTCAAACTGCTGGGGCTTGGCGGCGCGACCGTGGGGGTCGTGCGCGCCGGCGACGTGCTGGCCGCGCCGCCCGGGCAGGGACCGCGGTATGCCATGGTCATCGACCTGCGGCGCTGCGTGGGCTGCCAGTCGTGCACGGTCAGTTGCGGCCTGGAAAACCGGTCGCCGCTTGGGGATTTCCGCACCACGGTCGGCGAATACGTCGTCCGCGACGCCGATTCGGGCCGGTCGCTGATCGCGTCGTTGCCGCGTCTGTGCAACCACTGTGAAAAGCCGGCCTGCATTCCGGTCTGCCCGGTCGGGGCCACGCGGCAGCGGCCGGACGGCATCGTCATCATCGACGGTTCCATCTGCATCGGCTGCGGTTTTTGCGTCCAGGCCTGTCCGTACGGGGCGCGGTTTCTCAACCACGAGACCAAGACCGCCGACAAATGCACGTTTTGCGCCCACCGCCTGAGCGCCGGGCTGTTGCCGGCCTGCGTGGAAAACTGCGTGGGCGGGGCCCGGCATTTCGGGGACATCCACAATCCCGACAGCCTCGTCTCCCGGATGCTGCGCCAATACGAAGGCGCGCTGGCCGTGCTCTACCCCGAAAAAAAGACCCAGCCGGCCGTCTATTATCTGGGCCTCGACGACTTTTTCATCAGCGCCGCCGATGTGGCCGCGCCCATGCCGTACCGCGATCTGCGCCAGGGAGGGAGTCATGCCTGAGGTGATGGAACTGATCGGCGTGGTCCCCGCGCCGGACTGGGGGGCCTGGGAACCGGCCGCCCTGTGCCTGCTGACCGCCGGCGCGGCCGCGCTCATTCTGGCCTGTCTGGCCTTCCTGGGCGGCGGGCGGGAGGCGCGGCTGGCCCGGCCCTTTTCCCTGGCCGCCCTGGCCGCCGGCCTGACCGGGCAGGCCGCCCTGTTCGTGTCGCTGGAACAGCCGTTTCGGGCCTATGAATTCTTCCTGCACCCGGCCTTTAGTTCCTGGACGGCCGTGGGCGCCTACGTGGTGCCGCTTTTCCTGCTGACCGCCCTGCTCCTGGCGCTTGGCACGCGCAATGCCCGTCCGATCGGCCGGCTGGCGGCCGCCCTGGCCCTGCTGCCGGGCATCGCCGTCTTCGTCTACGCCACCAACGAGATCATGGCCTGCGTGGGCCGGGCCTTGTGGACGAATCCCGCCCTGCCGCTGCTGTTCGTCATTGCCGGGCTGGCCGGCGGCATCGGGCTGGCCGCCTGCCTGTCCGGCGAAAGCCGTCCGGCCGCTTCGGAGCAGGCGGACTCCCCGGCCCGCCTCCTGGCCGGTCTGGCCACCCTGGCCGTGGCCGCCTGCACCGTCATGGCCGCCTTGCTGCCCGCGCCGGCCGGATTCGGCCGGGCCGTCAGCCTGTGGTGGCACGCTCCGGACGTCCTGTGCCTGCTGGCGACGTTCGTGGCCGTGGCCGACTGGCGACGGGCGCGCCGCAGCGTCCTGGCCGCCGGACTGGCCGGGCTGGCGGGCGGCTTCTTGCTTTTCTGGAAGCTCATCCAGATGGGGCAGGCCTTTCCCCGCAACGCCGCCACCGTGGCCGACAAGGCCGCCTTTCTCGATCTGCTCTCCGGGCCGTCGCTGCTGGCCCTGGCCGGAAGCGCCGGCTTGCTGCTGGGCCTGAGCCTGCTTTTGCCCATGCTGTTGCCGGCCAAACCGCTGTCCGCGCCCCAGGGCGTGCGCTAACCCGGAAAAGGACCGATCATGGACCATCTTCCCACGTCTGACGGCAACACGGCCCCGGATACGTCCAAACGCAATCTGCTCAAAAAGGGCGCAGCCGTTGCCGGCCTCGGGCTTTTCGCCGCGGCCTCGGCCGGCGCGGCCGTCAAGGTCGTCAACGGCCTGCTGCACGGCACCGCCGGCGAGGCCCTGGCCGACCCCGTCAACAAGAATTCCCTGCAACCGGAATACCGCGTCACGCCCACGGGCGAGGTCCGCCCGGGCAAGGGCCAGCGCGTGGCCTTCAACCAGTGCTGGGGCTGCACCACTTTTTGCGGCGTGCGGCTGCACATCGACGCGGCCACCGACACGGTGGTGCGCGTGGCCGGCAATCCCTACAATCCGCTGGCCCACGAGCATCACTTCTCCATGGACACGCCCGTGGAGGAGGCCCTGCGCCAATTGTCGGCGGACAAGGACCAGGGCCATGCCAAGCGCTCCACCACCTGCGGCCGGGGCGCGGCCATGCTCGACGCCTCGGCCAACCCCTTCCGCATCACCCACTGCCTCAAACGCGCGGGCAGGCGTGGCGAAGGCCGGTGGACGACCATCCCCTTCGAGCAACTGGTGCGGGAGGTCGTCGACGGCGGCGACCTGTTCGGCGAAGGCCATGTGGACGGCCTGCGGGCCATCCGCGAGGCCAAGGGGCCGGCCAATCCGGCCATGCCCGAGTTCGGCCCGCAGGCCAACCGGCTGCTGCTCACCTACGCCGTGGATGACGGCCGGGAGACGTTTTTCCTGCAACGCTTCGGCATGCAGGCCTTCGGCACCAAGAACTTCGGCAAGCACGGGGCCTATTGCGGCCTGTCCTTTCGCATCGGCTCGGGCCTTTTCATGGACGACCTCAAGAAGAACACCCACATCAAGCCGGATTTCGAACACTGCGAATACGCCATTTTCTGGGGCACGGCCCCGTCCCAGGCCGGCAACCCCTTCAACCGCTCGGCGCGCATGGTGGCCGCCGGCCGCAGCGACGGCCCGCTCCACTACGCCGTGGTGGACCCGGTCCTGCGCCTGCCCAATGCAAGCGCCTCCCGGGACCGCAACCGCTGGGTGCCGATCCGCCCGGGCATGGACGCGGCCCTGGCCATGGGCATGATGCGCTGGATTTTCGACAACGAACGCTACGACGCCGGCTTCCTCTGCCGCCCGACCCTGCGGGCGGCCAAACAGGCCGGCGAGGCGGGCTTTTGCAACGCCACCCATCTGGTGCGGCTTTCCGGTCCCGAAGCGGGCCATATCCTGCGCGCCTCGGACATGGGGCTGGCCACGCCCCGGGCCGCCGCCGGGCAGGCCCCCGGCCAATCCGAAGACGTCCCCATGGTCATCGGCCCGGACGAAACGCCGGTGCCGGCCGACCGGTGCCCGGAAGGGAAACTCTTTTACCGGGGCGAGGTCACCCTGCCGGACGGCACGACCGTGACCGTGGCCACGGCCCTGCAACTTCTTCGCGAGGAAGCCGGCAAGCGCAGCCTCGCGCAATACGCCGACCTGTGCGGCGTGCCCGTCGCGACCATCACGGAGCTTGCCCGGGAGCTGACTGCCCACGGCAAGCGCGCCGCCGTGGACGTCCACGGCGGCATGATGAGCACCTCCGGCGGCAACGCCACCTTCACCGTGCTCACCCTCAACACGCTGATCGGCAACATCAACGCCAAGGGCGGCATCGCCACCACGGCCGGCACCTTCCATGGTCCCGGGCTCAAGGGGCCGCGCTACGTTCTGGACAACTTTCCCGGACAGGTGGCGCCCAAAGGCTTTTCGGCCATCCGCTGCCGCGCCCCCTACCAGAAGTCGACGGAGTTCAAGCAGAAATCCGCCGCCGGCCGGAACCCCTACCCCTCGGACCAGCCCTGGTATCCCCTGACGCCGCCGAACATGCCGGGCGAGCATCTGCTTTCCCACGCCAACGACGCGCCGTTTCGCTACAAGTGCTGGATCAACTGGACCGGCAACGTCGTCTACGGCCACGGCGGCCTCAAACAGGCCGTGGACAAGCACCTGCGCGACCCCGGGGACCTGCCGCTGATCATCGGCATAGACACCTTTCACAACGAGACCAACGCCTACGCCGACTACCTCGTGCCCGATCCCTGCATGTACGAGGTTTGGGGCGGCTTTTCCGGCCCCTGGGCCGGGGTGCTCACCAGGCTGTCCACGGCCCGCTGGCCGGCCATCGAACCACGCCAGCAAAAAAGCGCCGCCGGCGAACCCGTGTGCATGGAACTGTTCCTCATCGAGGTAGCCAAGCGCATGGGCCTGCCCGGCTTCGGCGACAAGGCCATCCCCGACGCCGCGGGCAACCTCCACCCCCTGCACACGCCCCAGGATTACTACCTGCGGCTGGCGGCCAACGTGGCCTGGTTCAAGGGCGACGTGCTGCCGTCGCCAAGCGCCCGGGACGTGGAGCTTTCGGGCATCGCCCGCATTCTGCCCGACATCGAGCGGGTCCTGCCTCCCGAGGAGCGCGGGCCCGTGGCCTACCTCTACAGCCGGGGCGGCCGCTTCGCCCCCTACGGCGCGAGCTACGACGGCGACACGGTCAGGGCCAAGTGGGAAAAGCCGCTGCAAATCTACAACGAGACGGCCGGGCTGGCCGTCAACTCCCAGACCGGACGGCGCTACGGCGGCACGCCCTGCTTCAAGCCGCCCCTGCTGACCGACGGCCGGGAGGTGCGGCAGGTCTGGACCGAGGCGGACTATCCCCTGCTCATGACCTCGTTCAAATCGAGCCTGATCAACTCCTACGCGGTCATTTCCGAACGGCTGCTGGCCATCAAGCCCATCAACATGGTCATGCTGCACGCCGACGACGCCAAACGCCTGGGCCTCGGCCAGGGCGATCCGGTCCGCATCGTCAGCCCCTCGGGCGCGACCGCCACGGCCCGGGTCATCGTCGGCGACATGATCATGCCCGGCGTGGTGGCCGTGGAGCACGGCTTCGGCCACACGGCGCTCGGGGCCGCCGACGTCGTGATCGACGGCCGCCGGCTGCGCGCCCGCCGGCCGGTGGCGGCGGGCTTTTGCCTCAACGACCTGACCCCGCCCGATCCCACGCGCAAGGGGGCCTCGACCCTGGTGGAGCACGAATACGGCAGCGCCGCCCGCCAGGGCATCCCGGTGCGGGTGGAAAAAGTCTGACCGCCGGCGCGGCGGGCACCGGCCCGCGACGCCCGGCCACCTTACCTTCCGTCCTCTTTTCTGCTAGGTCTATCCTGCGGGCTTCCCCCAATGCCGTTGCCCGGGAACCGGGAACGGCGCAGCACCGGGAGCTCCAGGACGACACCATGGAAAGAGCCATCTACCCCCCTGTGTCCAAGGACCGCGTGGCCCGGCTCGCCGCCGAATGGCGGCGCTTCCGGACCGGGATGCCCGTGGACCCGGCCATTGTGCGGCCCATGATCAAGGCCTCGTGGGAACGCTGCCGCCGGGCCGCCCTGCCCTGCGACTCCCTTGAACTGTGCCCCATCGACACCGAGGCCCTGTCGCGCGCCACGACGCACAACCGCGAGCTGGTGGAGAGCGCCAAGCATTTGATGGACAAGCTCGTGCTGTCCATCCACCTCTCCCAGAGCGTGGTCACCCTGGTGGACACGGGCGGACTCGTGCTGCACGCCTCGGCCCGCAGCCAGGACCTGGAAAACGTGCCCTACGGCGTGCCGGGCCGGCGCTGCGACGAAGCCACCCTCGGCACCAACGGCATGGGCCTGTGCATCGTCGAAAAAAAGCCGGTCCACGTCATTTCCTCGGAACATTACAGCTCCTCGCTGCACTATTTGAGTTGCGCCGCCGCCCCCATCCACAACGTGACCGGCCAGCTCATCGGCGCGCTCAATCTGGCCATCAGCACGGAGAACTTCCACCAGCACACCATGGGGCTGGTCGAGGCGGCCGCCCACGCCATTGAGGAACACCTGCGCCTGCGCCGCCTCGTGCGCGACCAGAAAATTATTTTGGAACTGCTCGACGACGGCGTGATCGTGCTCGGCCGCGACGGCGTCATCGCCAGCATCAACCGGCAGGCCTGCGACATGCTCGGGCTGCCGGTCCAGCCGACCGGCGAATCCATCAGCGACTACATCCTCTCCGGCGAGGTCCTGCGCGCCATCCTGGCCGATCGCAAAAGCTTTTACGACCGGGAAGTCACGTTTCAACTGCGGGAGGGGCGGCTCACCTGCGCCCTGTCCTGCGCGCCGTTCGGCGACGACGGCGTGATCCTAACCCTGCGCGAGGCCCGGCGCATGCGCAAATACGCCGCCCGGGTGGCCGGGGCCAAGGCCGTGTACACCTTCGAGAACATCGTGGGCGACGCCGCGCCGCTGCGCGAGGCGTTGCGGCTGGCCCGGGTGGCCTCCCAAAGCGAGGCCACCACCCTGCTGCTCGGCGAGTCCGGCACGGGCAAGGAGCTTTTCGCCCAGGCCATCCACAACGCCAGCACCCGGCGCAAGGGGCCGTTCGTGGTGGTCAACTGCGGGGCGTTGCCGCGAAACCTCGTGCAAAGCGAGCTGTTCGGCTACGTGGCCGGGGCCTTTTCCGGAGCGCTCAAGGAGGGCAGCCCGGGCAAGTTCGAACTGGCCGACGGGGGAACGCTGTTTCTCGATGAAATCGGGGAAATGCCGCTGGAAGCGCAGGTCAGCCTGCTGCGTCTGCTCCAGGAAAGCGAGGTCACGCGCCTTGGCGGCAAGCAGGCCAAGCGCATCGACGTGCGCATCATCGCCGCCACCAACAAGGACCTGCCCACGGCCGTGCGCAACAACGCCTTTCGCGGCGACCTCTATTACCGCCTCAACGTCCTGACCATCAGCATTCCGGCCCTGCGCCAGCGGCAAGGGGACGTCCAGTTGCTGGCCGGGGTCTTTCTGGAGAAATTCGCCTCGACCCTGCACAAAAAGCATATTCAGCTGTCCCGGGAGGCCCTGGCCGCCCTGGAGTCCCACCATTGGCCGGGCAATGTCCGGGAACTGGAAAACTGCATCGAGCGGCTGGTCAACGTGTCCCAGGGCGAAAGCATCGACATCGCCGACCTGCCCCAGGACATCATGGCCGACATGGCCCGGCGGCCGCCCGGCAAGGGCGGCGAAGCCGCCATGTCGCTCAAGCGCATCCAAAAGGCGCTGATCCTCGAAACCCTGCGGGAAACCGGCGGCAACTTCCGCCGCACCTCCTCCATTCTCAACATCTCCCGCACCACGCTCTACGCCAAGCTCAAGCAGTACGGCATCGCCGCGGACACGTTCCGGGCGTCCTGAGTCCTCCTCCTTCCGCCATCCACCAACCCGGCCGCGCCTCGGGATATTTCCCGGGGCGCGGCCGGGATCGTTGTGTTTCCTGTCTTTTGTCCAGGACATCGACATGTCCAGCTGACATGTCCAGTTTCCGGACACACCGACAGCCGCCTCCAAAGAAGTATACCGACCCATCCCCTTTGAATTCCAATCAAAAAGAGAAGCGTCCCGACCCAAACAACTCTGGTCCACCTTTTGCTGTAAAATCGTGACCGTACCGAACACACTTTGAAACGGACGAGAAGCGTTTTCCCCAACACCTCTTCATGATGAAGAGACAGTGACGCTCGACTGCGTCCGAAAAATACGAGTATTTCATACAGAATTTTATATCTATTCGACAATAGTCCTTTCGATCTTTCTCTGTTGCATTGCAATAAACCGGCTTCATAAGCGCAAATCGCTTCGTCGCTTCCAGGCAGCATTCCTGTTGCGACCATCAGGCCGGTTTCTTCCGCAAGAATCGACGCACCGCCGATTCTTGCCAGGGCGCTCCGCCCGTCCGGCCACGGACGCGGCCGGGACGCCCATCGACGCCTTGCGCGTCGTTTCCCGGAAGCGGCGAACGCCCCGACCGCTCCCGGCAACGCCCGACACCTTGCCCCCGCTTGCAACGGGATTTTTCCGGCGCGTCCGCGAGGACCGACCGTTGGGGGAGTCGTGCGCCCGACAGGCGGCATCCGGCGGCATCCGGCGCGCAACCGGACGCCCCACCGGCGCGGACGCAAACCATCAAGGAGGGGGGTATGCAACGTTTGGGGGTTCTGACACTCGGGATCATCGTGTTCCTGGTCATGGCGGGCGTGGCCGCCGCCGCGACCGAAGTGCGCATGACCGGCGACGCCAGGGTCTACGGCAACTTTTTCGCCAACCGCAATTTCACCGGCTGGAACAATCCCTACTGGACCAGCGAGGTCCCGACCTGGCAGGGCGCGGGCAAACGCACCGAGGAACGCTTTCAAATCTGGGAGCGCTTTCGCCTGCGCGCGGATTTCCACACCGACGAATCCGTGAAATTCCGCCTGGGCCTCAAGGTGGAGGACACCTGGGGACACGGCACCTTCACCGCCGCCAATCCCGAGGTGTCGATCCAGGTCTATCAGGCCTTCCTGCAATTCAAATGGCCGGACACCGACATCAGCATCACGGCCGGCCTGCAACCCTGCGGCTTTCCGCAAAGCTCGTTTTTCAACGGCAGTCCGATCTTCGACGCCAAGGCCACCGGGCTGGCCGTGGTCGCGCCCCTCGTGCCCGAGCGCCTGACCCTGGTGCTGGCCTACACCCGCACCATCGCCAGCGCCCGGACCTACGAGCCCGATCTCCAGCAGATCTACCGGAACCAGGAAGGCTACGCCATCATCCTGCCCATCACCTTCCCGGGCTTCACCGCCAAGCCGTTCTTCGACTTCTCCGTGGGCGGCAAGGGCGCCTACTACATCACCGACGGCGGCTGGGCCGAGGGGCTCATCTCCGCCGGCCTGCTGGCCCGGTCCCCGGCCGGCTGGAAGGACAACTTCATCAACGTGCTGTGGGCGGGCCTGCCCCTGGAACTGACGGCCCTCGACCCCTTCCGGTTCTACGCCGACGTGCTCTGGGGCCACGTGGGGCTCAACGAATACCAGAAAAACCAGCGTGAAGGCTGGTTCGTGGACGCGGCCGCCGAATACACCGGCTTCGACGCCTTCGTGCCGCAAATCTTCGGCTGGTGGTCCACGGGCGAGGACGGCTCCATGGGCAACGGCTCCGAGCGTATGCCGGTCTATTTCCCGGGCCACTACGACGACAAGGAAAGCACGCAGGCCTGGAACGCGGGCAACAGCTTCCTGTTCGACGGCGGCCAGGAGCTGGGCAAGGGCTCCAACATGACCGTCAGCCCCGCCGGCAACTGGGGCTTCGGCCTCTCCTTCAACAAGATCAAGCTGGTGGACAAGCTGGAAAACCGGGTCACCGCCGTGTACGTGCACGGCAACAACTCGCCCAAGGCCATCCGTGACACCAACGCCATTCTCGGCAGCAATCCCCTGTTCGTCATGGGCCGGGACCTGACGGTCAACGAGTGGATCGTGGGCGTCAACTGCGACAGCAAATACCACCTCTACGACAACCTGGCCCTGGTCCTGGAAACGGGCTGGGCCCATCCGGGCGCGTTTCAAACGAGCGTGTGGGGCTCCCGCCTGACCCACAAGGCCGAAGACGCCTGGCGCGCGGCGCTGGGATTTACCTACACGTTCTAGGGACGCGGCAGGGAAAGACGCCTCCGGCGGCCGGGGGGCATGATGCCCCCTGGACCCCCTCGACGTGTCTTTGGCGGCGCGAAGCGACGCTGGCGCACCTTGGCGGCGCATTTTTGCCCAG
>JAFABC010000224.1 GCA_023426275.1 Pseudomonadota bacterium | reverse complement strand
GAATCGCCCCGCGCCCGGTTGCCATGGGGCAGGCCTGCGGCAGCCACGGGAAAAGACCGCTAGGGAGCGAGCTTGAAGCGGCCGGAATCGACGATGAGCATGATCAGCGAGTCCTCGCCCAGGCCGTTGTGATCCTGGGAGGACAGGGAGTAGATGCCGGAGACGCCGACAATATTCTGCAAATTCTCCAGGGCGCTGCGCAGGGCGTCGCGATCGGGCTTGCCGGCTTTCTCCAGGCCGGCCCGCAGCAGGGTCAGGGCGTCGTAGGCGTAGCCGGAGTGGGTGTTGAGCGGGAATTTTTTCTGGATGCCGGCGTCGTTATAGGCCTTGATGAAGGATTCGATGACGATTTTCTGCGGGTCCTCGTCGGGCAGCGATTCCGGGGCCATGAGCTTGGTGCCGGGCATGACCGTGCCGCCGGCGGCCTCGCCGGCCAGTTCCAGATAGCTGGGACCGGGCTGGCCGTGGCACTGCACGAGCAGCGGCCGTTCGCCGGGCAGGGCGGCGAAGTTCTTGGAGGCGATGGCTCCGGCCGGACCGATGGTCCACACGACCACGGCCTGTGGCTTGGCCGCCTGCAGCTTGAAGGCCTGGGCCGAGAAGTCCGTGCCCTTGGGATCGAAGCGCTCGGTGGCGATGATGTCGATGCCGAATTTGGAGGCATTGTCCTTCAGTTCGTTGAGTCCGTCCTGGCCGAAGGCGTCCTTGGAGCTCATCACCGCGATTTTGGAGATGTTTTTGCCCTTGAGGTACTCGTAGATCTTGGCCACGGCCGTGGCGGTGCGCTGGGGCGCCTTGAAGGTCCAGTCGTAGGGGCCGAACTTGCCGCCGGCGATGACGGCGTCGCCGCCCACGGTCATGATGACGGGGACGTGCTTGGCTTCGGTGTATTTCTTGACGGCCAGCCCCTCGCCGGTGGAGGTCGGGCCGATGATGGCGAGGACCTTGTCACCCTCGACGAGCTGCCGGGCCTGGCGCAGGGCCACATCCGGGGAGGATTCGGTGTCGTAGCTGATGAGCTTGAGCGGCCGGCCGAGCACGCCGCCCATGGCGTTGATCTGGGCCACGGTCATTTCGGCCACGAGCTTGCTTGGGGTGCCGACCACGGCGGCCGGGCCGGACTGGGCGAACAGCCCGCCGATGACAATGGGGTCGCCGGTGGGCTGGTCTGTTGCGGCAGCCGCAGCTGGCAGAAGAAGCAACGCTGCGATAAAAAACAAGATTTTTGGCATTGAAAAGCCTCCGAGCAATGTGGTCGCCAACAGGCGACGGGGATTTTGTACCGCAACCGGAGGCGATGTAAATCATTTTTGTAAGAGTGCGTCCCCGGGGGAGAATCGGTCCCTCGGACTCGGATACACCTTTTTGGCGGAAGGCAAGAGGACCTAGGCGCGACGTCGCCAAAAGCCGATGAGCAGGGCCGCGCCGAGCAGCAGGCCGTTGACCAGGGTGCGGGCATCGCCCAGGAAGGAGAGCCAGCTCATGGCCGTTTCCAGGACGAGCACGGCCAAAAGGGGGCGCAGCAGATTGCCCGGGCCGCCGATGACCAGGAAAAGCAGCGCCTTGAGCGAAAGCTCCAGATTGAACTGCTCGGGGCTGATAAAGCCGGTGTAGTGGCCGTAGACCACGCCGGCCGCCGCCGACAGGCCGCCGCCCAGGCCAAAGGACACCGCCCGCGTGGCCGCCCGGTCGATGCCGAGGCTCGACGCGGCCTGCCGGTCGTCGCGGCAGGCCGCCAGGGCCCGGCCCAGCCGGCTGTCGCGCAGGGCCAAAAACACGTACGCGCCAAGGGCCAGCAGGAAGAGGAACAGGAAGAAGGTGATCCGGTCGCCGCCAAGCTCGCCCAGGACCGGCAGCGACAGCTTGCGTTCCACCAGCATCCCGGCCGCGCCGCCGGTCACGCTTTCGAGCGTCAGCGCTACATTGACGCACACCAGCGACACGCACAGCGTGGCCATGGCCAGAAAGCCCTCGCCCAGGCGCTCCATGGGCCGGCTGATAAGCCCGGCCAGCAGGCCGACGCCGACGACCACGCCCGGGACGATGAGCAGGGTCGCGCCGGGAGCGGCGGCGTGCAGCAACACCGAGGCATAGGCCCCGATGCCGGCAAAGGCCGCCTGGGCCAGGGAAATCTGCCCGCCGAGGCCCAGACAGAAATTGAGCGCCAGCACGTTGACGGCCAGAAACAGGTGCTGGTTGACGCCGATGAGGCGAAACGACGGCGTGACGAGGCCCACCACGATAAGCGCGGAGAAAAACAGGGCCAGGGAGGTTTTGCGTGAGAGGCGGACCATGTCAGGGACGCTCGGCTTCCCGCTCGGCCGGGGCCAGCACGAGCAGCAGGATGATGAGGGCGTAGGTGGCGGTTTCCTTGAGCTCCCCGGACAGAAACAGCACCAGGGCCGCTTCGCAAAGCCCCAGGGCGAGGCCGCCGAGAAAGACCCGGCCCAGGGAGGTGTAGCCGCCGATGGTGGCCGCGGCAAAGCCCTTGAGCCCGAGTCCCAGGCCCATGTCGTAGCGCAATCCGGTCTGCGGCCCCACGGCCAGGGCGGCCAGCGAGGCCAGCGCGCCGGCCAGGGCAAAGGACAGGGCGTGGCACAGCACGGGATTTATGCCCATCAGCCGCGCGGCCACGGCGTTTTGCGAGGTGGCCCGCAACGCCCGGCCCAGTCTGGCGTAGCGCAGGAACAGCCCGAGCACGAGCATGGCCCCCACGGCCAGACCCAGCGCCGTGACCGTGTCGCGCCCGAAAAAGAACGGTCCCAGCCGGATGTCGGGTAGGGAGAGCAGGCGCGGCGGCATGAGCGGATTTTTGCCCCAGGCCAGGATGGCCACGCCCTGGAAGACCAGACTCGCCGCCACGGTGAGCATGAGCTGGCGCAGGGGCGAGGCCCGAAGCGTCAGGCCCAGGGTGGTGGAGAAAAGCACGCGGCCGAGCAGGAAGCCGGCCAGGCTGGCGGCCAGCACGGCCGTCACCGGGGAAAGATGCATGACTCCGGCCAGGGTGGCGATGCCGAGTCCGCCGAGCAGCAGCAATTCGCCCTGGGCGAAATTGATCAGCCGGCTGGCGCTGTAGATCAGCGAAAATCCCAGGGCCATCAGGCCGTAGACAGCGCCCAGGGCCAATCCGGAATTGACGATCTGGGCCAGATACAGGGCAAGCACGACGACCTCGGTTGGCCTGGGCGCGCACCAAAAAAAACGGGGGAACCGTCGCGCGAGGCGGTTCCCCCGGAAGCGTCAGGGAAGGCGGTGGATTACTCCCCGCTCTGGTCGATGCCGAATTCGCCCGGCTGCCCCATGCTCGAGGTGTCGAGCTTGTAGGCCAGCACGATGGTGCGGCGGGCGTAGACGCCCACGGCGCCCGGCCAGGTATTGAGGCAGACCACCAGTTCCTTGTGGCCGTCGTTGTCGATGTCGGCCAGGGCGTAGCCGGTGATGGTGCCCTTGATGCGCCGGGTCTTCCACATCAGGTTCATGCCCACGCCGTCCCAGTAGAGGGCGTGGATTTCACCCTGGGAGAAGGTGCGGAAGGTCTCGAAGAACTGGGCGGCCAGGGAGATGTTCTTGCTGACCAGCAGTTCGTAGCGGTTGTCCTTGTCCAGGTTGGCCACCAGCATGGGCAGGGGAATGTAGTAGTAGGTCCAGAGGTGGTCGGACTTGGGCTTTTCCAGGGGGGCCATCAGCGGGTCGAACTCGAGGCCGATGGCCGAGCCGCAGTATTGCTCCTCGGTGGCGGCCACACGCTCGCCCTTGGCCGTGTAGACCACGAGGTGGTCCTGGTCGTCGTTGAGGATGACCTTGTAGCCGCTCTTTTCCGGGAAGTAGACGAAGTTGAAGGGGTTGGCCTTGCTCGGCAGGTTCAGCCGGGTGGACAGCATGGGCTGGCCGCCGGAGAAGATGACGTTGTGCACGCCCTTGGCGAACAACTCCTTGGAATCGCCCTTGGAGCCGACGAGCTGGCGGCTGAAATCGGGCGGCACGGCGGCCACGCTCAGATAGAGCTTGATGTCCTTGTACAGTTCCTTGAGCTGGTTGCCTTCCAGACTGAGGATGAAGGACCGGGGCTCCTTGAAGTAGCTGACCGAGACGATGATCTCGGCCTTGCCGTCGCCGTTGATGTCGAGGGTGCTGACCTTGAGCAGCTTGAGGTTGGGCGGCACCTGATAGCGGGCCAGGGGCAGCAGCTGCCGGTCCTTGTAGACGTAGGTCTCGACGGAATCCTTGGCCAGGATGACCACTTCGTTTTGCCCGTCGCCGTTGATGTCCGCGATGGCGATGCCGCGCGAGACAATGGGCATGGACTGGCTGCGCCACACGCCCGGGGTGTCGGACGGGCCGGCGTAGCGGAAGCTCGGATTGAGAAAGACCTTCTGGTTGCTGTTCGACTGGTTGACCACGAAGTCCGGGTTCATCTGGTTGATGGTCTGCCCGGAAGCGTTCTGGGACCGGCGCTGGAAGATCTCGTTGTTGAGCGACTGGGCCGCCCGTTCCATGGCCGGAATCAGATCGGACAGTTTGGTGGAAAAGTTCTTCGGCCATTTCTTGCCGCCCGGGCCGAGCACCATGATGTCGACGCTGGCCTGATCCCCGGACACGGTGAGCGAACCATAGGCGAGGTAGTCCGCGCCGATGGCGGACAGGGCCTTGCGCGCGTCGGCCTCGGACGCCAACGCCTTGGCCAGATGGGGCGCGGACTTGGCCTTGGCCACGGGCGCGAGGTGTCCGGGCCAGTTCATGCGCGACTCCAGCATGCTTTGCGCGCCCTGGCTCAGGTACTGGTATTTTTCGGGTCCATGGACAGCGAACGGGGCCACGGCATAGGTCTTGGCCTCGGCGGCAAGCGCTGTCGACGGCAGGCACAACACAACCGCGACCAAAAGGACGAGGCGACGGAAAAGCGTCATAGGGGATTCCTCCGGGTCCCACAGGGGACCGATTTCTCCGGGGACGTGGCCCAGGCCCTGGGCCGACAGGCCGCGAGGCCCCTGCATTACTATCAAAGTCGAGGCCCTTGCAAGGGCGGGTTTCACCCCGGTCGCCCAGCGCACCGGCGGCGTCCCTGCCGTGTTGTCCTGTGGTCGGTCGTGACGCCGGCCGGTTACACCCCGGCGCGGCCGCGTCATGCAATCGTCATGGCAACGCCCCTTGTCAGAACCCAAGGGCGGCGCTAGGGGCTGTTGCCGGGAAGAGGCCTCCGGCGGCCGGGGGGGGATAATCCCCCCCGGACCCCCTTGATGCCGGGCGTTTTTCCGGTTCGCCGCAAAGC
>JAFABC010000215.1 GCA_023426275.1 Pseudomonadota bacterium | reverse complement strand
GGCTTTGCCTGGACAAAAAAGCGCCGACAAACGTTCGCGGCCCGACCACCGGACCACCCGACCAACCCAACGGCCGCCCGCCGCCCCTTTCGGGAGGGTCCGGGAGGGGGTGACCCCCTCCCGGCCGCCGGAGGCATCTTCGCTTTGCCGTGCCGAACTTAATCGTCGCGCTTGGCGAACTGGCGCTGGTCGGCCTGGCAGACCGGGCAGCGCCAGTGCTCGGGCAGCTCTTCCCCGGGCGTGCCCGGGTTGATGCCGCCTTTGGGATCGCCCCGTTTGGGGTCGTAGGTGTAGCCGCAACACAAACAGACATACCGATCGAGCGACATGGTCAACTCCTCGTGGTTTGTTTCCGCTGTCGCATCACGGCCTAGCCCCGGGGCCCGGGAGGGTCAAGCGGGCGCGAGGGGCGTCCCTATTTGTCGATCGCCCGGCAGTCGACCTTGCCCACGGCCCCGACCCGGCCGGTCTTGAGGTCGAGGGCCATGTCGCGCATGGCCGCCTTGCCCTTGGGACAAAAGGCCTGGGGCACGACCAGGGTGTAGCGCAGGGTGCCGTTGTGGATGGTGGCCCCGGGCGCGACCGTGGCTTCGAGGGTCTGCTTTTGCTGCACGAGATTGACGGCGAGCAGCCCGTGAACCGCGTCGGCCTGTCCGTTACGGATGAAAAGCGTGTCGCCAGACAGGCCGCCGAAGCTGAAGTCGCCGCCATTGGGGATTTCGAAAATCGGCCGGCCCTCCAGGCTCTCGCAGACCGCGTCCGGGGCGTCGGAGGCGTTGCGGCCGAGCACCCGCAGGCCGTGTCCGGCCGCGTAGCCGGTCTGCTGTTCCAGCACGGCGTAATGCTGGTACAGGAAGCAGATCTTGTCCGGATAGGTATGGACCTCGGCCGCGTCCGCGCCCGGCAGACCGGGATGGCGGTCCTTGGCGATGGTGGTCGCCCCGTATTCGGCGGTCATGGGCTTGATGCTGTCCACGGCCAGGATGCGGTAGTCCTTGCCGTTGCGTTTGAAGGAATCCTTGATGGCGCCCTGCACCTGGACGTCGATGTTCAAATCATCAGTGGAAACGCCTGTGGGGTCGAAGGGCATGTAGACGAGGTTGGGGTGCTGGGACTCCGTGAAGACGACGGCGCCATCCGACGTTTGATGGAACTGGCCGTAAAAGGTCTGCTTGGGGGCGTTCGGGGTCGGCTGCCCGAGAACCGGGACGGCGGCGAGACAGCAAGCCAGAAGCGTCAACAACGTGACGACGAACGGGGGACGATGCATGGGGCCTCCTTGACGAATGTCTTCGCGTAGCAGACGTTTTTCATTTTGCAAACATGGCGCAGACCACCTGCGCGGTTGAAAAAAAACGCCGGCAGCGTATGACTGGCGTCAAAGGAGGGCGATATGAACGACACGCACCCGGATGGTTCGCGCGCCCGTTTGAAAAACGTTCTCATCGTGGTGCTGTGCTGCATCGCCCTCGGTGAATTTTTCCTGCTCCTGCGAAAGCCCTCCCCGTCCTCCGCGCCGGCGATGGAAAAGGCCGGCGTGGCCGCCGCGCCGGTGCGCCTGCTCGGCGTCGGCCTGGACCCCGAGCACGGACGCTACCTGCTGGCGGCCTTTGACCGCCCCGTGCCCGGCGCGCAGGCCGGCGCCGAGCCCCAGGCCGCGCCCGCCGTGCTCGATCCGCCCCTGACCGGCCGCTGGACCTGGGCCTCGCCCTGGATGCTGCGCTTCGAGCCCGCCGACGGCTTCGCCCCGGCCAAGACCTACACCCTCACCTTTGCCGGCGGCGGCTTCCTGCCCGCCACGGAGCAGCTTGCCGGCCAGACCGTCTGGCGGGTGTCCCACGGCGCCTTCGAGGCCAGACGGCTCACGGCCCATCTCGAACCCGCCTCCGAAGGCGGGGCCATGGTGGTGGTGCGCGGGCAGGCGGTCTTCAACCGGACCGTGGACCCCAAGACCCTGGCCGAAAAGATCGCCCTGCTCGATCCCCGGTCGCCGGACAAGCCCGTGGCCGTATCCCTGACCACCACCTATCCGTCCAAGAAGATCGGCTTCGTCTCGGACCCCATCCAAAAGACCGCCGATCAGCGCGAGGTGAAGATCGTCATCGCTCCGGGCCTGCGCCCGGAAAAAGGCGACATCGCCCTGGGCCGCGAGGCCGTGGCCGTCATCCCCGTGGCCCTCGATCCGCATCTGCGCCTGCGCACGGTCAAGGCCGAGTCCCAGGAAGGCGCGGCCAGCCTGCGCCTGACCTTCTCCACGCCGGTGGCCGCCGACGAGGCCACCACCAGCCACGTCACCGTGGAGCCGGCCGTGGAAACGTCCCTGGCCGCCGATGGCGCGGAGCTGGTGCTGTCCGGCAATTTCGCGCCCGGCCAGGAATACGCCGTGACCCTGCGCCAGGGCCTGACCGCCGCCGACGGCGCGGTCCTCGACGAAACCGTGCGCCGCGACGTGCGCGTGCCCGATCTCGATCCCATGGTCGATTTCCAGGACCAGGGCATGTTCCTGTCGAAAAACGGCTACAAGAACCTCGCCCTCAAAAGCATCAACACCAACGCCGCCGAACTGACCGTCGACCGCGTCTACTACAACAACCTGTTTCCCTTTTTCACCACCACCTACTCCGCCTTTGACGACAGTTTCGAGGGCGGCGGCATCAACAGCAGCTTCGGCGACCGGCTGGTCAACGAACGCATCCCCCTGCGCTACAAGAACAATACTGCCGTCATCACCCCGGTCAATCTGGAGAAATACATCCTGGGCCAGGAGCCGGGCCTGTACCGCGTCGCCGTGAACGTGCCCGGCAAGTTCCAGGGCTTCCAGCGCTACGTGCTCATCACCGACATCGGCCTCGTGGCCAAGGCCGGCCAGGGCGACCTGCTCGTCTGGGCGGCCTCCTATTCCACCCTGGCCCCCGTGGCCGGGGCCAACGTGCGGGTGCTCTCCTACCAGAACCAGGAGCTGGCCGCCGGCACCACCGACGCCAAGGGCCTGTTCCGGGCCGAAGTGGCCCCGAAACTGCTGCGCGACAAGCGACCCTACCTCGTCATCGTGCGCAAGGGCGCGGACACGAGCTATCTGCTCTACGACCGCTTCCGGGTGGACACCACGGGCCTCGACATTGCCGGGGCGGTCATGCCCGACGCCGGCTACACGGCCTTCGTCTACGGCGAACGCGACATCTACCGGCCGGGCGAGACCCTGGAAGGGCTGGCCGTGGTGCGCGACACCCGGCTTGGCGTGCCGCCGTCCATGCCCGTGACCGTGACCCTTTTCGATCCCCAGGGCCGCAAGATCAGCCGCCGGGCCACCGTCACCGGGGCCGAGGGCGTGCTCACCCTGCGCCAGCCCCTGCCGCGCCAGTCCCTCACCGGGGCCTATTCCCTGACCATCGAAACCGCCGGCACGACCATTGGCCAGTACCGCTTCCAGGTCGAGGAATTCGTGCCCGACCGCATCAGCGTCTCGGTCAAAAACGAGGACGCCATGGGCCATCCCGGCCAGAAGCTGCCCTTTGCCGTGACCGGCCGCTACCTCTTTGGCGCGCCGGGCTCGGATCTGCCCGTGGAGGCCAGGGCCCGGCTGGTCAAGGCGACCTTCGCCCCGAAAGGCTACGCCGACTATGTGTTCGGCGACCCGGAACGCAGCTTCGAGGATACGGAAATCCTGGACACCAGCGGCAACCTCGACGGCGAGGGCCATGCCTCCTTCGAGGCCGATGTGCCCAAGGACCTGTCGCCGCCGGCCGCCCTGGAAGCCATTTTCACGGCCCGGGTGCGCGAGGGCGGCGGACGCGGCGTCACGGGGCTGGCCCGGATGCCGGTCCATGTCTACGCCGCCTACCCAGGCCTGAGGCGCCTGCCCAGTCAGGCGGCCACGCCCGGCCAGCCCCTGCGCTTCGACTACGTGGTGGTCTCGCCCGAAGGCGCCCTTGTCGACACGCCGCAACTGACGGCCACGCTTTACCGCGACACCTGGCAGACCGTGCTGCGCAAGGGCCCGGACGGCTCCTTCCAGTACGAATCCGTGCGTGATCCCAAGGTGGTCGAAACGCGCACCGTGGCCGCCAAGGCCGGCAAGGGGGCCGTGTCCTTCACGCCGCCGTCCTTTGGCAGCTACCGGGTGGCCCTGGCCGACCCGGCCAGCGGCGCGGGCGCGCAGGTGGAATTCTACGCCGGCGGCTTCGGCTATTCGCCTTGGGCCATGGAAAATCCGGCCCGGCTGGAACTCAAGCCCGACAAGGCCGCCTACGCCTCCGGGGAATCGGCCCGGTTCCAGGTGCGCGCGCCCTTTGCCGGCCGCATGCTCGTGACCGTCGAGGGCTCGGGCGTCCACGACGTCCAGGTCCTGTCCCTGTCCGGCAACACCGGCGAGATCGTCATCCCGGTCAAACCCGCGTACATGCCCGGCGTCTACGTCACGGCCACCCTGGTCAAAAAAGCCGGGGACGTGACCACAGGCGAGCCCTCACGGGCCTTTGGCGCCTGCCCCATGCCCGTGGACAAGGCCTCGGGCCGCCTGCCCCTGGCCGTGACCGCGCCGGACACCATGCGCCCGGGCAAAACGCTCACGGCCGAGGTGTCCGCCCCGGCCGGCAGCATCGTGACCGTGGCCGCCGTGGACGAAGGCATCCTGCAGCTGATCGCCCAGAAGACGCCCGACCCGTTCGCCTTTTTCTACGCCAAGCGCCAGTTGCAGGTGGACACCAGCGACACCTTCTCCCTGCTGCTGCCCGAGGTGCCGCCCCTGCTCGGCAAGGCCCTGGCCGGCGGCGGCGATTCCCTGGAAGACCTGTCCAACTTCGTGCGCTCCCAGAGCCCGTCCCCGCGCACCGTGGCCTCCTGGTCCGGCCCGGTGTCCGTGGGCCCCACGGGCAAGGCCGAGGTCCGCTTCGACATCCCGGAATTCCAGGGACAGGTGCGCCTGATGGCCGCCGGCATCTCGGGCCGGCGCTTCGCCTCGACCGAGACGCGCACGCTGGTCAAGAGCCCGCTCGTGCTGTTGCCCTCGTTCCCCCGGTTCCTGGCCTTCGGCGACACGGCCGACATCCCCGTGACCGTGCGCAACGACACCGGCAAGGACGGCGACTTCGCCGTGTCCCTGACCGCCACCGGACCGGTGCGCGTGAAAACCTCCTCCCAGCACGTGCAGCTGGCCAACGGGGCCACGGCCACGGTGCGCTTTCCGGTCACGGCCGGCGAGGCCGAAGGCGTGGCGGAATTTTCCGTGGCCGCCTCCGGCGGCGGCGAATCCTCGGCCGACGCGGCCCGCGTCGCCGTGCGCTCGCCCCTGCCGCCGCGCACCACCGTGCGCTCGGGCGCCCTGGAAGCGGCCAGCCTCACCGTGCCCAATCTGGCTTCCAGCGAGTTCGTGCCGGGCACGGCCCGCCTCGACGTCACGGTCGGCCGGTTTCCGCTGATCCGCTTCACCGGCAACCTCAAGGCGCTTCTGGCCTATCCCTACGGCTGCCTGGAACAGACCGTGTCCCGGGCCTTTCCCCTGCTCTACTTCGCCGATCTGGCCCGGTCCCTGGACCCGGGGGCCTTTGCCGGCGACTCTCCCCAGGCCATGGCCCAGGCGGCCATCCGGCGCATCACGGGCATGCAGCTCTATAACGGCGGCTTTTCCATGTGGCCCGGCGGCGACGAGCCGCAGGCCTGGATGAGCCTTTACGCCACGCACTTTCTGGCCGAGGCCGCCCGGGCCGGCTACCCCGTGGACCGCGACGTCCTGACCCAGGCCTTGCGCTTCGCCGGCCGGACCGGCCGGGAGGCCGACCTCAAAAAGGCCAAGGGCCTGACCCTGGCCGCCTACGCCCTGTTCGTGCAGGCCAAGGCCGGCCGGGCCGACATCGGGGCCATGGACAACCTGCGCGACACCCAGGCCCGGGCCCTGCCGCCCGAGGCCCGGGGACTGCTCGGCGCGGCCTACGCCGCCATCGGCAACACCCAGACGGCCGACCGGCTCACGTCCGGCCCGGCCCCGGCCGACGACATCCCCAAGGAAACCGGCGGCAACCTCGCCTCGCCGCTGCGCGACAAGGCCCTGTTCCTGTCGGCCCTGCTCGACGCCGCCCCGGGCGATCCGCGCCTGGGCGCGCTGGCCGGCGAGGTCGGCCGGCTGCTCGAAGGCGAACCCTACCCCTCCACCCAGGAAAACGCCTTCGCCCTGCTGGCCCTTGGCAAATACTACGCCCGGCAGCAGGCCAGGCCGCCCTTCTCCGGCGTGCTCTACGCCGGAAGCGGCGTGCTGGCGGATTTCACCAGCGAGAAGGTCTTAAGCCTGCGCGGCCTGCCCCAATCCGGCGACCTGCGCTTCGAGCTGGGCCAGGGTTTCACCCCCGGGGCGGCCTTTTACAGCGTGCGCACCCGGGCCGTGCCGACGCCGGCGGCCTACGCCCCGCAGGCGGCCGGCCTAGAAATCTCGCGCACCTTCCTCAGCCGCGACGGCAAGCCGCTTGTCGGTGACGCCGTGCCGCAGGGGGCGCTGGTGGTGGTCCGCTTCGCCGTGCGCGCCACCAAGGGGCCCGTGGCCAACGTGGTGCTGGAAAACCTGCTGCCGGCCGGGCTCGAAGTGGAAAACCCGCGCCTGTCCACCACCGAACGGCTGCCCTGGATGGATACGGCCGAGGCGGAAACCGAAGGCTACCTGGACCTGCGCGACGACCGCACCCTGACCTTCACCGACCTGTCCGACGATAAGTGGCATGTCGCCTACGCCCTGCTGCGCGCCGTCACCCCGGGCAGCTTCACCGTGCCCCCGGCCCAGGCCGAGGCCATGTACGCCCCGCAACTGCGCGCCAGCGGCCCCATCTCCAAACTGACCGTGACCGGTCCGACCAACTGAGGCGCGAAACCGCCATGGAAAAATTCAGCAAACTCGTCACCACCTGTGTGAAAAGCGGCATCACCGACCTCCACATCCGTGGCGGCCAGCCCGTGGCCGTGCGCAAAAACGGCCATCTCTACTTTCAGCGGGAGATCGTTTTCGAGCATGCCGAATTGGGCGCCCTGCTGCGCGAACTCACCACCGACCGCCAACGCCAACAGCTGGCCGAACGCTGGTCCGTGGACTTCTCCGCCTCCCTGCAGGCGGCGCAAATGCGGCTCAACGCCTTCTACACGGCCGAGGGCATGGGGCTGGCCGTGCGCTTCCTGCCCGCCGTGGTGCCGGATTTCGAAGCCCTCAACCTGCATCCGTCCCTGCGTGAGCTGTGCGCCCTGCCCCACGGCCTCATCCTCATCTGCGGCCCCACGGGCAACGGCAAATCCACCACCATCGCGGCCATGATCCGCGAAATCAACCAGACCCGGGCCTGCCACGTCATCACCCTGGAAGACCCCATCGAATATCGCTTTTTTTCGGACAAGGCCCTCATGGACCAGCGGGAGCTGGACACGCACTTCCCGACCTTCGAACAAGGCCTGCTCGACGTGCTGCGCGAGGACGCCGACGTCATCATGGTGGGCGAGTTGCGCGACCCGGAAACCATGCGCCTGACCATCAACGCCGCCGAGGCCGGCCATCTGGTCATCGCCACCCTGCACGCCGGCACGCCCGAGGAAGCGCTCCTGCGGCTGTGCAACGCCTTCGGCGAGGGGGCCCAGGACTTCGCCCGGGCGCAGATCGCCTCCTGCCTGGGCGCCGTGGTGGTGCAGCACATGGAGATCCTGCCCAAGGTGGGCTTTCGCGCCCCGGTGCTTTCGGTGGTGCGCTCGAACAACTCGGTCAAAAACATCATCCGGGAAAACCGGTTCAATCAGCTCGAAAGCATCCAGCAGGCCGGACGCGGCGAAGGCATGTTCACCTTCGAACGCTACCGGGAGGATTTCCTGGAAGCCAAGCCCAACCTGACGCCGCCGACCGTGGCCTTTCGGCCGGGTATCCAGTCCGCGCCGCGGCCCCGCGCCGCGGACGCGCCCCTGCCGCCCCCGCGTGAAACCGTCCAGCCCCACGCCGGCCAGCCCCCGCGCGCCCCCCACGCCCCGCTTGACCGCGTGGCCGCAGCGAACGACCTGCCCGAAGCCCCCGGGCTCTACCGTATCGGCGACGAAGCGCCCCTGGAAGAACTGGTGGCGCAGATGAACAAGAGCCGGCCATAGGCAGCAAGATGAAGATGCCTCCGGCGGCCGGGAGGGGGTCACCCCCTCCCGGACCCTCCCGAAAGGGGGGCGCGGACGTCTGGTCGGCCGGGTGGTCGTGCGTTTGGCGACGGAACCTGTGCCTGTT
>JAFABC010000209.1 GCA_023426275.1 Pseudomonadota bacterium | reverse complement strand
GGCTTTGCCTGGATAAAAATGCGCCGCCGAACGTTCGAAGCCCCACCCGACCAACCCAACGTCCGGCCGCCCGCCCCTTTCGGGAGGGTCCGGGAGGGGGTGACCCCCTCCCGGCCGCCGGAGGCATCTTTTCTTTCTCTTATTCTTTCGGCTTGTGGCTGGCCCGGCAGACGACCTTGACCGGGGCCATGGTGATGCCGAACAGCTTGCGAAGGCCGTTTTCCAGGTATTTCAGGTAGGAGTCGCGCACGCGCTCGGTGTCGCTGACGAAAAAGACGAACGTGGGCGGTGGATCGGAGGCCTGGGTCAGGTAGTAGAACTTGGCCCGGCGGCCGTTGACCAGCGGCGGCTGGTGCTTGTCGAGCACTTCGCGCATGGCCCGGTTGAGCGCCCCGGTGCCCACCCGGATCTTGCATTCCTCCCAGATGGCCTCGGCCATGGGCAGCACCTTGCCCACGCCCTTGCCCTTGGCCGCCGAGAGATAGAGCACGGGCACGTGGGAGCACATGCGCAGTTCGCGGGTGACGGTCTTGCGCAGCTCGGCCATGTCCTTTTGCGGAATCATATCGGTCTTGTTGATAACGATGCAAAAGGGCGTGCGCTCTTTGTCCAGGTAGGAAATAAGCCGTTTGTCCTGGACGCCGATGCCGCCGGTGGCGTCGATGACGACCACGGCCACGTCGGCCCGTTTGGCGCTGCCCAGGGCCCTGCCCACGCTGTCGCGTTCCAGTTCGTCGGTGATGCGGGTGCGTTTGCGCACGCCGGCGGTGTCCACGAACACGTAGCGCTTGCCGTTGCGGACGAGGGCCACATCCACGGCGTCGCGGGTGGTGCCGGCGACTTCGCTGACGATGACGCGGTTCTCGCCGAAAAGGGCGTTGATCAGCGACGACTTGCCGGCATTGGGTCGGCCGAGGACGGCCAGCCGCAGTCCGGCCTCGGTGGCGGGGCGTTCGGGCTCGGGTTCGGGCTCGGGCAGGGCGTCGGCCAGGGCGTCGGCCAGATCGTTCATGCCCTTGCCGTGGGCGGCGGAGATGGGCAGAAGCGGCAGGCCCCAGGCATGAAATTCGGCGGTGAGGGGCGCGATGTGCTCCCCGCCGTCAACCTTGTTGACGGCCACGAGCACGGGCTTGCCCACGCGGCGCAGCCGGTTGGCCATCTCGTCGTCCAGGGCCGTCCGTCCGGCCTGGCCGTCCACCAGAAACAGCACCACGTCGGCCATGGACAGGGCTATTTCGGCCTGGACCACGATTTCCCGGTCCAGCCCTTCGGGGGCGTCGTAGTCCATGCCGCCCGTGTCGATCAGGGTGACGAGCCGTCCGCCGATTTCGGCCGGGGCTTCCAGCCGGTCGCGTGTGACGCCGGGGCGGTCATGGGTAATGGCCTTGCGGCGTCTGGCCAGACGGTTGAACAGGGTGGACTTGCCGACATTCGGGCGTCCGACGATGGCCACGATAGGGGGCATGGGGCAGCATTTCTCCTTTGAGGCGTGGGAACAGAGGGGCCGGTCGGCCTGCTTGCGCGTAAACGGGAGCCAGTGGCTTGACCACGACTTTCCCGCCATGTCAACCGGAAATACGAAAAGGCGCGCCCCGGGTCAATTGCCCGGGAGGCCGGAGACCTCTTTTCGTTGAAAGGGCCACGGAAACGGTCCGTGTCCTGTGGGGAAGGACGGGGCAGGAAGGGGGCGTGTTCCCCCCTCCTGCCGCCGGAGGTATTTTTTTCTTGTTTCGCTGCTGCAACTATCCGCGCAGCTTGGCGCTGATTTCCGCCGCGACCTTTTCGCCGGACAGCAACATGCCGCCGAAGATCGGCCCCATGCGGTAGGAGCCGAAGCTGGCGTTGGCGGCCATGCCGGCCACGTACAGGCCCGGGAAGACTTCACGGGTGTTTTTGACGGTGTTGGTCTCGGCCACGTCGGCCCACATGGACTGTTCGCCCTCGATGCCGCCGGACGGGGTGTTGAGCTTGACGTCGTTTTTGCGCACGAGGGTCTGCAACACTTCCACGTCGTGGCCGGTGGCCTCGACGAGGTATTTGCAGCCGAGGACCACCGGGTCCACGTGCAGGCCGGCGATCTCCACGGGCGAGGAGTTGATGACGATGCCGGTGACGCGCTTGAGCCCGCCCTGTTCGCGCAGGACCACGTCCTCGACGCTCATGCAGTTGAACACCTTGGCGCCGGCCAGACAGGCGGCCGAGGCCAGGGTGGTGGTGGCGGCCACGGCGTCGGCCGTGAAGTAGTTGTCCTTGAAGCGGGTCACCGGGATACCGACATCGGTGAGCAGGTGGGCGCTCTCTTCCTGCACCACGATGATGTTATACGTGATGCCCCCGCCCCACATGCCGCCGCCCAGGGACAGCTTGCGCTCGAACAGGGCCACATTGAACCCTTCCTTGGCCAGCAGCCGGGCGGCGGTGAGACCCGAAGGGCCGCCGCCGACGATGGCGACATCCAGATCGAGGCTCGATTTGAACTTGGCGAAATACTTGTCGACAATGGCTTCGGTGATGATGCGTTCGTCCAGAGACATGGAAATTCCTCAAACTCGGT
Organism: Pseudomonadota bacterium; assembly: GCA_023426275.1. Lineage (GTDB taxonomy): Bacteria > Desulfobacterota > Desulfovibrionia > Desulfovibrionales > Desulfovibrionaceae > Solidesulfovibrio. The sequence continues at coordinate 3,222 of JAFABC010000209.1, read as the reverse complement.
TGATTAGTTGCCGCCGATGACCGTGCGGATGGACTCGGCGTAGGGTGCGGTGAGCACCCCTCTTTCCGTGATGATGCCGGCGATGAGTTCCGCCGGGGTCACGTCGAAAGCGAAGTTGTAGACCGGCACGTTTTCCGGGGTGATCCGGTGCTCGCCTACGTGGGTGACTTCATGGGGCGTGCGGTTCTCGATGGGAATGAGATCGCCGCTGGCGAGCGTCAGGTCGAAGGTCGAGGCCGGGGCGGCCACGTAGAACGGCACGCCGTGGGCCTTGGCGGCCAGGGCCACGGTGTAGGTGCCGATCTTGTTGGCGGCGTCGCCGTTGGCGGCGATGCGGTCCGCGCCGACGACCACTTTCTGGACCATGCCCTTTTTCATGAGATGCCCGACGGCGTTGTCGCAGGCGACGGTGACCGGGATGCCTTCCTTGGCCAGCTCGTAGGCGGTCAGGCGCGCGCCCTGGAGAAACGGGCGCGTCTCGTTGGCGATGACCTGGATGCGCTTGCCCTGCTCGAAGGCGGCGCGGATGACGCCCAGGGCCGTGCCGTAGCCGGCCGTGGCCAGGGCGCCGGCGTTGCAGTGGGTCATGACCGTGTCGCCGTCGGCGATAAGGGAGGCGCCGTTTTTGCCCATGGCCTTGTTGATCTCGATGTCCTCGGCCTGCATGGACTGGGCCTCGCCGAGCCAGGTCGACAGCAGGGTTTCCCGGGAGGCGTCGCCCAGGTCCTTCCATTTTTCGCGCATACGCGAAACGGCCCAGCGCAGGTTGACGGCGGTGGGGCGGGCCTGTTCCAGGTCGTCGAGCAGCTTGGCCAGACGCGTCTTCCAGTTGTCCCCGGACAGGCCGGACTCGCGGGCGGCCAGATAGCAGCCGTAGGCGGCGGTGACGCCGATGGCCGGCGCGCCGCGCACCACCATGGTTTGCAGGGCGTAAATGGTGTCGGCGGTGTTGCGGCAGACGAAGGATTCCTCGCGGTCGGGCAGAAAACGCTGGTCGAGCAGGAGCAGGGCCTGCCGCTCGGCGCAAAAGGCGATATGGTCGGTCATGGTACGTATTCCGGCATCACGACGATGCAAAACAGAGTGTTGCGACGCCCCGGACGGGGTCGCGGGGACGATTCCCCGACGGCTGCCAACGCGGGGAACGGGCCCCCGCGGGCGGCCGCTACCCCAGTTTTTTGGCCAAAAGCTTGTTGACGAGGCCCGGGTTGGCCTGGCCCTTGGTGGCTTTCATGATCTGGCCGACGAAAAAGCCCATGAGCTTTTTCTTGCCGCCGCGATAGGCTTCGACCTCGGCCGGGTTGGCCGCGATGACGGCGTCCACGGCGGCTTCGAGTGCCCCGGTGTCGGAGATCTGGGCCAGCCCCTTCTCGCGGACGTACGCGGCCGGGTCCTGGCCGGAGGCGAACAGCTCGGGAAAGATCTGCTTGGCGATCTTGCCGGAGATCACCCCGTCGTCCACGAGCTTGAGCAGGGCGGCCAGATGTCCGGGCGTCAGGGCGCAGGCGTCGGGCGTGGCGCCGGACTGGTGACATTCGCGCAGCAGTTCGGTCTGCACCCAGTTGGCGGTCTTTTTGGCCTCGGCCCCGGCGGCCAGGGCGGCCTCGAAATAGTCGGCCAGCGGGCGTTCGGCCGTGAGCACGTCGGCGTCGTATTCCGACAGGCCGAGGGCGTCGATGAACCGCTGTCTCCTGGCCACGGGCAGTTCGGGCAACTCCCCGTGCCAACGGTCCACGGTCGCGGCCTCCAGGGTCAGGGGCACCAGGTCCGGGTCCGGGAAGTAGCGGTAGTCGTTGGCCTCTTCCTTGCCGCGCATGGAGGCGGTCACGTCCTTGGCCGCGTCGTACAGGCGCGTTTCCTGGATGACCGCGCCGCCGTCGTCGAGGACGTCGGCCTGCCGTTCCACCTCGTACTCGATGGCCTTTTGCACGTGGCGGAAGCTGTTGAGGTTTTTGAGTTCCGTGCGCGTGCCGAAGGCCTCCTGGCCGTAGGGGCGCAGGCTGACGTTGGCGTCGCAGCGAAACGAACCTTCCTCCATGTTCCCGTCACAGATGTCGAGGTAGACCAGGATGGCGCGCAGGGCCTTCAAGTAGGCCACGACCTCCTCGGGGCTGCGCATGTCCGGCTCGGAGACGATTTCGATCAGGGGCACGCAGGCGCGGTTGAGGTCCACGTAGCTTAAATTGTCGGCGGCGGAGTGGATGTTCTTGCCCGCGTCCTCTTCCATATGGATGCGGGTGATGCCGATGCGACGCGGCGTGCCGTCCACGGTGACGTCGATGTGTCCGTGCTCGCAAAGGGGCTGCTCGTACTGGGAGATCTGGTATCCCTTGGGCAGGTCGGGGTAGAAGTAGTTCTTGCGGGCGAACACCGAAACCGGGTTGACTGTGCAGTCCGTGGCCAGTCCCATCTTGGCGGCGTATTCGACCGCCGTGGCGTTGAGCACCGGCAACACGCCCGGCATCCCGGAGCAGACCGGGCAGACGTTCTCGTTGGGGGCGTTGCCGAAGCGGGTGGAGCAGCCGCAGAAAATCTTGCTTTGGGTCTTGAGCTGGGCGTGCACCTCGACGCCGATAACCGTCTCGTACCTGGCCATGAAAAGGCTCCTTGGCTGGCGACCTCGTCTCCGAAGCGCCGAAAATTTCGCAGGGGGGGTGTACCCCGCATCCGGCAAGCGGGTCAATGGCGCGCCGCAAACAGGGAACGCCTCGGGGCGTGGTTGTTTTTTTGGGAGCGGACGCCTACAACAATGACGTCCGGCCACGGCCCGCGTCTGGGACCGGATAGAATCAAAGTACTTTTCGCGAGGCATGCCATGGGCCAATCCGTTTGTTTTGCTGATCGCGCGTTGCGCGGCGTCTCTTTCGTGTTGCTGTTGTTTTCCCTGTGCGCCGGACCGTGCCTGTTTCCGCCGGCGGCGGCGGCGCAGGATTACGAGGCCATGATGCCCGAGCGTCTGCATCGGGAGCTGCGACATGCCGAAAGTGCGTATCGGGATGCCATCGACGCGGCCAACGCCGCCGAAACCAAGCGCCTGGAACGCAAGGCCGCCGGCGCGTCCGAAGATGAGCTGCGCGCCCTGGACGAGGAAGTGGGCCGGCTGGTGACCAAGGCGGAGAAGCTGAAGGTCCAGGCCGACTATCTCGACGAACTCTATGAAGTGAAGCGCCGCGAATACCGCAACAAGTAAGCAGGCGCGCCCGCCGGCCCGCGCGGCCGGCG
>JAFABC010000206.1 GCA_023426275.1 Pseudomonadota bacterium | reverse complement strand
GAGGGGGTCCGGGGGGCATCATGCCCCCCGGCCGCCGGAGGCTCTTCGCCTCGTCAAAGAATGGGCAGGTAGTGCTCGATCTCCCACTCCGTCACCTGGGTGCGGTAGGCATCCCATTCATTCTTCTTGTTCTCGAGCAGCGAGGAGTGGAGATGCTCGCCCAGCACCTCGCGCATCAGCTCGCTTTTCTCCAGGTTCTCCACGGCCTCGCGCAGGCTGCCGGGCAGCGAGGCAATGCCCTTGGCGGCCATCTCCTCGTCGGTCATCTTGAAGATGTTCTCCTCGATGGGCGGGGCCAGCTCATAGCCTTCCTCGATGCCCTTGAGCCCCGCCCCGAGCATGGCGGCAAAGCACAGGTAGAGGTTGCAGGCCGGGTCCGGGCTTCGCAATTCGATGCGCGTGGCCGCTTCCTTGCCGGGCTTGTACATGGGCACCCGCACGAGCGACGACCGGTTGCGCCGGGCCCAGGCGATGTAGACCGGGGCCTCGTAGCCGGGCACCAGCCGCTTGTAGGAGTTGACCCACTGGTTGGTGATCAGCGTGAATTCCGGGGCATGGCGCAACAGGCCCGCGATGTAGCTTTTGGCCTCGCCCGACAGATGAAAGGCGTCGGAGGCGTCGTAGAAGGCGTTTTTGGAGCCGCGAAACAGCGACTGGTGGCAATGCATGCCCGAGCCGTTTTCCCCGAAAAGGGGCTTGGGCATGAACGTGGCGTAGCAGCCGTGCTTGCGGGCGATCTCCTTGACCACCACCCGGTAGGTCTGGGCGTAGTCGGCCATGAGCAGCCCTTCCTGGTAGCGCAGGTCGATCTCGTGCTGGCTGGGCGCCACTTCGTGGTGGCTGTATTCCACGGCCACGCCCATGGATTCCAGGGCGAAATTGATGTCGCGGCGCACGTCGTTGGCCAGATCGCGGGGCGGCGCGTCGAAATAGCCGCCACGGTCGAGAATCTGCGGCTGGGAGGAATTGGCGAACAGGAAAAATTCCAGTTCCGGCCCGACGTAGTAGGTAAATCCCAGGTCGGCGGCCTTTTTGAGCATCCGTTTGAGCACGTAGCGGGAATCGGCCGCGAACGGCGTGCCGTCGGGATTTTTCACGTCGCAAAACAGCCGGGCCACCGGACGGTCGGACGGCCGCCAGGCCACCAGCTGGAACGTGGTGGGATCGGGAAAGGCCACCATGTCCGATTCCTGGATCTTGGTGAACCCGGTGATGGAGGAACCGTCGAAGCCCATGCCCTCCTCGAAGGCGTTTTCCAGCTCCCGGGGCGTGATCTGAAAGCTTTTGAGCACGCCCAGCACATCAATGAACCAGAATTGAATGAAGGAGACGTTGTAGTCTTTCACGGCGCGCAGCACGTCGTCGGCGTTTTTACAGTCGAATACCGCCATGGATCATTCCTCCTGTAGTGGATTTCCCGGACCGGGCCGGAGACGGGAAGGCCCCTTGCCTCAAAGCCCCTTGGCTTCGATGAAGCGCAGCACCATCGCGTAGCAGGCGAGCAGAACCGCGATGACCAGCCAGTGGTTGAGCCCGAGCACGCCCGGCAGGCTGATCTTGCCGTAGTTGCCCCAGGTGTAGACCGTGGGCAGCAACGCGTCGTAGGCGTGGGCGAACACCGCCGCCCCGACCAACATGCCGATGATGGCGAAAATCGCGTCCAGCCGCCCCTCGCCGAGCGCCCCGACCGAGGTGCCGGGGCAATAGCCCACAAGCCCCCAGCCCAGGCCGAACAGCAGCCCGCCCAGGGCGTTGGCCCCCAGCGACGTGGCCTTGATCGACAGCTTGACCAGCCCCAGATCGTTTAAAAGATAGATGCCCACCATGGCCACCATGATGTGCGAAAGCATGAACTTGACGATGGTCATGTCGATCAGCCGCAACGCCCCGAGCTGCTTGTCGTAGCGCAGCACATGGCCGCGTTGCAGGAAAAAGCCGAACAGCAGACCGGTGATCAGGCCGTAGAGCAGCGTCATGTCATTTCCTCCCGTAAACCAGACGGGCCATGATGATGCCGCCGATGAAAAAACCGGCCGCGGCCACGAAGCCCGAAATCGCCAGCTGGGAGAGTCCCGACAGGCCATGGCCGCTGGGGCAGCCGCCGGCCAGCCGGGCCCCGAACATGGCCACCGCGCCGCCGATCAGGGCGGTCAGGGCGCGCAGGGCCGTCTTGCCGCCAAAGCGTTGCCGCCACATGTCCGGCACGGCCTGTATCCGGAAGTCCCGAAACAGCACCGCCGCCAGAAAGGCGCCCAGGCCGATGCCGATGACGAACAGGAACTGCCAGTCGAGCACCGGCTTTTCCTTGATGTAATAGGACAGCGTGGCCACCACGTCGGGGGCGTAGAGCCGCTCGGCCATGCCGGCCCCCCGCACGAAGGTGGTGGAGGCCCCGAGGTATTTGCCGGCCACCAGCACCGAGGCCACGGAAACAAGGCCCGACAGCCCGCCGGCCAGATACGGGCTCCAGGCTTTGGCGTCCTGCGCCATGGCGTCCCTCCTTGGATTGGATACGGGTTCGCGCCCGGCCGCGCCGGACGGACATTGAGCCATTTCCGACCCTAGCCCACTGCCCCGGGCGCGTCCAGTCCCGCGCGCCGGCAAGGGGGCCGTTTTCCCCGGCCCCGGGCAAGGGGGGGTTGGTTCGACGCGCGACTTCTGCTAACATGGGTGGGAAGCTCCCTTTTCCACTTGCAGCCTGGAAGGTCGCCATGCATACGTCCACGCAGTGTCCCGAGGTGGAACCGGACCCGGTCCGGTCGGCCAAACGCGCCATTGTCGACCTCATCGGCCAGGGCCGGTGCGACGAGGCCGAAACCCGGGCCGAGGCCTGGACCGTCCGGTTTCCCGACGACGTCTTCGGCTGGAGCGTGCTCGGCTCGTTGCGCCTGACGCGGGGGGCCGGTCCCGAGGCCGCCCATGATCTGGCCGAAGCCGCCCGGCTCGCCCCGGATGTGGCCGACATCCACACCAACCTCGGACTGGCCCGGGCCGAATGCGGCGACCCCGACGCGGCGCTGGACTGCTATGCCCGGGCCCTGGCCCTCAATCCCGGCTCCGTCCCGGCCCTGACCAACCAGGGCGCCGCCCTGGAGGCCGTCGGCCGGCTGGAAGAGGCCGTGGCCAGCTACGACGCGGCCCTGTCCCTGTCCCCGCAGCACGCCAAGGCCCTGTACAACCGGGGCAACGCCCAAAAGGAACTCGGCCGGCTGGAGGAGGCCCTGGCCAGCTACACCCGGGCCGTGGAACTCGTGCCGGACTACGCCTGGGCCCTGGTCAACCAGGGCATCATCCTGGCCGATCTCGGCCGCCTGCGCCAGGCCGAAGCCAGCGCCCGGGCCGCCCTGGCCGCCGTCCCGGACCTGCCGCAGGCCCTGGATCTGCTGGCCAACTGCCTGCTGCGCCGGCAGGCCGATCCCCTGGAGGCCATGGGGCTCATTCAACGCTCCCTGGCCACGGTCACGGACGCGGACGCCGGCGCCGGTATCGAGGCCAAACGCCTGTTCGTGGAATGCGCCCGCCTGCTTGCGCCCGAACGCTTCGACGCCCACCTTTCCGACCTGCTCGCCCGGGCCCTGGCCGAGCCCTGGGACCGGCCCGAACGCCTGACCGGGCTGGCCGCCCGGGTGCTGGAGGCCGATCCCGTGATCAGTCCGTGTCTGGCCCGGGCGGCGGTCGCCTGGCCCGAGGACCCGGGGGCGCAGGCGCTGTTCGCCCCGCATGGCCCAAGCGCCTTTGGCCAAAGCCGGCTTTTTCGCGAACTGCTCGAAGCCGGTCCGGTCTGCCGACTGCCCCTGGAACGGTTCTGCACCCTGGCCCGCCGGGCGCTCCTGGCCGCGGCCGAGGCGGACGGGGCCACGCCCGACGCCGACGAACTGGCTTTTTTCGCGGCCCTGGCCCGGCAATGCCACATCAACGAATACGCCTTCGCCCAAACCCTCGCCGAAGGCGAGCGGGCCGAAGCCCTGGCCTGCCGCCTGGACGAGGCCCTGGCCTGCAACGCCCCGATCCCGGCCCTTTGGCCCGTGGCCGTGGCCGCCTACCTGCCCGTGGGACTGCGCCCCTCGGCCTCCCGGCTGGCGGCGCGGGACTGGCCCGAACCCGTGGCCCGGCTGGTCGGACGGCTGGTGGCCGAGGCCGCCGGGGAGGCGAGCGTGCGCGCGGCCATCCCGGTCCTGACCCCCATCGAGGACGAGGTGTCGTTGCGGGTACGGCGGCAATACGAGGAAAACCCGTATCCCCGCTGGGTGCGGGCCGCGCCCGTGGATACGCCGCAAGGCTTCGACGCCTTTTTGCGCCGGCGCTTTCCCCTGTCGGCCTTCACACCCCTGGGCCCGCGCGAACGCCTGGACGTGCTGGTGGCCGGCTGCGGCTCGGGCCAGCACAGTCTGGAAACGGCCCGGCGCTACCGCGGGGCCGAGGTGCTGGCCGTGGACCTGAGTCTGGCCAGTCTGGCCTTTGCCGGACGCAAGGCCCGCGAACTCGACGTGGCCAACGTCACCTTCGCCCAGGCCGACATCCTGGGCCTTGGCGGACTGGACCGCCGTTTCGACGTCATCGAATCCACGGGCGTGCTCCACCATCTGGCCGATCCCGAGGCCGGCTGGCGGGTGCTGCTCGGGCTTTTGCGGCCCGGCGGCTGCATGCGCCTGGGCTTTTACAGCGATCTGGCCCGGCGCGACCTGCCGCGCGCTCGGGTGCTGCTGCAACTCAAGGGCTACAATCCCACGCCCCAGTCCATGCGCCGCTGCCGCCAGGAACTGCTGGGCCTCGACCGCGACGATCCCCTGCGCCGGCTGCTGCTCAACGACTTCTACAGCCTGAGCGGCTGCCGCGACCTGCTGTTCCACGTCTGCGAACACGCCATGACCCTGCCGGCCATCCGGCTGTTTCTGGCCGAACACGGGCTGTCCTTTCTCGGTTTCGACCTGGAACCGGCCGTGCTGGCCGCCTATCTGGACCGCTTCCCGGACGATCCGGCGGCCACCAATCTGGAGAACTGGCACGCGTTCGAAAAAAACAACCCGGACACCTTCATCGAGATGTACCAGTTCTGGGTGCAGCGTCGGGCCTGACGGCCGCTCGGCCGTCACCGATTTGTCAGGCAATCGTCACCCATTCGCCACGCCTCCGTCGGGCGAAGCGCCGGGCGTCGGTATTCAGTGACGCCCGGAGGGGCAGATGGAACCGACGCGCATCGCGACCTCGATCATGTTCAAGCACATGCTTGAACAAAACAGGGCCTTGTCGGGCAAGGCGGCCAAGGGACGATCCCCCCTGGAGGCGCTGCTCGAATGCGCCCCGGAGGACTTCGCCGCCGGCCGCTTGGCGTTGCTCACCCTGCACGCCGCCGATTTCCACATGAAATTCGCCGGGATCGGGGTCGAAGCCGGCCTGGCCTGCCTGGAGGCCTGCCTGGAGGAGGCCGTGGCCCTGTTTCCCCAGGCGTTTCCGGGCGGCACCCTGCTGGTCGTGCAGGATACCTCGCCGGGGGACACCGTCCTGCTGTTCCGGCCCGGAAAGCACGACCAGGACGCCCTGTTTTCCCAATATCTCGGTTATCGCGAGGCCGTGGCCCGGGGCGTGCGCGAACATCTGCGGGCCCTGGCCGGGGAGCCGCTGGAACTGCGCGTGGGCTTCGCCCGTCTGGAACGCCAACCCGGCATCCCGGCCGCCACCGTGCTGTTCGCGGCCGTGTGCAAGGCCAAACGCATCGCCCAGCAGCCCATGGACCCGGCCGTTTTTCCCACCCGGGAACAGTTGCGCGACCTGCTCACCGAGGGACTCGGCGACATGGTCTTCCAGCCCGTGGCCGACCTGACCACCGGGGTGGTCATCGGCTGGGAGGCCTTTGCCCGCTGCCGGACGGCCATCCCGATCCAGGACGCCCTGCGGCTGGTCGAGATGACGGGTCCGGCCGGCCGGGCCCTGGATATCGAATGGGGGCTGTGGCGCAAGGCCCTGGCCGGCGTGGGCCGGCTCTCCGCCCGACAACGGCTGTTTTTGAACGTGGGCCCGGCCTGCCTGCTGGCCGGGCGCGACGATCAGGTGCGCCGGCTGTCCAGGCTGGTCGAGGAGCATGGCCTGGAACGCGGCCAGATCGTGCTGGAATTTTCCGAACGCCTGTCCCCGGCCGAACTGGCCGTTTTGCCCGAACAGTTGCAGGCCTACCGGGAAAACGGCTTCGGCACGGCCATCGACGACGTGGGCGCGGGCCAGTCCAACATGATGCTGCTGGCCCGGCTGCGGCCCGACTATTTCAAGGCCGACATCGCCCTGACCCGCGACATCGAGCGCAACCCCTTCAAGCGGGTCATGGTCGAAACGCTGGTGCTGGTGGCGGAAAAAATCGGTGCCCGGGTCATTGCCGAAGGCGTGGAAACGGAGCTGGCCCTCAGTTCCCTGGTGTCCATGGGCGTGCACGCCGGCCAGGGCTTTCTCCTTGGCGCGCCGGCCTTTCCCAAGCCCGAAGGCGGCCGGGTCATGCCGCCCAAGGCCGGCTACGGGCAGGTGGCCGCCGGCGACTGGAAATGCGCCTCGCCCGTGGGCGAACTCATCGCCCCCTGCCTCGTGGCCGACGTGGCCATGCCCATCGGCCGGGTCAAGGACATGCTGGCCGACAAGCCGGTCATGTGCTCGGTGGTGGTGGTGGAGGACGACGCCCCGGTGGGGCTGGTCATGAACTACAACCTGGACAAGGCGCTGAGTTCCAAATTCGGCGTGGACCTCTACCACAGAAAGCGCATCAGCCGGCTCATGGACGCCAAGCCCCTGTGCGTGGCCCATGACACGCCCATCGAAAAGGCCGCCCGGCTGGCCATGAACCGCCTGCCGGACAAGATTTACGACGACATCGTGGTCACGCGCGACGGGGTGCTGCTCGGCACGGTCTCGGTGCAGCGCATGCTCGACACCCTGGCCAAGGTGCAGGTGGAGCTGGCCAAAGGCTCCAACCCGCTGACCGGGCTGCCCGGCAACGTGGCCATCGAACGCGAGTTCGCGCGCCGGGGCCGGGAGCGGCTGGCCTCCTGCATCATGTACGTGGATCTGGACAACTTCAAGGTCTACAACGACGTGTACGGCTTCAGCCAGGGCGACAAGGTCATCCTGCTGACCGCGACCTGTCTGCGCGAGGCCGTCGGCCGCCGGGGCGCGCCCGGGGATTTCATCGGCCACGTGGGCGGGGACGATTTTGTGGTCATCGCCTCACCGGAAACGGCCGGCCCCATTGCCGCCGAAGCGATCGAGGCCTTCGCCGCGGCCGTGCCCGGCCTCTACACCCCCGAGGACCGTACGCGCGGCCACATCCGGGGCAAGGACCGCGAGGGCCGGCCCCGGGACTTTCCCCTCATCACCCTGTCCATCGGCATCCTGGACTGCCTGTTTCAGACCGGGGTCAGCTTCGAGGAACTCAGCCACCGAGTGGCCTCGGTCAAAAAGCAGGCCAAGGCCACCCGGGGCAATTCCGTGGTGCACGACCGGTGCGCGCCCCTTGGCGGCGCGGCCGACGCCCCGCCCAAGCCCGCGCCGACGTCCTGATTCCCGCCACGGCGCGGACGTTCCCGCGACACCGCCCCCAGCGGGCGCCTTCAGGCTTCCAGCTCGTGCCGCCGGCTCATATAAAAGGCGAAATCCTCCTTGAGCTGGCGGATGAGCACTTCGCGCCGCTTGGCCACGAGCTCCACGGGCGCGCCGTCGAGCATGGACCGGTGGTACTCCACCAGCGCCTGATAGGTGTCGAGGAGTTCCTCGTGGAACGTGGGCTTGTCCGGTCGGATGTCGCGCACGGACACGACCCGATAGCCCATTTCCTCGGCCAGATAGCGCAGCGGCAAGGTGGAATTGCAGGCCTGCATGAGCGGCAGCAGCATTTCCACGCCGAGCTTGGCCCCCCGGTCCTCGGGGTCGAGTTCGCGCATGAGCGTCGAATAGGGCTTCCCCACTTCCTCGGCGATATTTTTCATCGGGCGCAAACAGTTATGCACCATCTCAAGGATCAGATCCTGGATGCCCTTGGTCATTATAAAACATCCGTTAGATTATAATCAGCTTGCATCTAACACCACTTTCCGCGATATCATGACCAAGCGGCGAATTGTCAAGGTCGCGAGTCTGATTTTCCAATCGGCCCGCAGCCCGTTCCCTCCGCTCCACCCGGACGGCCTTGGCGGTGTCCGTTCGGGCGCCCACGGGAACAGATGCCTACGGCGACAACAAGGAGGTCTTTCGAACAATCCGTTTTCTGATGTGCCAGCTGAATACGGTTAGAAAAGCAACGTACGGGCTACGCGCCAAGGAGCATGTTTCATGGTTGATACAATGAAGAAAGTCGGTCTTCCGTTGGGTCCCGTCTTGTTCTTGATCATCTGTATGATGCCCCTCCCCGAAGGAATGTCGCAACCCGCCCTGTATTGCGGTGGCGTAACCGCCCTGATGGCCACCTGGTGGATCACCGAGGCCATCCCGATTCCGGCGACATCCATGGTACCCATCGTACTTTTCCCGCTACTCAAGATCATGCCCACGGCCAAGGCGACGTTGCCCTACGCCAACCACCTGATTTATTTGTTCATGGGCGGATTTTTCATTGCCGTGTGCATGGAGCGGTGGAACCTGCACTACCGCATCGCCATGCACACCATCAAAATCGTCGGCACGAGCCCCGCGCGCATCATCCTCGGCTTCATGGTGGCCGCCTGGTTCCTGTCGATGTGGGTGTCCAACACCGCCACCACGGTCATGATGATGCCCATCGGCATGGCCATCATCAAAGCCTGCGCCGAAATCACCGGCCAGCACGATTTGCAGCACAATCCCTTTGCCGTCAGCCTCATGCTGGGGCTGGCCTACGCCGCCTCCATCGGCGGACTGGCCACCATCATCGGCACGCCGCCCAACACCATCATGGTGGCCCAGGTCGACAAGCTCTACGGCAAGACCATCACCTTCCTGGACTGGATGAAGGTGGGCGTGCCCCTGGCCACGGTCTTTCTCTTCGTCGCCTGGCTGCTGCTGACCAAGGTGCTCTACCGGGTCAAGGGCGACATCCTGCAAGGGCGCGGCGAGGAACTCATCCAGTCCGAACTGGACCGCCTCGGCCCCATGAAGAAGGAAGAAAAGCTCATCATCGGCGTGTTCGTGATCGTGGCCACGCTGTGGATTCTCATGGGTCTGGTCAAGTGGCCGCTTTTCAAGGGTGTTTCCGACGCCTCGGTGGCCATCGGCGGCGCGCTGCTGCTGTTCGTGATCCCGTCGGACCTGCACAAGGGCGTGTTCCTGCTTGACTGGAAGACGGCGGTCAAAATCCCCTGGGACGTGATCCTGCTGTTCGGCGGCGGCCTGTGTCTGGCCAGCGGCTTCCAGCAGACAGGGCTCACCCAGTATATCGCCGGCCTGCTGGTCGACCTGCAGGGGATGCAGCTGATCTGGATCATCGTCTGCGTCGTGGCGCTCAACATCTTCCTGACCGAAGTGACCTCCAACACCGCCGTGGCCACGCTCATGATTCCGGTCATGGGCGCCATCGCCGTGGGCATGCAGATCAACCCCCTCGGTCCCATCGTGGCGGCCTGTATCGCCTGTTCCTACGCCTTCATGCTGCCGGTGGCCACGCCGCCAAACGCCGTGGTCTTCGGCTCCGGCGCGGTGACCATACGCCAGATGGCCAAGACCGGCCTGTGGCTCAACCTGCTCGGCATCATCCAGATCACGCTTGTGGTCTACTACCTGATGCCCTGGGTCTGGGGCGTGGATCTCCACACCATGCCCTCCTGGGCCCTGCCGAAATAAGGCCTTCCAACAAGAAAGGCTCCGACCGGACGCACGTCCGGCCGGAGCCTTTTCCTTTTTGCGCGAGGGCAAAAGATGCCTCCGGCGGCCGGGAGGGGGTCACCCCCTCCCGGACCCTCCCGAAAGGAGCTGGCGGCCGGACGTCTGGTTGGTCGGGTGGGGCTTCGAACGTTTGGCGGCGCGTTTTTGCCAGGCAAAGCC
>JAFABC010000202.1 GCA_023426275.1 Pseudomonadota bacterium | reverse complement strand
CTCCCGGCCGCCGGAGGCATTCTTCTGCCTTTCCCGCTTCCCTATTCGCCGATGATCTTGACCAGCACCCGTTTGTTGCGCCGGCCGTCGAATTCGCCGTAGAAAATCTGCTCCCAGGTTCCGAAATCCAGCCGTCCCTCGGTGATGGCCACCACGACCTCGCGGCCCATGATCTGCCGTTTCATGTGGGCGTCGGCATTATCCTCACCGGCATTGTGCCGGTAGCCGGACACGGGCTCGTGGGGGGCGAGCTTTTCCAGCCAGACCTCGTAATCGTGGTGCAGGCCGGATTCGTCATCGTTGATGAAGACCGAGGCCGTGATGTGCATGGCGTTGACCAGACACAGGCCCTCCCGGACACCGGATTCGGCCAGGCAGGCCTCGACCTGTCCGGTGATGTTGACGAAGCCCCGGCGGGCCGGGATGTTGAACCAGAGTTCCTTGCGATAGCTTTTCATGACGCGCCTCCGGGGGAGTTTTTTGCCGTGGCTATAGCGTCGCGGCCGGAGGAGGTCAAAAGCGCCGTGGAGGGATAAGGCGGGAGGCGGAAGGCGAAGGGAGGGACGCGGCCGCCTGCTGGCGACCGCGTCCCGAAGGGAGAGAGAGTCTTATTTTTCCAGGGCGAACGGCCAGCCGATGATCCCGCCTTCCATGACGGTCACGTTGTCGTAGCCGTTGGCCTGCAGCACGCGCTGGGCTTCGTAACCGCGCATGGACACCTTGCAGTAGGTCACGATGGGCGCGTGTTTGTCCTCGGGCAGCTCGCCCAGGCGCTTGCGCAGCTGGCCGAGCGGAACGAGCTTTTCGCCAAGGCCCAGACGCATCTGCTCGAATTCCTTGGGACCGCGCACGTCGAGCAGGAACGGTTTTTCCCCGGCGTCGAGGCGGGCCTTGACCTGCACGCTCGTTTCACCATGCAACAGGCCCTGCATCTTGTTTTGCAGGACATGGGCCGTGGCGATGGCGTGGTCGATGGCCAGGGAGAAGGGCGGGGCGTAGGGCAGGTCGGCCATGGCCACGTCGTCCACGGTCAGGCCGCCGAGAATGGCCATGGCCATTTCCGCCGTCTGCCGGTTGACGTTGCCCAGGCCGACGCAGGCAAAGCCCAGGATGCGGCCGGTCTTGGCGTCGGCGATGAGCTTGGACACCACCGGCTTGGCTCCCATGAACCCGGGCTTGTCCGGGCTGGCGTTGATCGCCGTGACCACGTCGAAGCCCTCTTCGCGCGCCCGGCGCTCGGACAGGCCCGTCGAGGCGGCGGCGAAGTCGAACACCTTGCAGATGCCGCTGCCGATGGTGCCCGGGAACACGGTCTTGTCGCCGAGAACGGCGTTGTCGGCGGCCACACGGCCTTCCAGGTTGGCCAGATCGCCGAAGGGCGCGTGCATGGGCTTGCCGGTCAGGCGGTTGGTCACTTCCACGCAGTCGCCGGCGGCGTAGATGTCCGGATCGGACGTGCGCATGTGTTTGTCCACGACCAAGCCCCTGGTCGCGCCCAGGGCCAGCCCGGCCTCCTTGGCCAGGGTCGTGTTGGGGGCGACGCCGATGGCCATGACCACCAACGTGCAGGGCAGCTCCCGGCCGTCGGCCAGCCGGACGCCCGAAACCTTGCCGTTTTGGCCGAGGATTTCCGTGATGCCGGTCTTGGTGATGATCTTCGCGCCCTTGGACCGGGCGTGCTTTTCCACGAGCAGAGCCAGTTCGGGATCGAGGAAGCTTAGAATTTGCGGCAGGGCCTCGACCACGGTCACGTCCATGCCGGCCTCGACCAGGGATTCGCACGATTCCATGCCGATGAGCCCGCCGCCGACGATGACCGCCGACTTGCCCTTGCCGGCGTCGGCCAGGGCGCGCAGGCCGTCGGCGTCGGCCAGACTCGCCAGGGTGGTCACGCCGTCCAGCTCGCGGCCGGGGATGGGCGGCACCTTGGGCACCGAACCCGTGGTCACGATCAGCTTGTCATACGGCAGATTGCCGGTTTCGCCCGTGGCCAGACGCTTCCAGGCCACGGTCTTGGCCTTGCGGTCGATGGCCGTGACTTCCGTGCCGACCATGGCCGTGATGCCCTTGGCTCCGGCGAAAAAGGCCGGATCGCGCACGATCCCGGCCGGGGTGCACAACAGCGCGTCGCGCTCCTTGACCTCGCCGGCCACGTAATACGGATATCCGCAGGATGCCATGGACAGTTCGGGGGCCTTTTGCAGCAGGGTGACGTCGGCCTGCTCGTCGAGGCGCTTGGCCCGGGAGGCCGCCTTGGGACCGGCCGCCGTACCGCCGATGACAACGATGCGTTTGGTACTCATGCTGAAATGCTCCTTTTTTCTTTTTATTTTAAGGCCTCTACAACGACCTTGGAAAACATGGCCTGAATTTCGGTACAGTTCATACCGTAAACCAAAAGTACTTGCAAGATGCAATGACACATTTTTCGAAGTCGGCCAGGGCCAGGACTTTCGGACAAGGAATACCGCGATCGGACGGAAGTCGGAAGGTGGGGATGTCAGGGACGGGTGGCGGCGGCTTCCAGGGCGTCGAGGGTCAGCCGGGCCGTTCGGCGCCAGGTGAATCGGGCCTCGTTGGCCCGGCCGCGCTCGATAAGTTGTTGCCGCAACGTCGCATCGCCGGCCACGCGGACCAGGGCCTCGGCCCAGGCGTCCGCGTCCGTGGGGGGGACGAGCACGGCCCCGTCACCGGCCACTTCGGGCAGGGAAGTGGCTGCCGCGCACACTACCGGCGTGCCGCTGGCCTGCGCTTCCAGGACGGGCAGACCGAATCCTTCGAACAGCGAGGGGAAGGCCAGCGCCGTGGCGCCCTGATAGAGCAGCGGCATTTCGCTCCGGGCCACGTGGCCCAGGCGGCGGACCCGGTCCTGCAAGCCCATTTGGTTGACAGTATTGGTGAAATCCTCGCTCCAGGCCAATCCGCCGGTGACGGCCAGATCGCAGGCGAGGCGGTCGCCGGCCCGGGGCAGGGCGGCAAGCAGGGTGGTCAGGTTCTTGCGCGGGGAAATGTTCCCGGTATAAACTATATAAGGCCGGGGCAGGCCGTGGGCGCGGGTGAAGGCGGTCACGGCCCCGGGCGGAGCCGATTTCTTGTAGAGGGGGTCGCAGGCCAGCGGGGTGACCGTGACCTGCTGAGGCCGGGCCCGGGTCAGCCGCAGGACGTCGGCCCGCGTGTGCTCGGAGATGGCGAGCAGACGTTCGGCCCGTCTGGCGCTGTAGCGGATAAACCGGCGCATGTAGAGGGTGTCGCCGCGCTTGTACATGCGCAGCGTCGGGTGGAAATAGCCGAGATCCAGCATGGTCACCACGGCCGGACAGGGAATGCCGGGCGGCATGTTGGAACAGGGAAAGAGGATGACGTCGGGCCGGTCGCGGCCAAGGGCCCGGGGCAGGGCCAGCCAGTCGAACAGCAGCCGGTTGCGCACCGGCAGCACCTTTTCGGTGGCCTCGGGGAAGGTGCGCAAATGGCTTTCGTGCGGATAATAGAGCAGCAGTTCGTGGCCGCCCAGGTCGAGCAGCGCCCGCGTGAGCCCCAGCAGGTATTCCTTGGGGCCGCCGGACGGGTAATCCAGGGTGCGGGCGTTGATGGCGATGCGCATGGCGGTCAGCCGATCAGCCCGTGCTTGCGGCGGGCATAGGCCCGCATGGGCTCCAGTCTGGCGTTGCACTGGCTGGGCAGGGCGCGGCGGTGCAGCAGCGCGCCGCCCTGGGCCAGGACGGATTGCAGCCGTATTTCCAGGCTGACGAGCTTGATGAGCGCCTCGTGCCAAAGGCCTTGGCCGTGGCGGTGCTGGCAGGCGGCCAGCTCCCGCTTGAACACGGCCCGCCAGGTGGCCGTCTTGGCCGAGGGGTGCAGGCGGAAGGTGGCGAGCACTCTCGGGATGCGCACGATTTTGCCCTGCCGGCTGATGCGCTCGAAGAGATCATAGTCCATGCAATAGGAAAAGGCCGTGTTCATGCCGCCGGCGGCCAGATAGGCCTCGCGCCGGAAAAAGGTCGATTGCTGGGGCACGGCCATGGCGTAGCGCATCTGCCGGTGGGACGGAGCGAGCACCATGTCGATCATGACGGGGGTGCCCGCGGCGTCGGTGAGCACGGTGTCGCCCGTGACCATGACCGCCTCGGGGTTTTTGGCAAAGGCTTCGGCCACGGCGGCCAGGGCGTCGTCGGCGAAAAGCACGTCGTCGGAGTTGAGCCAGCCCATGACGTCGCCCGTGGCCTTGGCGAAGCCTTCGGCCAGGGCGGCCGTCTGTCCGTCGTCCGGGGTCGAGCGCCAATAGGCCAGCCGGTCGTCCCATTGCCACAAAATGTCGGGCGTGGCGTCGGTCGAGCCGCCGTCGAGCACGATGTGTTCCACGGAAACGCCGCGTTGGGCGGCCACGCTTTCCAGGGTTTCGGGCAGAAATTCCGCCTGGTTGTACGAGGGCGTCACCACCGTCACCTTGGGCAGGCGCAGGGGCGGTGATCCCGAGGCTTCGCGAAGCGCGGCATAGACGTTGGCGGCGCAGGCGTCCCAGGAAAAATCGGCGGCCCGGTCCAGGCCCAGGGCGGTTTGCCGCTCCCGCAGGGCGGTGTCGGTCAGCAGGCGCGAAAGCGTGTCGGCCAGGGCGTCGTCGTCGGTGGCCGGAAAGGGCAGGCCGGCCGGACCGGCCGCCTCGGGCAGGGAGGCCGCGTCGGCGTAGGCGACGGGCACGCCGCTGGCCATGGCCTCCAGAAGCGGCAGGCCAAAGCCTTCGTAGCGCGAGGGAAAGACATAGGCCGCCGCGCCCCGGTAGGCCAGGGCCACGTCGGCATCGGACAGATAGCCCAGGCAGACCACGCTGTCCCGGGCCGGTCCGGGCGGCAGCAGGTTCGTGATCACCGCCGTGTCGCCGTGTCCGATCAGGGCCAGCTGCGGCCGGGGGCCTTCCGGGCGCTGGTGCAGCCGGGCCAGGGCGCGCAGGGCCACGCCGAGATTTTTGTGGGCCATGAGGTTGCCCACGCACAGCAGGTAGCCTTCCCGCAGGCCGTACCGGGCGCGCAGGCCGGCCAGCGCCACTTCGTCGGCCGGCTGGCGCGGCCGGAACCGGTCGTGGTCCACGGCGCACAGATCCGTCGGCCGCACCCGGGCGGCCATGGGGCCGTACAACCGCAACAGCTCCCGGCGGGTGAAGGCGGAAAGCGTCAGCGGGATGGTGAGCCGGCCGAGGCTGTGCTTCTGGCGCAGGGCGAAGACCAGCCGGATGTGCCAGGCCAGGGTTTCGGGATGCCGCCGCCACAGGGCGTCGTTGACCACGCCCACGCTGCGTCCGGAAAAGCCCACGGGCAGCAGGCCGTCCGGGGCGTAGTGCACGCGCGCGCCGGCCTCCTTGATCTGCCAGCCCATGCCGGCCTGTTGCCAGGCATAAAGCGACGGGACCTTGACGGTTCTGGCCCGCAGCCGGCCCTGGGCGAGCAGGCTCAAGGCCGTGGCGTTGACGATGGGGCGGCCCGAGAGCAACATGATATCGTTGTTGTCGGCCCCGGCCAGCTCCGTCAGGCGCGGCAGGATGGATTCCAGGCAGCGGCCGATGCCGGTGCGTTGGGGATGGGAGAGCGTGCTGGCGTCTATGGTGATGCGCATGGGCGGTGTGTTCCGGTGTCTGCCCCGTTGGCGACGTTGCCGGGGCGGGGAATGCGTTGACATGCGTCAATTCCATCGAATATGCAACCGGCTCCATGCAGGCGTCAAAAATGGTCATGGTCGTCAGACGGCCGCGTCCCGGCAGCTTTTGGTCCGATCTCGGCTCCGGTCTGTCTCCCGTGGCCTTTGTCCAACGGCTGTGGAAGCTGCGCGAGGTGCTGGCCACCTTTGCCCGCATCGAATTTCTGTCGCGCTACCAGGGCGCGCAGCTCGGCCTGCTGTGGGGGCTGGTTTCGCCCCTGGCCACCCTGGCTGTCTACACCTTCGTCTTTTCCGTGGTTTTCAAGCCGTCCTGGGCCGGCGGCGGCCCGGGCGGGGTGGCGGGCTACGCCCTTATTCTTTTTACCGGACTGGCCGTGTTCGAGGTCTTTGCCGGCTGCGTGAACCGTACGCCACGCCTGCTCTCGGAAAACGTCAACTTCATCAAGAAGGTGCTTTTTCCCCTGGAAATCCTGCCGGTCGGCATCCTGTGCGCCGCCGCCCTGGAATCGCTGATCAGCCTCGCGCTGGTCGCCCTGGGCGTGCTGGCCACCACCGGGACGCTGTCCTGGACCATCCTGCTGGCCCCGCTGGCCTATCCGGCCCTGGTCATGTTCACCCTGGGCGTGTGCTGGCTGCTGGCGCCCGTCGGCGTTTTTCTCAAGGATCTCGGAAATATCGTAATGGTTGTGGTGCAGCTTTATTTTTTCGCCACCCCGATCCTCTATCCGCTCTCCGCCGTGCCCGAACCCTACCGGCGGTTGCTGGCGCTCAACCCCCTGCACCCCATCGTCGATCATCTGCGCCGCACCATCATCTGGGGACAGCTGCCCGACTGGACCGCCCTGGGCCTCGTCACCCTGGCCTCGGCCGGCATCATGCTGGCGGGCTATGCCTTTTTCACCAGCGTCAAGAGGCTTTTTGCCGATGCCGTCTGAGCCGACCCGCCCCGTGATCGCCGCCCGGGGCGTTTCCAAGATGTATGAGCTCTACAACCGTCCCCAGGACCGGTTGCGCCAGCTCCTGTTCCCCGGCGGCAAGCCGCGCTACCGCGAGCACTGGGCCCTTCGCGACGTGTCCTTCGAGGTCATGCCCGGTGAGGCCTTCGGCATCATCGGCAAGAACGGGGCCGGCAAATCCACGCTGCTGCAAATTCTGGCCGGCGTGCTCGAACCCACGGCCGGCGAGGTGGTCCTGCCCGAGCGCACCACGGCGCTGCTGGAGCTGGGCTCCGGCTTCAAGCCGGATTTTACCGGCCGGCAAAACGTCTACGTCAACGCCGCCGTGCTCGGCATCCCCCGGGCCGTCGTCGAGGAGCGCATGGAGTCCATTGCCGCCTTCGCCGACATCGGGGCCTATTTCGACCAGCCGGTCAAGACCTATTCCAGCGGCATGTTCCTGCGTCTGGCCTTTGCCGTGACCACCAGCCTGCAACCCGATGTGCTCATCATCGACGAGGCCTTGGCCGTCGGCGACGTCTTTTTCCGCCAGAAGTGCTACCAGCGTCTGGAAGGCCTGCTGGATCGCGGCACGGTGGTGGTGCTCGTGTCCCACGCCATGAACGACGTGGCTCAGTTCTGCCATCGGGCGCTGTTGCTCGAACGGGGCCGGACAGCCTTTGTCGGCGACGCCGCCGCGGCGGTCAAACGCTACATGGTCGGCGGGAGCGCGCCGGCGCCCCGCGCGGTCGTGGACGACACGGCGGGCCTCGCCCTGCCGCGCGAGGGCGAGGACGACGGCTTTTGGCCCGGGCCGGAAGCCTTTCTCGATCTTGCCAACGCCGCCGTGGCCGAAAACGACTGGGCCCGGTGCACCGACGTGGCCGTGTGCGACGCCTCGGGCCAGCCCTGCCGGGCCTTCGAGCAGGGCGAGACCGTGTCCATCTTCTGCCGCTATGTCGTAAGCCACCCCATGGAAGTGGCAATTGCCGGGGTGGAGCTCATAAACGACAAACGCATCATCGTTTTCGGCAAAAACACCTTGCAATTCGATTGCGCCCATCCCACCCTCGTTCCGGCCGGCGCGGTCCTGCGGGCGCGCTTCGACGTGGTCCTGGATCTGGCCCCGGGCGAATACACGTTCAATCTGGGCTTTTCGACCATGGGGCGCGAGGATTTCGCCCGCCGTTCGTCCCTGTCCCACGAGGAGCTGGAGCGGCGCGCCACGGTCGTTTCCATCCTCACCCGGGCCGGCGATTTCATGGTCACCTTCCGCAGCCGCGACACCACGCCCGTGCAGCTCACCCACCACGGCGTGGCCAACCTGCCGGGCCAGGCGGCCCTGCGGGCGTATGGGAGCGGTGACGCGCATATGGCCTGCGGCGACCCGGGCGCGACCCAGGATGCGCCGGAGGAATAATGGTTCCCCCGGGCCCTTCGAAGGGGCGGGGGAAGCGCTTTGGAGCAAACATGCGGCAGTGTTGGTGCGGGACAGGCGGGCTTGAGCCCTATAATGACGGCTACATGCTGTGCCCGGGCTGCGGCACGCTGGTGTCGCGGGAGGAGCGCGCCGAGGGCTACGGCCGCGACTATTGGTACGACCACCAGGAAGCCGATCTGGGCCAGCCGTCCATCGAGGCCCGGGCGCGCCTGGATTTGCCCGAGCGCTGCGTCTACTGGCTGCGGCGCTTCTTGAAGGCCTGTCTGCCGCCCGGGGATGTGCTGGAACTCGGCTGCGCCCATGGCGGATTTACGGCCCTGCTGTCCCGGGCCGGCTTTCGCGCCCGGGGGCTCGAACTCGACGCCTCCGTGGCCGGGCTTGCCGCCGACACCTTTGGCGTGACCATGCTGACTGGCCCCCTGGAGGAACAGGCGATCGCCCCGGGCAGCCTCGCCGCCGTGGTGCTCATGGACGTGCTGGAGCATCTGCCCGATCCGGTGGGACTGCTGCGGCAGGTGGGAACGCTGCTTGCCCCGGATGGCGTGGTGTTCGTCCAGACGCCCCGGTTTCCGGCCGGCATGACCCATGCCCGGCTGGTCGCCGATGCCGATCCCTTCGTGCGGATGCTACTGCCGGCGGAACACCTCTATTTATTCAGTGAAAAGGCCGTGCGGGAGCTTTTTGCCTTTGCCGGCATGGACCAGCTGCGGTTCGAGACCCCGCTTTTTCCGTACGACATGCTTTTTACGGCCGGTCGCCGGCCCCTGCCCGAGCACGCCCCCGAGGCCGTGGCCGGGGCGCTGACCGCCTCGCCCGACGGCCGCCTGGTTTTGGCCATGCTCGATCTGGCCGGCCGGGCCGAGGCCGCCGAGGCCCTGGCGGCCGGGCTGTGCGGCGATGCCGCCGTTGCCCGGGGCGGGCTCGAAGGCGTCATCCGCGAGACGGCCTCGGGCTGGGTGAGCCAGGGCCGGCTGCCGTCCCTGGTCAACAAGGTGCTTTTGCGCTGGGGGCGCGTGGCCTGGGTCTGGAACAAGGCCGTCACCCACGTTTTGGCCAAGGGGACGGCCCGCAAGGAACTTGCCGGCCGCGACGTTTCCGGGGACATCCTGGTGGCCGTGGATCTGACGCCGGTCTTGCCCGGCGGCGACAACGGCGGGGCCAAGCTCATGACCCTGCTGCTGTTGCGCGCCCTGGGCGGGCTGCGCCCGAGCTGGCGGTTCGTGTGCATCGTGTCCGATGCCGCTTATGACGAACTGGCCCATCTGGATGGCCCCAACATCGAGCGGGTCCGGGTCGGCGCGCTCGGGACCGCGCGCGGGCTGTCGCACTGGCGGGGCAGGCGGGTGGACCTGCTGTTTTGCCCCTTCACCATGCCCTATTTCCAGCATCCGGACGTGCCGGCCGTGTCCGTGATCTACGACCTGCAATACGCCTATTATCCGCAGTTTTTTACGCCCGAGGACGAGGCCGGACGGGAGCGGACGTTCCTGGCCGCCGCGCGGCTGTGCGAGCGTCTGGTGTGCATCTCGGACTTTGCCCGCGACACCGTATTGCGCCAGGGCAATGTGCCGCCCGGGCGCGCGGTCACGATCCATATTTCCCTGCCGCGCCGCCTTGCCCGGGTCGCCCCCGAGGCCGTGGCCGCCGCCCGGCAGGACCTCGGCCTGGGCCAGGACGACTATTTTCTGTATCCGGCCAATTTCTGGCCCCACAAAAACCACCGGATGCTCCTGACCGCCTTCGGCATGCTCATTGCCGCCCGGCCGCAGGCGCGTCTGCGGCTGGTGCTGACCGGCGCGGACACCGGGCTGCGCCGCGAACTGGGCGAGGCCGTGGTGCGCCTGGGCCTTGAGGACCGGGTGACCTTTGCCGGCTACGTGTCCGACGACACGCTTTCGGCCCTGCTGACCGGGGCCAGGGCCCTGGTTTTCCCTTCGCTTTTCGAAGGGTTCGGCATGCCGCTGGTCGAGGCCATGGCCGTGGGCACGCCCATTGTCTGTTCCAACGTGACCAGCCTGCCCGAAGTGGGCGGCGAGGCGGCGCTGTATTTCGATCCCCGCCGGCCCGACGACATGGCCGACGCCCTGGCCCGCCTGCTCGACACGCCGGGGCTGGCCGAGGACCTCGTGGCCAGGGGCCGGGAGCGGCTGGGCGTTTTCGGCGGTCCCGAGGACATGGCCCGCAAGTATCTCACCGTGTTC
This sequence comes from Pseudomonadota bacterium, assembly GCA_023426275.1. Taxonomy (GTDB): domain Bacteria; phylum Desulfobacterota; class Desulfovibrionia; order Desulfovibrionales; family Desulfovibrionaceae; genus Solidesulfovibrio. Next base: position 23,317 of record JAFABC010000202.1, on the reverse strand, counting down.
GAGGACGTGCTCGCCCGGCCCGTGTCCCAGAGCACGGCCGTGCGCGGGCTCTACGGCGACGGCTGGTGCGGGGCGCGGCTGTTCGTGGCCTATGGCCCGGCCGCCCACCGCCAATGGCTGCGGGCCCGGTTCGCCCTGCCTGCCGGCGCGCCGTCGGGGAGGGTGCGGGTGGAGGTCTTCGTGGACGGCAAACCCGCCGGTCGCCCGGTGACGGTGTCGCGCGGCAAGGATGTGGCCTTTGCTCCGGATCTGGGCCCCCATGGAGGCTATGTGGAATTTGTCTTCGACGGTTCCAGACGCGCCGATGCCGGCGGCTTCGGCGCGGATCGGCGCAGCCTGTCGGTGCTGTGCCGCGAGCTGCGCCTGACCGATGGCCTGCGCGATGTGGATTTGCGCTATGGTGAGGCGGCCCATGACCCTGCCTAGCCTGAGCGCCGTCACGCCGTCCTATAACCAGGGGCGTTTTATCGGCCGCACCATCGAAAGCGTGCTGTCCCAGGACGCGCCGGCCGGCGAATACGTGGTCATGGACGGCGGCAGCACCGACGAGACGGTGGCGGTCCTTGAAGGCTACGGCGACCGCCTGCGGTACCGGTCCGAGCCCGACAAGGGCCAGCCCGACGCCGTCAACAAGGGCATCGCCGCCACCTCCGGCGAGATCATCGCCTGGATCAATTCCGACGACGTCTATACGCCCGGAACCTTTCGAGCGGTACTTGAAGTTTTTGAAAAATATCCTGAAGTGGATGTTGTTTATGGCGACGGTGACCACATCGACGAAGAGGATGCCGTCATCGAGCCCTATCCGGCCGAGCCGTTTGACCTGGAGCGCCTGAAAAGCCGCTGCATCATCTGCCAGCCGGCGGCCTTTTTCCGCCGCCGGGTGGTGGAGCGGTTCGGCGGGCTCAGCCTGCGCTGGCAGTACACCCTGGATTACGAATTCTGGCTGCGGCTGGCCAGGGGAGGGGCGGTCTTTTCCTACCTGCCGCGCAAGCTGGCCGGGTCGCGCTTTTATCCGCAGACCAAGACGTCGGGCTCCAAGCTGAAGGTCCATGCCGAAATCAACGACATGATGCTGGCCACCTTCGGCCGGGTGCCGGACCGCTGGCTGTGCAATTTCGCCCATGCCCGGGTGCGGGAGACCTGGAAACTGCGGGAGAGCGGGGCGCTTTTCACGCCGGCCGTGGCCGTAAACGCGCTTTGGGCATCGCTGCGCTGGAACAGGGCCGTGTCACCGGTCCTGGCCCGCACGGCCGCCTCCTGGCTGACGCGCGGCCTTGTCCCTCCGGGCGCGGAGCTATGAAAATCGGCTTCGACGTGTCCCAGACCGGGGCCGGCAAGGCCGGTTGCGGCTATTTCGCCGCCGGCCTGCTCGACGCCCTGGCCCGGATCGATACGGAAAGCGACTATCTGCTCTATCCCGCTTTTGGCGATTTTTTCTGGGAGCCACGTCCGAAGGCCTGTCTGCGCCCGGCGGGCGCCCGGTTTCGCCAGGGGCTGACTTTTCGCCGTTTCTGGGCGCAAAAGCGGTTTTTCCGCCAGCCGCCGCCCGATTTCGAGGCCCGGCTTGGCGCGCCGGATATCGTGCACGCCAACAATTTTTTCTGTCCGGCGGGGCTGTCCCGGGCGCGGCTCGTCTATACGCTCTACGACCTGTCGTTTCTGGAAAACCCGGCCTGGACCACCGAGCAAAACCGCACCGGCTGTTTCGACGGCGTCTTTCGCGCCGCCACCCTGGCCGATTTCGTGGTGTCCATTTCCGCCTTTTCCCTCAAGCACTTCTTGAAGGTTTTCCCGCACTATCCGACGGAGCGGACCGTGGTCGCCCCCCTGGCCAGCCGTTTCCATGCCGATTCCCCACGCGAAAAACCCAAGGCCCTGGCCGGGATCGAGCCCGACGGCTTCTGGCTGTGCGTGGGCACCATCGAGCCGCGCAAGAACCATTTGCGGCTGTTTCGGGCCTACGCCGCCTGGCTGCGCGAGACGGGCGGGGACATGCCGCTGGTGCTGGCCGGCGGCCGGGGCTGGCTCATGGACGACGTTGCCCGGGAGGTGCGCGAGCTGGGCATCGCCGACCGGCTTGTTTTTACGGGCTATGTGTCCGACGCGGAGCTGGCCTGGCTTTACGCCTCGTGCCACGCTTTTTTGTATCCGTCGCTGTTCGAGGGGTTTGGCCTGCCGGTGCTCGAAGCCATGAGCCTTGGCGCGGCGGTCGTATGCGCGAACGCCACCTCGCTGCCCGAGGTGGCCGGCGACGCGGCCCTTTTGGTCGACCCCCACGATGTCGCGGCCCTGACCCGGGCCATGGCCACGGTCGGAGCCGATGCGTCCCGGCGCGAGGAGTTGCGCCGCCAGGCCCTGGAGCGGGCCGGTCGCTTTTCCTGGGACGAAACAGCCCGCATCGTGCGCGAGGCCTACGCGCGCGTCCTGTCCCTGCCGGCCCTGGTTCCGGGCCGGTCCTTTTCCGCCGGGGCCGATTCGGCCTGAGCCGCGCCGACCGCGCGCGGGCTCATGCGGGAAAATTCCTGACGAACGGACTTGACTTTGTCATGCAACTCTGTTGCATCAGCCGGACGGATTCGAATCGAATCCAAAGGGAGGCTTTATGAAACGTATTTTCTTGCTGGCGGTTGCGGCGTTTTTCGCCCTGTGCGTTCCGGCCCGGGCCAAGCTGCTCGCCGCGGTCAGCATTGCGCCCCAGGCGGCGTTTCTCAAGCAGATTGCCGGAGACAAGGTGGACGTGGTGGTCATGGTGCCGGCCGGGGCCGATCCCCACACCTACGAGCCCAAACCCCAGCAACTGGCCGCACTGGGCAAGGCGGCGCTCTATTTCGCCATTGGCGTGGATTTCGAGAAAGCCTGGCTGCCGCGTTTCGCGGCGGCGAATCCCGACATGACCATCGTGGAGACGGATGCCGGCATCAAGAAGATGCCCATGGTCGCCCACGAGCACGAAGCGGACGAACACGGCCAGGATGTGCACCATGCGGCGCAGGCCGGGGAAGAGCAGGGCCATCATCACGAGGCCGGCGAGCCCGATCCCCACATCTGGCTTTCGCCGCGACTGGCCAAGGAACTCGGCTCCTCCATGCGCGACGCCCTGGCCAAGGCCGATCCTGAAAACGTCGGCGCCTACATGACCGGGTATGATCGGTTCGCTTCCGCTTGCGACGCCTTGAACGCCGATATAGAGAAGCTCTTTGCGGATGTGCCGCCGGCGCAGCGCAGGTTCATGGTGTTCCATCCGTCCTGGGGCTATTTTGCCCGGGATTTCGATCTGACCCAGATTCCCATCGAGCAGCTTGGCCGCGAACCCGGTCCCAAGGCTCTGGCCGCCCTTGTGCGGGAAGCGCGGGAAGATGGCGTCAAGGTGATTTTCGTGCAGCCGCAGATGAGCGACCGGCAGGCCAAAACCCTTGCCCAGGCCATCGGCGGCACGGTCGCGCCGCTCGACCCCCTGGCCGGGGACTGGGCGGCCAATCTGAAACGGGCGGCCGCGGCATTGCGCCAGGGCATGACCAGCCACGCGGAGGGCAAATGACCCAACCGGTCATCGACATTCGTGACCTGACCTATGCCTACGACGGTCAGCCGGCCCTGTCCCGGGTCGGTCTGACCGTCTCCCCGGGCGACCGCCTGGCCGTGCTTGGTCCCAATGGCGGCGGCAAGACCACGCTGCTCAAGCTCATTCTCGGCATCCTGCAACCCACTTCGGGGAGCGTCAGGGTCTTTGGCCGGGCGCCCGGGGAGCGCAGCAGCCACATCGGCTACGTGCCCCAGCGCCTGGAAGGCGCGGCCTCGCGCAAGGACCTGCCGATCCGGGTGATCGAGGTGACGCTCATGGGCCTGCTCGCTCCGGGACGGCGGGGCTTCCGCTATTCCCGGGAGGAAATCGACCGGGCCGAGGCGGCGTTGCGGCAGGTGGAAATGTATGCCTACAAGGACAAGCGCTTTTGCGACCTTTCCGGCGGCCAGCAGCAACGCACCCTCATTGCCCGGGCCCTGGTGTCCGATCCGGAGCTGCTCATTCTCGACGAGCCCACGGCCAACATCGATCCGCAGGGCAAGTTCTGCCTCTACGAAGTGCTTTCGCGCATCGGCCACGGCGTGACCACGCTTGTGGTCAGCCACGACATGAGCATCCTGGCCGCCGGGGTCACGGCCGTGGCCTGCGTCAACGGCCAGTTGCTTTACGCCCCCGAGCCGCGCCTGACCAAGGAAATGGTCGATCTGCTTTACGGCGTCCATAGCCAGTCGTGTCCCATGGACGCTTTTTTACGCCGCATCCCGCCCGATCTGGCCGGGCTGTCCCCGTTGGAGAACCAATGATTGAGGATCTGGCCCTGCCGTTTATGCAGCACGCCCTGATCGCCGCGCTGCTGGCCGCGCTGTGCTGCGGGGTGATGGGAACGCTGGTCGTTGCCAACCGCATGGTGTTTCTGGCCGGCGGCGCGGCCCATGCCGCCTATGGCGGGGTGGGGCTGGCCTATTTTCTGGCCCTGCCCGTGCTGCCGACCGCCGTGGCCTTCACCGTGGCCACGGCCTTGTGCATGGCCGCGCTGACCTTGCGCCGCATCGAGGATACGGACACGGTCATCGGCGTGCTCTGGGCCGCCGGCATGGCCTTCGGCATCATCCTGCTCGACCTGACGCCGGGCTACAAACCCGATCTCATGAGCTATCTGTTCGGCAGCATCATCACCGTACCGGTCAGCGACCTTTACGCCCTGGCCGGGCTGTCCGTGGTCCTCGTGGGCATGACCCTGCGGCACTACAACGGCTTCGTGGCCATGGCCTTTGACCGCGAATTCGCCGCCGTGCGCGGGGCGCCGGTCACCTTTCTGCATTACCTGCTGACGGCCATGGCCGCCGTCACGGTGGTGCTGCTCATCCGCGTGGCCGGGCTCATTCTCATCATCGCCCTGCTGTCCGTGGCCCCGAGTCTGGCCATGCGCCGGGCTCCCTCCCTGGGCCGGGCCATGCTGTACGCCTGCGGGCTCAACGTTGTTTTCTGTCTGGCCGGACTGGCGCTGGCCTACGGCTGCAACCTGACGTCGGGCGCGGCCATCATCGCCGTGGCCGCCACGACCTATTTCCTCTCCCTGCTGCCCGCCCGGCTGCTGCGCCCCCGTCTTTCGGAAAAGTGATTACTCTTTGGGAAGCGGGGCAGGGGAGCTACGGATATGACACGGATTCCCGATGACCTGGCCGAGACGCTGGCGCGGGCCGGCGTCGAACCGACCGCGGCCCGGCTGGCGGTCGGCCGGGCGCTTTTTCGCGAGGACAGGGCTTTTCCCGCGGCCGACCTGTTGCGGGCCGTGCGCGCGGAAATGCCGGTCAACAAGGTGACGCTGTACCGTATCCTCGATCTTTTCGTGGAACATGGTCTGGCCAACCGCCACAGCTGCGGCGACCGGGCCTTCCGGTATTGCCCTGGCCCTCGTTTTTCCGGCCGCGCCCACGGCCATGCCTACTGCGTGCGCTGCGGCCGCATGGAATGCCTGCCGACCACCGGTCAGCTCGTCGATGTGGAGGCGCTCGGCCGTTCGCTTTCCATGGAAGTGGTCGGGGTGGAGGTGCGCATCGACGGCATCTGCGCCGCCTGCCGCGCCCGGGCGCGCCGGGAAGGGCGGCCGGAGGACCCGGAAGCGGTTGTTGACGCCGGGCCGGGAAAAATTTAGCCTTTCGCCTTCAATAACCATGCCTCCCCGGACACCATCCGCATGAAAAAAGCGCTTATTTTCGGAGTCTCCGGCCAGGACGGAGCCTATCTGGCCCGCTTGCTGCTGCAAAAAGGCTATCAGGTGGCCGGCACCTCGCGCGACGCCCAGATGTCCTCGTTCGGCAATCTGGTCGCCCTGGGCGTTCGGGAGCAGGTGTCGCTGCATTCGGTCACGCTGACGGATTTCCGCAGCGTCCTGACGGTGCTGACCAAGGTCGCGCCCGATGAAATCTACCATCTGGCCGGCCAATCCTCGGTCGGGCTGTCCTTTGAACAGCCGGTGGAAACCTTTCTGTCCATCGGCGTCGGCACGCTCAACCTGCTTGAAGCCGTGCGCTTTCTGGGCGCGCCGGTGCGCCTGTACAACGCCTCGTCCAGCGACTGTTTCGGCGACACCCGGGGCGAGCCGGCCACCGAGGAAACGCCCTTTGCTCCCCGAAGCCCCTACGCCGTGGCCAAGGCGGCCGCCCATTTCGAGGTGGTCAACTACCGCGAGGCTTACAATCTCTATGCCTGCAACGGCATTTTGTTCAACCATGAGTCGCCGTTGCGCCCGGCGCGGTTCGTGACCCGCAAGATCGTGTCCGCCGTCTGCCGCATCGCCAAGGGATCGAAGGAGCGGTTGCGCCTGGGCAATATCGAAGTGGCCCGGGACTGGGGCTACGCACCGGAATACGTGGAAGCCATGTGGGCCATGCTGCAATGCGACGCGCCCGAGGATTTCGTCATCGCCACGGGTTCCACCATCACCTTGCGCGAATTCACGGCCGAGGCCTTTGCCGCCGCCGGTCTCGACTGGCGGGCGCATGTCGATGTGGACCAGACGCTTTTTCGCCCGGCCGACATCGCCGTCAGCCGGGCCAATCCGGCCAGGGCTGCCAGCCGTCTGGGCTGGAAGGCGAACCTGCATCCGGCCGAGGTGGCCAGAACCATGGTCGCCCACGAACTCGGCCAACCTCCACGGGAGAACATTGTCTCATGAAGAGCAAAGTCGCGCTGATTACCGGCATCACCGGTCAGGACGGCGCCTATCTGGCCGAACTGCTGCTGCACAAGGGCTACGAGGTCCACGGCATCAAACGTCGGGCCTCGCTGTTCAACACCCAGCGCATCGATCATCTCTACCGGGACCCCCACGACACCGGCCGCAAGTTCATCCTGCATTATGGCGACTTGTCGGACGCCACCAACCTCATTCGCGTCATGCAGGAGGTCAAGCCGGACGAGGTCTACAATCTGGCCGCCCAGAGCCACGTCAAGGTGTCGTTCGAGTCCCCGGAGTACACCGCCGACGTGGATGCTCTTGGCACCTTGCGCCTGCTCGAAGCCATCCGCATTCTGGGACTGGAAAAGCAGACCCGGTTCTACCAGGCCTCGACCTCGGAGCTTTTCGGCAAGGTCGCGGAAGTGCCGCAGACCGAAAAAACGCCGTTCTACCCGCGAAGCCCGTATGCCGTGGCCAAGCTGTACGCCTACTGGATCACGGTGAACTACCGCGAGGCCTACGATATGTATGCCTGCAACGGCATTCTTTTTAACCACGAATCCCCGCTGCGCGGCGAGACGTTCGTCACGCGCAAGATCACCCGGGCCATGGCCCGCATCAAGCTCGGTCTGCAGGACTGCCTGTATCTCGGCAATCTCTCGGCTCTTCGCGACTGGGGGCATGCCAGGGATTACGTGGAAATGCAGTGGCTCATGCTCCAGCAGGACGCGCCCGAGGATTTCGTCATCGCCACGGGCCGACAGTATTCCGTGCGCGATTTCGTGACCATGACCGCTGCCGAACTCGGCATCCGGCTGGCCTTTGAAGGCGAGGGCGAGCAGGAAAAAGGCATCGACACCGACACCGGCAAATGTCTGGTGGCCGTCGATCCGCGCTATTTCCGGCCGACCGAGGTGGAAACCCTGCTCGGCGATCCGAGCAAGGCCCGGGAGCGCCTGGGCTGGCAGCCGCACACCACCATCGAGGAGATGGTTTCCGAAATGGTGCGCACCGACCTGCGCGAGGCCGAACGCGATTCCCTGTGCAAGCAGCAGGGATTCCGGGTGTTCGACTATAACGAATAAGGTCCGCCCTTGACACGGGGCGATCCGGTATCTAGCTCAAGGCGCGGCCGTGCGGGCCGCCAATCCCGAAGGAGACTCTTTCATGGCTTATGACATCCGCCTGGTGAAGCTGATAAATGGCGAAACGGTCCTCGGCAAATGGGACGAGGAAGCCGGCAAGCTGACCGACGTCGCCTTGTTGCAGACCATCCCCGCCCAGCAGGGCGTGCAGATGCTGCTGTTGCCGTTCGGCTATCCGTTCGAGACCGAGGTCGGCGGCGAGATCGACCTCAAAAACGTGCTCTACCAGTTCAAGAAGTACCCGGATGAGCTCAAGACCCGGTATCTGGAAGCCACCAGCAACCTGACCCTGTCCACCGCTGGCGACCTCAAGACCCTGTCCAATCTGGGCTCCAAGGGCAACATCTCCAATCTGCTGAAGAAATAGCTTCGTTTTTGTGTCCGCTTTCCCCGTCGAAACGGGGAAAGCGGACGTTTTGCGTCCAAACCCAGCGCCCCGGCCACCCCGGCGGCCGGAGTCGATCATGCGCGAATTCGTTGCCTGTCTGCAAAAGCCCACCCAGTACCTGGGGGCCGAATGGGGCCGCGTGGCCAAGGACCCGGCCGTGGTCCGCGCCCGCGTTGCCCTGGCCTTTCCCGACCTCTACGAAGTCGGCATGTCCTATGTCGGCGGGCGGATTCTCTACGAGGCCGTCAACCGCGTGCCGCATCTGGCCGCCGAGCGGGTTTTCACCCCCTCGGACGAGACGGCCGCCACGCTGCGGGAACAGGGCGCGCCGCTGTGCACCCTGGAGTCCGACACGCCGCTGGCCGCCTGCGACGTGCTGGCGTTTCATCTGACCCACGAGCTGTGCTACACCAACGTGCTCTACATGCTTGATCTGGCCGGGCTGCCCCTGCGCGCCGCCGACCGGGGGGAGGACGGGCCGCTGGTCATCGCCGGCGGGGGGTGCGCCTTCAATGCCGAGCCCGTGGCGCCCTTTTTCGACGCCATGGTCATCGGCGACGGCGAACAGGTGCTGGTGGATATTCTGGAGGCCGTGGCCACGGCCCGGGAGGAGGGCCTTTCCCGCCGGGAACTGCTCCTTCGCCTGACCAGGCTGCAGGGCGTCTATGTGCCGGCCTTTTTCGAAATCGGCCCGGACGGCGCGCCGCGTTCCACCGTTCCCGGCTATGACCGGGTGGAAAAGGCCATGGTGGCCGATCTTGATGCCGCGGCCTTTCCCACCTGCCAGATCGTGCCCTTTGCCCAGTCCGTGCACGACCGGTTGGCCGTGGAAATCGCCCGGGGCTGCACGCGCGGCTGCCGGTTTTGCCATGCCGGCATGGTTTATCGGCCCGTGCGCGAGCGCAGCCTGGACAACCTCGAAAAACTGGTTGCCGAGGGGCTTTCCCGCACCGGCTACGAGGAGTTGTCCTTTCTGTCGCTTTCCACCGGGGATTTTTCCGCCCTGGAGAGTCTTTTCGCCCGCAGCATCGACCGCTGCCGCCGGGAGCAGGTGGCTGTTTCCCTGCCGTCTCTTCGCGCCGGCACCCTGTCCGACTCCATTTTGGAGATGATGGCCGGCATCCGCCGCACCGGGGCGACCGTGGCCCCGGAAGCCGCCACCCAGCGGCTGCGCGACGTGATCAACAAGGGCATCACCGAGGAGGACATCCTCGACCACGCCAAGCGGCTTTTCGAACACGGCTGGCAGCAGGTGAAGCTCTACTTCATGATCGGTCTGCCGACCGAGACCATGGAAGACGTGGAGGGGATTTACGCCCTGGCCAGAAAGGTGCTGTCCATGGCGCCCGTCGGCACCAAGCGCCTGCAGGTCACGGCCGCCATCTCGCCCTTCGTGCCCAAGCCCCACACACCTTTTCAGTGGGAGGCGCAGATTTCCCTGGAGGACATCCGCCGGCGCGTCGATCATCTGCGGGACCTGTTCTCCACGGATCGGCGGCTGCATCTGCGCTGGCACGAGCCGGACATGAGTTTTCTCGAAGGGGTGTTTTCCCGGGCCGGCCGGGAGCTGGCCCCCCTGGTCGAGGCCGCCTACCGCGAGGGGGCGTTGTTTTGCTCCTGGGTGGACCGTTTCGACCTTGCCCCGTGGCGGCGCGTGTTCGAAGCCGCCGGCCTTGATCCGGCCACCTGGCTGGCCGCCCGCGATCCGCAGGCGCCGCTGCCTTGGGACCATCTGTCCTGCGGCGTCACCCCGGGCTTTTTGCGCCGGGAGCGGGCCAAGGCCCTGTCTGGGGACCCCACGGCCGATTGCCGTTTCGGCGAGTGCTCCGGCTGCGGCGTCTGTTCGTACGAGGGACGCAAAAGTTCGCTCGACCCGGACGGTCGGGGCGACATCCGGCCCCGGGTCAACCGGGCCGCCCGCGAGGACGGCGTCGTGCCCGCGCCCGAAGCGCCTCCCCGCGAGGACCTGACCCGCAAGGCCGCGCACTTCCGGGTCTGGTTTTCCAAGACGGACAGCGCCATCTATCTGAGCCAGCTCGAACTGGGACGGCTGTTCGAGCGGGCCCTGCGCCGGGCCGGGCTCAAACCCAGCTTTTCCGCCGGCTACCATCCGCTGCCCCAGCTGTCCTTTGGCCGGGCCCTGCCCGTGGGCGTGGCCAGCCGGGCCGAGTGGACGGCCATTTTCCTGCGCGAGGCCGTGGCGCCCGAGGACTTTGCCGCCCGGCTGAATCCCAATCTGCCCGAGGGCATGATGGTGCTGCGCGTGGACGAACTGCCGCCGGGCCGCAAGATCGCCCATCCCGCGCTGGAGACCTTCGAGCTGACTCCGCCGCAGGCCCAGGCCGACGGCTGCCTGGACCACTGGCGTGGGTTTATCGAGGCCGCCGCCTTTCCGGTGACCTGGATGTCGAAGAAAGGGGAGCGCACCATGGACGCCCGGACCCTTGTCACGGACGTGGCGTTTCCCCGGCCGGGCATGGTCCGCTTCACCTGTTCGTTCGCCGACGCCTATATCAGTCCGCTGCGGCTGGTCGAGGCGGTTTGCCCGGCCCTTGTCCGGGGACGTTACGTCCTGGTCAAGACGGGCGTGGCCTTTGCCCCGGGCGAACAGGTTTTTCCTGCCGCTTTGTGAAGCAGAATTAAGTTCCCTTCTTTCCAAAAGGTGCTTAGCTTTCTGGGATGCCCGGCGTGTGCGGGCATTGCGCCGGCTATTTTTGAACCAGCAAAGGAGTCTGCCTGATGCGTTGGCGTCTTCCCCCGTTGCTTTTGCTCCTGGCGGTTTGCCTCGCCGCCGTTTCTGCCGTTGCGGCCGAGCCTCCGAAAGTTGTCGTATTGCCCAATGGGCTGACCGTCATGGTTATTGAGGACAACCGGTTCCCGCTTGTGGCCGAACGGTTGTTCGTTCACGCCGGCTCGGGCTACGAAACGGCCCGGCAGGCCGGCCTGAGCCATTTGCTCGAACACATGGTGTTCAAGTCCACCCAGAAGCGGCCCGCCGGACAAGTGGCCTCGGACGTCGAGGGCGCCGGCGGGGAGCTCAATGCCTCGACCAGCTTCGACAGCACGGTCTACCGGGTGGACCTGCCGGCCGACCGCTGGAAGCTCGGCCTCGACGTGATGCAGGATATGATCTTCGGCGCCAAGTTCGCGCCCGAAGAGCTTGATTCCGAGCGGCAGGTGGTCCTGTCCGAACTGGCCCGGGGCAAGGACAACCCCGACAACCGCCTGTTCCAGACGATCCAGGCCATGGCTTGGCCCGGGCAGGCCTATGGCTGGCCCATCATCGGCTTCCAGAAGACCGTGTCGGGCTTTAGCGCCGATGATCTGCGCAATTACGTGCGCGAGCGCTACCAGCCCCAATCCATGCTCCTGGTCGTCGTGGGCAAGGTCCGGGCCGCCGATGTCGTGCAGGAAGCCAAGGCGCTTTTCGGGTCGATGCAAAACGACCGGCAGTTGACGCCGCCCAAGCCCTATGTGCTGCCCCAGGCCGAGACCGCCCGGTCCGAGGTCCGGGTGGAGTATGGGCCCTGGAACAAGGTCCGGTTGCAACTGGCCTTTCCGACGCCCGGGCTGCGCGCCGCCGACGAGGCGGGCATGGAAGTGCTGGCCCGGTTGCTGGCCGGCGACGAGACCGGCCGTCTGTACCGCACCTTCAAGTATGAGAAAAAGCTCGTGGACGATGTGTCCTGTTCCTCGCTTACCCTGGAGCGGGGCGGGCTGTTCCTGATCAGCGCCACGTTGGACGCGGACAAGCTGGACACGTTCTGGCGGGAGCTGCTCGGCGAGCTGGCGCACCTCAAGGGCGCGTCCTTCACCGACCGGGAGATCGCCCGGGTGCGGCTCAATATCGAGGACGGCCTGTATCAGGCCAAGGAGACCCTGGCGGGGCTGGCCATGAAGGCCGGCTTCTTCCGGTTCTACGGCTACGACCCGGACGGGGAAACCAATTACCTGCGCTCGGTGGGGCTGGTGGACCAGAAGGTCCTCTCCCGCATCATCGAAAGCACGCTGCGTCCGGAACGGATGTTGGCCGCCGTGCTGGCACCCCAGCCGGACGCGGGCAAGATCACGGTCAAGGGCCTGACCGAGGTCGCGGCCAAGACCTGGCCCGCGCCCGCGGCGTCCAAATCGGCGGCGATCCAACATGCCGCGGCCACGCCGGCTCCGGAAGTGGTCGATCTCGGCAGCGGCCACAAGCTCGCGCTGCTGCCGGACAAGACATTGCCCTATGTGTCCGTGTCCCTGGTCTATAACGGCGGCGACGCCCTGCTGCCCAAGACGCGCCAGGGGCTGGCCGAACTGACGGCCAACAGCCTCACCACCGGAACGGCCAAACTTTCGGCCACGGCGCTGGAGGATTATCTGTCCGACCGGGCCGCCATGCTGTCGGCCTCCTCGGGCCGGGATTCCTTCAGCGTGTCCTCGAAGTTCCCGACCCGGTTCCAAAAAGACCTTTATGCCCTGCTTGGCGACATGCTGCTTGCCCCGGCGCTGCTGCCGGCGGAAGTCGACCGGGAAGTCGCCGATCAGCTGGCCGCCATCAAGGACAAGCAGGATCAGCCCATGGGGCTGGCCTTCCGCAAACTGTTCCCGTTCCTGTTCGCCGACAGCGCCTATGGCTACATGCGCCTGGGCGAGGCGGACACGGTGCGGAAGTTTACGGCCAAGGACGTGGCCGCGTTCTGGAACGCCCAGCGGGCCATGCCCTGGGTGCTGGCCGTGTGCGGCGATTTCGACCCGGCCCAGGTCCACGCCCTGGCCGACCGGCTGGCCCAGGCTTCGGGATCGGCCAAGGCCTTTGCCTTTCCTCCCTCCAAGTGGGGTGGAAAGCATGAGGACACGGTCACGCTGGCCGGGCGCAATCAAAGCCATGTGTTCATGGTCTTTCCCGTGCCGGGACTGACTTCGCCGGATTCGCCGGGGCTGGAGCTGCTCAACGAGGTGCTGGCCGGACAAAGCGGACTCCTGTTCTCGCGTCTGCGCGACGGGGAAAGCCTGGGCTACTCGGTCACGTCCTTTTTGTGGCAGGCCGACAACGTGGGGTTCATGGCCTTTTACATCGGCACTTCGCCGGACAAGGACGCCGCCGCCCTGGACGGCTTCCGGCGCATCGCCACGGAACTGCGCGACACGGCCTTGCCGGACGAGCTCATGAGGCGGGCCAAAAACGTCATGACCGGCGACTACTACCGGGAACGGCAAAGCCTTGGCTCGCGAAGCGACGAAGCGGCCACGGCCCTGGCCCGGGGGCTGCCCATGGAGCATGACCGGCAGGTGGTCGAGGCGGCGCAGTCGCTTTCGCCCGACGATCTGCGCGCCCTGGCCCGGAAGTATCTGCGGCCCGAGGCCGCCTACGTCTTCAAGGTCGAACCCTGACCCACGGCATCGCTCCCGATGCCGGAAGCCCCCGGCCAAAGGCCGGGGGCTTTTTTCTTGAGCGGGCGCGGAGCGGCCTTCGCGGCTCTGCGACATGGGAATACACAAACAAGGAGAGGACCGCCATGCGCTGTCAGACCCTCGATACCCCGCTGCAGGTGCGCTTCAGCAATGGAGCGTTTAGCGGCACCTGTGACGCGACGCCGGAGAAGGGCGGCGCGGGCCAGGGCTTTCGTCCCCATGAACTGTTGGAAGCGGCGCTGGGATCGTGCACGAGCATGGTGCTGATGAGCTACGCCAAAAATCACGGCATTCCCCTGGCCGGGGTGGAGGTGGACGTTTCCCTGGACCGTTCGGAGGCCGGGGTCGCCCGGTTTCTCTGCCGCATCGTCCTTCGCGACGACCTGACCCCGCAGCAGCGCGAACGGCTTCTGCGCGCGGCCAAGGCCTGCCCGGTGCGCAAGACCCTGGCCTGCGAGATGGTCTTCGAGGAAGCCGCAACGCGCGCATGACGCCCTTGCCCCCTTTGCGGAGGGTCCGGGAGGCATTCTGTCTCTTCTTTTCAGGGGCGCAGCTTGTCGGTGGTGATCAGGCGCACCAGGATGACGATGAGGCAGGCGGCGAAGACGCCCAGGGCCAGATAGCCGAACAGGGCTTCCGAGGCGGCCAGCAGGCGGAGTTGCGGCGTCGGCGTGCAATCGGGGCAGCCGGTGTTGGTGAAAAGCGAGACGCTGAGATACAGGCACTCCCGGAAGGAGGCCGTGAGCCTGCCGTCGCACAAAATCTGAAAGGCCATGAACGTCCTGGCATAGCCCGCGATCACGCACACGGCGTAGACGGGCAGGGACACGGCCAGGATGACCAGACTGCGAAACAGGACCAGCGACAGCAGGATCAGGGTCGGAAAGGTGATGGAAAAAGCAAAGGCCAGGAAAATGATCTGTTCCGGGCTGGGGGCCGAGAGCTGGCTGATGTAGACCAGATACACCAGAAAGGGCAGGGACACGGCCAGACCGATGGCCCCGAGGATGGAACGCAGGCTCATGCCGTCGGCCTCGTCTCAGGCCCGCCCGCAACATTCGGGTGTGACGCGATTGTGTGACTCACAGCGGGCCTGGACATGACGGGTGGCCGTGTCGTGTGTTGCTACCCTCTGACCATCAGTGCGTTGACCAGGGCCATGAGCAGTTCCGGTCGGTTGTGCAGATCGGAGTTCTGCAGGAAGACGCGGCGCTGGTGAAAGCGATCCTTGAGGGTTTCGGCGTAGCGGTCGTGGTTTTCCACCGCATCGGGGCTGTAGGCGTCGGTAAAGCCCGGCAGGAGCCGGTCCACGCTTTCCCGGGTCGGCAGTTGCGCCCCGGGCAGCTTGTCCCAGTCCTGCCAGTCGAGCTTGTCCAGCAGCAGGGCGGTTTGCAGGGTCAGGGACGTGGACAGGGGAATGCGGCGCAGATCCCGGTCCGAGGACTTCCAAAAGCCCACCGAGTTGAAGGCGTAGCCCACGGCCCCGGCCTCGAAGACCTTGAGGAAGGCTTCCACGTCCTTCCACAGCTCGTAGACCCGGAAGGGGTTGGCAAAGGGCTCGAACACGAGCTTTTTGAGCTCGTCCTCGTTGACGTTTTCGGCCAGATTGCGCCGGGTCATCAGCGACGCGCCCATGGCCACGCCCAGGCACTTGTCGGCGAAGCGGACCACCGGCGGCAGGCAGGTGTCCTTCATGAGCCAGACCATGATGTCCGGGAAGGCGCAGCGGTTGACGTAGGCCCCGAGCAGGTCGCGATCGATGAGCGCCCGGCCGTTGGGGTTGCGCACGTCCTGGCCGAGCGGCATGACGTTGTTTTCGTGTTCGGTCAGGGCCAGATTCATGGTGGAAATCGTGTAGCGCCAGTCGGGATGGCCCAGGGGCCGGGAGTCGGTCTTATCGAACAGCGTGGGTTCCCAGACGCGGCAGACCTTGCCGGCGCAGTCGATTTGAAAGGCGTCGTCGTGGAGCACCACCTTGGAAAAGCCGGCGGGCAGGGTGCCGCCATTGTCGTGGGAATTGGTGTGCGACGACTTGCCCGTGCCGGACAGGCCGAAAAAGGCGATGGAACGCTTGCCCTTTTCGCGGATTGCCGGTTCCTGGCAGCCGGAAAAATCGAGTTCCTTGATGCCGCCGTGGCAGGCGGCCATGCCGAGCCGCATCCCGGAGGTCCAGGCCAGGGTGAGGGTGCCCTTCTTGCGTTCCCCGAAATAGCGCATGCCGAGGTTGAAAATGACGTTGGCTTCCTCGTCGACCAGGGCCAGCTGGGGACCTCCCTCGTTGTGGTAGTAGGGATCGGTGGTCTGCCAGTGGTTGAACCCGACCACCAGGATGTCGGGAATGGGCAACCGGGGGCTTTGGGCGTAGGTCCCGGCCAGTTCCTCGAAGGGCGTGAAATTGGCCAGCCAGTTGAAGACGTTGATCGCATCGTCCTCGGTGGTCACCAGGGTGGCCTTGATCATCAGATCGGGATCGAGCCCGAGCACGGCCTCGGCCTGGATCAGCGGGGAGCGCCGCATTTCATAGACGGCCTCGCGCAGGTCGGCCTCGACCTTGCGGCGTTCGGTCGGCTCCATGCGGGAGTAGAAGCGACGGGCCTTGGCCGTGCGGCCGACAATGCGGCCATGGCAGTTGTTGAGCACGGTCGCCCCTTCGGGCAGGCCCAGTCGCGCCGCCGCCGGAGGATAGATGGGCAGATCTGTCTCCATGACGTCATGCTGCCGTTTGGCCAGGGCATAGGCCTCGGCGGCCGTGACCTTGCGCACCCGGCGGTCCAGACACAGGGTCTGGGCGATGGAGCGCAAGGGCGGCATCCTGGTCATGTCGTCGCGGTAATAGTCGTGACTGGCAAGGCTGGCCATGAACCCTCCGGTAAGGAAGAATTTACCAATGAATCGTACGCGGTTGGAAGCGCAGGGTAAACCGTTTTCTGGCCGCTAGCCGCGACGGCCGTGGGTGAAGCGCTTGGGGTCGATGCCGTACTTCTTGACCTTGTAATTGACCACCCGATAGCTCTCGCGCAGGTTCCGGGCGGCCTGGTACATGTTGCCCCGGGCCTTTTTGAGCGCCTCGATGAGCAGTTCCTGCTCAAAGGTGGACACGGCCTCGCCAAAGGAGCGGGACGGCTCCGTGCCCGACGATTCGGCCGTCTGCAGGGTGGGCGGCAGATGGTAGGTGCGCACCACGGCCTCGTCGCAGACCGTCACGGCCCGTTCCATGCAGCTGCGCAGTTCCCGGACGTTTCCCGGCCAATGGTACTGGTTGAGCAGGTCGATGGCCGGCGTGGAGATGCGGCGCACGCTTTTGCCGCTCTCCCGGGAGAACTCCTCGAGAAAGCGTTCGGCCAGGGGCAGGATGTCGCCCGTGCGGTCGCGCAGGGGCGGCACGAACAGCGAAAAGACGCCCAAGGCGTAAAAGAGGTCTTCGAGGAAATCCGCGCGGGCCAGGGCGTCTTCCAACGAGGCCCGGCTGGCGGCCACCACGCGGGTGTCCACGACCACCGGCGCGTCGCCGCCGATGCGTTGCACCACGCCTTCCTGGATGACGCGCAGCACGCCTTCCTGGGCGCTGGTGGACAGCTCGTCGATGTCGTCCAGAAAGACGACGCCGCCCTGGGCCAGTTCGAAGATGCCGCGCCGCGACCGGGACGCCTTGGCCCGCGCGCCTTTTTGCACGCCGAAAAGCGCTTCCTCGGCGGCTTCGGCCGGCATTTCGCCGCACCCCAGACGCAAAAACGGGCGGCTGCTCCGGTTGCCCAGGCTATGGAGGGAGCGGGCCAGCGCCTCCTTGCCCGTGCCTTCCTCGCCACGAAGCAACACCGGCGCATTGGCGTCGGCCGCCTGGGCGATCTGGCGCAACAGCAGGCGCATGCTCTTGGACACGGCCACGGGGGGCGCGGCCGATCCCTCTTCCGGGGCCGGAACGTCGTCCCGGCGCGGGAAGGCCTCGTCCTCCGCCGCCGAGCGCCGCCGGGAGGCCGCCAGTTCGTCGCGCAGACGCAAGGCGGCGTTGCCGATGATCGCGCCGACCACGGTCAGGAATTCCCGGTGGGCTTCCAGAAACACCATGGGGGCCTTGGGCAGGTCCACGCTCAGCGCGCCGACCACGCCGGAGGCGGGCACGGGTTCGAAGCCTTCCACCTGCCCGTCGGGTTCCGGGATGGTCACCGGCACGCAGATGTAGGACAGGCTCGAAAGCTCCTGCGGGGGACGACCGAGGAAATCGGGGTGGTCCTTGACGTCCTGCAGGATCAGGGAGCGTCTGGACCCGATGACCTGTCCCATGGACAGGGGGGCCTGCGCATAGAGATGGTCGAGCCCCTGCTCCCGGCCATGGGAGAGCAGAATACGGGCCCCGTCCTGCGGCAGGTCGTGGAGTTCCAGACAGGCGCGGTGGTACTGGAGCGTGTCCACGAGGATGGCCAGGGCGTTTTCCAGGCCGCGCCGCACGGCCCGGCCGGGCCCTGTCGCCGCGGCGATGCGGGACAGGGCGCCGTAAAAGGCCGGGCCCGTGCTGTCGAAGGTCATCAACGGATCGATCACGCCGCCTGTCCCGCCTGCGCGGCGTCCGCGCCCAGTTCGAGCGCCTTGAGATTGAGCGGCACGATTTTGGGTTTCAGATATTTTTCCACGGACCGGACCAGGGCCGCGACATCGAAGGGCAGCGCGCCACAGGCCGCCGCCGCGCCGAGCAGGACGATGTTGGCGGCCTTGGCCGTGCCGGCCTGTTCGGCCAGACTGATGGCCGGAATCATGACCACCTGCGCGGCAAAGCCGCGGGCGGTTTCCAGCACCGCCTCCAGGGGCGGGTAGCATTCCCGGCCCAGGCAGACGCCGACCGGCTGGACGGCCTCGGCGTTGCTGACGATCCGGCCGCCGCGTTTGAGCATGGGCAGGGCGCGCAGGGTTTCGAGCAGCTCGAAGCCAAGCAGCACGTCGGCCTCGCCCGGGGAGATCAGGGCGCTTTTGTAGCCGCCGATGAGCAGGGTGGATTCGACCACGCCGCCACGCTGGGCCATGCCGTGGATTTCCCCGGAAGTGACGTCCAGGCCCGCGTCAAGAGCGGTGCGGGCGAGCAGGGTCGTCGCGGTCAAGGTTCCCTGGCCGCCGACGCCGGTGAGAAAAATACGGGCGCGGTTCATCGGGCCTCCTTCTTGCCGGGCTTGATGGCGGCGGAAAGCTGCACGCAGTACATGCAGCCGTCGCATTGTTCGGCGTTGATGGTGAACACGCCTGCCTCCATGGCAAAGGCCGGACAGGCCAGATTGTCGCGCACGGCCAGACAGGTCTCGGGATCGCCGACGACGCGCGCCGGCGGGGTCTTTTTGGCCTGGCCCACGCGCCGGGCGTGGATGGGGCAGGGATATTCGGCTACGAGCACGCGCGGGCCGTGCTGGTCGGCAAAGGTCCGCAGGGCGCCGATCATGGCCTTGTGATTGAGGGGATTGACCTTGACCGGCTCGATGCCGCAGGCCCGGATGAGCGCCATCATATCCACGGGATTGGGATTCGCCCCGAAGATGGTGGTGTCCACGCCGGGATTGGGCTGGTGGCCGGTCATGGCCGTGGTCCGGTTGTCGAGGATGACGATGAGGATGTCGTGGTTGTAGGCCACGGCGTCCACCAGACCGGTGATGCCGGAATGGAAAAAGGTCGAGTCGCCGATAAAGGCCACCACGGGTTTGCCCGAGGCCCGGGCGAAGCCGGCGCCGGTGGAAATCGACGATCCCATGCACAGCAGGAAGTCGGCGGCCCGAAACGGCGGCAGAAAGCCCAGGGTGTAGCAGCCGATGTCCGAGGAATAGACGGCCGTTTCGCCGAAGACCTCGCGCACGGCGTAGTAGGCGGCCCGGTGGGGGCAGCCGGCGCACAGGTTGGGCGGCCGTTTGGGCAGGTCGCCCGGGACGGACAGGATGTCCGCGACGGGCGCTTCCCGGTCGAGCACGGCATTGACGGCGGCGCGCACGTTGGCCGTGGAATATTCCCCGCGCCGGGGCAGGTGCTCGCCCTTGCCGATGATGACGACATCGACGCCGCGCTTTTGCGCCAGGGCGCGGATGTCGGTTTCGAGCACGGGTTCGAGTTCCTCGACAATGACCACGGTGCGGCATTTGGCCAGGAAATCGGCGATGCGGTTTTCCGCCAGGGGATAGGTCATGCCGAGTTCGAGCACGCGCACCTCGCCATCCAGGCCGTCCTCGGCCAGGACGTCGCGCAGGTAGTTGCGGGCCACGCCGGAGCAGATAAAGCCCACGTCGCCGGTGCCGCGCTCGGTGTTGTAGGGCGAGGCCTCGGCCTGGGCGCGGGCGTCTTCGAGCACCGCCAGAAGGCGCGTGTGCATGCCCCGGGCCGAAGCGGGCAAGGGCACGTACTTGGCCGGATTTTTGACGAACGGCTTTTCCGGAATGTCCGTCGGCAACGCCCCGATGTGCACGGGACCGCGCACGTGGTTGATCCGGGTGGTGGTGCGCAGCAGCACGGGCGTTTCCAGCTTTCGGGAAAGGAGCAGGGCGTCGCGGGCCATGTCCTTGCATTCCTGGGCCGTGGCCGGCTCGAAACAGGGCAGCCCGCCCAACCGGGCGTAAATGCGGTTGTCCTGCTCGTTTTGCGAGGAATGGCAGCCCGGATCGTCGGCGGACAGCAGGACCAGCCCGCCAGGGGACGAGACATAGGCCAGGGTCATGAGCGGGTCGGCGGCGACGTTGACGCCGACGTGCTTCATGGTCACCAGGGAGGCCAACCCGGCCAGGGTCGCTCCACCGGCGACTTCGAGGGCTACTTTCTCGTTGACCGAATACTCGAAATAGTAGGGCGCGTCCTGGGACAGGCGGAAAAAGGTGTCCGGTACTTCGGACGAGGGCGTCCCGGGGTAACAGGTCACGAAGCGGACGCCGCCTTCAAGCGCTCCTCTGGCGATGGCCTCGTTGCCAAGCAGCAGCAGGGTTTCGCCGGCCGTTGTCGTCAAAAGCTCTTTGCCCACGAAAAAACCTCCGACAAAAGTAGGGACGTCCAGCGGACGTCCGGGGGCCCGCCGTGGCGGGACTACGCGTTTTGCGTGACGCGCGCCGCCGGACAAAAACGTGCGGCGACGCGCGGAAAAGCCCTTCGCGGCCTTCGGGACGGTGGTCCGGGAAGGCGCCGCGTTCGGTTCGACGAGGAGGCGCGGCGGGCTAGCCGTCGGCCTTGGCGCCGGCTGCGATCTTGGCCTTGAGCGCCGTGATGCGGGCGTCGAGATAGGCGGCGTTTTGCACGTGGCCGTCGGCCTTCATCCGCTCAAAGGCGCTCAGCGCCTTTTGCCACTCGCCGGCCGCCTCGGCCGTGGTGGCCAACTGCCGGTCCACGGTCATGGAAAACGGCTTGGGCACGGACACGCCCAGATTCTCCAGCACTTCGACGGCCTTGGCGTTCTGGCCGGCCTTGGCCAGGGACGAGGCGTAGCCGAGTCCGGCCACGGCCTTCATGGCGGCCGGGGCGGAGGTGGAAACGGAGTGCCAGGCCTCGGCGGCCTTGTCGAACTTGCCGAGCTCCGAAGCGGTCTTGGCCATTTCCAGCCAGATGCCGTCCCGGGCCGCGGCCGGCGCGGACTTGGCCAGGGCCTCCAGGGCGGTCAGGCGATCGGCCCCGGTCTTGGCGGTGACAATGGCGCCGAGGGCGTTTTCCGTCTTTTCGACCTGGCTTTTCTGATAAACGCCATAGAGGGCGTAGCCGCCGGCCGCCGCCACCACGACCAATACTCCGGCCAGGGACTGCTTCCAGTAGCGCACGGGGAGCTGCAGCAGCGTAGCGAGATCCTTCGGCGAATCGGCTGCGGATTTCGATGAGGACTCGGTCATATAATACGCCTCCAAAGCGTATGGGGGTGACGTGAAAAAGAGCGATTGAGATAAGCATAAAGGCGGGGGTGTGTCAAAAGTCACGGCCCGATCGGACAAAACGGCCGGGTGGGGATGGCGGGGTTTTCGGACGGAAATCCGGGATTCAGGCCGGCGCGGCCAGGGCGGCCCGGGCCGCGCCCACGAGTCCGGCCACGACCGAGGTCTCCTGAAGCAGGTCGAAGTCCACGGCGGCGAGGGTTTCCAGGCCATTGGCGCGGCAAAAGGCGTCGAAACCGGCGGTCATGGCCCGAAAAACGGGCTCGTCGAGCCGGTTGGCCCGGGAACCGAGCAGCCGGATCGTCTTCAACGGTCGCAGACGGTGGGTTTCATGGGCCAGCATGGCCAGATGCGCGCCGAGCACGCCGTAGACATGGGCCGCATCCTGCATGAGGACCGGTTCGCCCCTGGTCAGGGCCTCGTGGAAAAAGGCGATGGCCGCCTGATGGGGGAGGCGGTATTTTTGGAGCAGCCCCAATTCATACGCGGCCATGGCCACGCCGTAGTGGGAAAGGTAGAGGCGCGGCGTGGTGAAAAGTCCGCCCTGGGCCTTGCCGGGATCATAGCGGGTGACGAGCCAGCCGTATTCGTGGAAACCCGCGGCGGCCCGGCCCGCCGCGTCCAGGCGGTGCACGGCCGGACAGGCCCCCAGACGCACGGAGAGCATGTCGCCCTGGAGCGGACGCGCGCCGGCACTGGCGGCGAAGAGGGCCTGCGCCTCGCCGTCGTTGACCACGGCGCAGAGACGGCCGGGCGCCAGCCGGTCGCGCGCCCGGCGCGCCATGACGGCGACGGCGTCGAGTTCCTGCGCCGCGCATTCGGCGAACAGGCCGAACTCGGGCACGGGCCGGATGGCGCCGCCGGTCACCGTCGCCGCGATGCTGATGCCCAGGGCGTCCACCGGCTCCGTGGTCGTGGCCGACAGGCGGGCGGCGGCGTCTAGCAGCTCCTCCCAGGCGGCGGACAGGCATTGGCGGGCCTTTTCCGGCCAGGTGGCCTGCCGTCGCAGGCCCGTGACCTCGAACCGGCCATCGGCAAACAGGCGCACCAGGGCCAAGCTGGTCAGGTGCTGGCCGATATTGATGGCAAGGCACATTCCCGGATGCGGAGGGCTGGCCCCGACCGGCGCATCCGCTGGCGTTTCGGCCCTGCGCCGCAGGGCCGCCGCATGGTCGGGGTCGGCGTCCACGGTGAAGGGCGCGCCATAGACCTGCCGGACCAGCCCGTGCAGAAAATGCAGCGACATGTTGGAAAAGCCGTCCGGCTGCAAAAAAAGCAGCCGCTCCAGCGCCTGCTCCACCTGCCGCACCGTGTCCCGGTTCGCGGCGCGTACGGTTACCGAACGGGCGCCCCGGGTGCACAGCACGTTGTTGACGAGGGCCGCGACATAGAGGTCGCCCAGACGGCGGTCGCGGTCATCGGCGTATCGGGGCAGGCGCAGGCGTTCGCACACCGGGCGATGCGCGCCCCGGTCGAACCAGAGTTCCACAGACTCGGACGCGTCGGGGGCGAGCCGGGCAAAGGCCGTGTGCCAGGCGGCCAGGGAGGACGGGATGTCGTCGCCGGGCGGAAAGAGCGCGGCTTGGGGCATGGGGATCGCCTTTTCGGCCAGGGTTTCGCCGCACGGATGCACGACGGGTCGCGAGCGGACGTGCCGCTTTGATGCGGTCGCGTTCCCCAACAGGCTGGTTACAAAAGAAAGATGCCTCCGGCGGCCGGGGGGCATGATGCCCCCCGGACCCCCTCGAAGGGGATGCGGCGCGAAGCGACGCTGGCGCACCCTTGTCGGCGCGTTTTTGCCCAGGCAAAGCC
>JAFABC010000175.1 GCA_023426275.1 Pseudomonadota bacterium | reverse complement strand
AGAGGTCCAGGAGAGGCAGCGCCTCTCCTGGCCGCCGGAGGCATCTTCTCCGTTGCCTAGCGCGCGGCGCGGGAGCCTTCGCGAACGAATGTCCAGGCTTTGTCCAGATCATTGACGGAAAAATATTTCTCCACCAGCTCCTCATTGGGATTGCCGAACAGCGCATTATCCAATTTGACAAGCCATTCCAAAATGGTGCTGTCCGCGACAACGGCCACATGGCGCATCTGCTTGATATGAGACAAGGCGTAACGACCGTCGGCGACAAATGCGCTCCATTCACCCTGGCTGATTTTCAATTTATCCAGCTTGCATAAAATATTTATTTTGTCATAGCCTTCACGCAACTGCGCTTCAAAAGCCTGTTTGAACGCCTCGAAATCCTGCAGCGTATAGCCACCCGTAATTTCCACGGCCAACACATCCCCGCCCGTGCCGTCCAGGATAGTAAACATACCTACCACTCCTTCCGTATCACAACCGGTTTGCCTATTTCAATGCCAGGGGAAATTCCTATTCTATGCGGCATACGGCATGGACGCTCCTTTGGCAAGGCGCTTCCCCAACGACGCGACAAAACCCCGACCCACCACGTCACGTGTGGGGACTCACCCGTTGCGCCCTCCCCCGAAAAAACCGAACGCCCGGGTGGCGCATCGCCTCGGGCGTTCGGGAGCAGGAGAACGGGCGCGACGGCCGGGAGGAAACGGCCGCCGCGTCCCGGCAAGGAACGTCAGGCCATAAGCGCCGTGCCGACCTGGTAGATGATCACCGAGACGATGAAGGCGAAGCAAAGCCCGCCGACCACCGAGAAGGTGGCCCATTTCCAGTTCGATTCCCGGGCGATGACCACCACCGTGACCATGCACGGCGTGTACAGCAGCATGAAGGCGAACACCGAGAGCACGGCCGGCAGGGTCCAGGCCGGGTCGGCGGCCAGCTTGGCGCTCAGGGGTTCGGCCTCTTCCGGGTCCACGCTGCCCATGGAGTAGGCCGTGGCCATGGTGGAGACGAACACTTCCTTGGCGGCAAACGCGCCGATCAGGGCGATGTTGGCCTGCCAGGGGAAGCCGGCCAGATTGGTCAGCGGCGTCAGCGTTTCGCTGACCCGTCCGGCCACGGAATATTTGAGCGCGGCCTCGTTTTGTTCGTCGTCAATGGGGGCCTGGGCCTCTTCGGTCAGGCTGGCCAGTTCCTCTTCGCCCGCACCCGGATGGGCCGCCTTGACCTGCTCGGCCGCCTGTTCGCGCTGGGCGTCGTACCGGGCCACCGTGTCCCCGGGCAGTTCAGGGAAGGTCATGACGGCCCACATGAGGATGGACACGGCCAAAATCACGGTGCCGGCCTTCTTGACGTACTGCCACACCCGTTCCCAGGTGTGCTGCACCACGCCCCGCGCGGTGGGCAGGCGGTACGGAGGGATTTCCATGACAAAGGGCGTGCTCTCGCCCTTGATCAGGGTCAGGCGCAGCAGCTTGGACACGAGCAGCACAAAGGCCCAGGCGGCCAGCACCACCAGAAACATGGCCCGGGTGGGGTTGCCCGGGAAAAAGGCGGCCACAAGCATGAGATAGGCCGTGGTCTTGGCGCCGCAGACCATGAACGGCGCGGTCAAAATGGTGGCCAGCCGTTCGCGGGGGCTGCGCAGGGTCCTGGCGCACATGACGCCCGGCACGGCGCAACCGCCCGGGATGCCGCCGGACATGATCAGCGGCATGACCGACATGCCGTGCAGACCGAAAATGCGCAGCACCCGGTCGAGCATGTAGGCCACCCGGGCCATGTAGCCGAGGTCTTCCAGGAAAACGAGCATGGCGAACATGATGCAGATCAGCGGGGTGAAGCCGATGACCGAGCCCACGCCGCCAATGATGCCGTCCACGATCATGGACCGGAGATAGCCCTCGGGAATGATGGCCGTGACGGCGCCGGACAGCCACTCGAAGCCGGCTTCGATCCAACCCTGCGGATACGCCCCCAGAATGAACGTCACCTGGAACATCAGGTAGAGCACGGCCAGCATGATGACCGGGCCGAAAAGCTTGTGGGTGACGATCTTGTCGATGGCATCGGAATTGTTGCGCCGCAGCTCGTCGCTGCCGCGCACCACGCCCTGCTTGATCAGTCCGTTGATGAAGCCGTAGCGCCAGTCGGCGATGATCGCGTCCGGGGTGGTGGCGCTGTGCTGCCGGGTGACGGCCTCGGCCTCGGCGCCAAGCGCCAGCAGGTCGTTGTGGGTGGAGCCGGCCTTTTCGCCCTCGGCCATGACCTGTTCGTCGTTTTCCAGATATTTGACCGCCACCCAGCGCGGGTCATAGCGGCCAGCCAGAAAACCGGCGTCCTCGATCACCCTGGTCATGCGATCGAGAATGGGATCGAGATCCGGTCCGTAGGACAGGCGGACCGGTTTCCATTTTCCCTGGGTTTTCGCGGCCACGTCGGCCACGGCCCGCATGAGCTCCTTGCGGCCCTCGCCGAGCCGGGCCACGCAGGGCACCACCGGCACGCCGAGCAGCTGCGACAGCTTGTCCACATCGATGGTCACGCCGCTTTTGCGCACCTCGTCCATCATATTGAGCCCGAGCACCAGCGGCGCGCCGATCTCCATCAGCTGCACGGCCAGATACAGGCTGCGCTCCAGGGCCGTGGCGTCCATCATGTTGATGACCACGTCCGGGTGCTCGTCCACGATGACGTTGCGCGCGACAAGCTCCTCCATGGAATAGGAGGTCAGGGAATAGGTGCCGGGCAGATCCACGAGGTGGCTGATCTGGCCGTTTTCCTTATAGGTGCCTTCCAGCCGGTCCACGGTGATGCCGGGATAGTTGCCCACCCGGGCCGAGGCTCCGGTGATGGCGTTGAACATCGTGCTTTTGCCGCAGTTGGGCTGGCCGGAAACGGCCACGCGGATCGTCTGCGCCATATCAGAGCGCCTCCACCGTGATGCAGTCGGCCTCGCTGTTGCGCAACGACAGGGTGAACCCCTTCATGCGCACCGCCACCGGATCGGTCAGCGGCGCCCGCCCCACGATCATCAGCCGCGTTCCGGGCACAAGCCCCATGTCCCGAATGCGACGGCCAAGCTCCCCGCTTGCCGTGACCGAACGAATACACCCTTGCTGATTGACGGCCATCTGCCGCATCGAAGTGACCATGGCGAACCTCCTTATGCTCCCGCGCCGGCCCGGCTCGGAACCTGACGTCGCGTCGCCCGCCCACGTGGCGCGCCTCGGGGATTCTCGCGGGCGTGGGCCCGTGTCGCGAAGCAGATGTAAATGATACTCAATATCAATGTCAACACCGATCACACCCGAAAGCCAGAAAAACCCTCTTTTCGGCCCTTCCCGCCCCGGGCAAGGCGTGTGCGACGACCGCCCGCATCTTCCTATCTCTTCAACAAAAATCGACTGATTGCGCTCCTGTTGCCGTCGTGCCCCGGTACGCCAAAACGCGAAACCGCTTTCCGGCGCACCGCTCCGGTTCCCGATCGGGCAAGGGTCCGGCCCGCCCTCACGGACAGCGCGTCCCGCCCGGGCAGGCGGTAAAGAAGCCTGCGCGTCCCAAAGCACAGCCCCGTGTCGCGCGGGTTGCACTTTCGCGCACCGCGACGCCCCGACCGGCGGGCCGCCTCGAAACACGGCGCACGCCCGACAAGCGGACCACGAAAAAAAGAAAGCGCGTATCAGATAAGCGGACAGAATTCGCCGTTGGCGACATGTCCGGCCCAGGTGTCGTCCTTCGCGGGAGCGGTGCGGGCGGTGCGGACATCTGCGGCGACCGGGCCGACGAACGCGGCCGCGGCGGCCGGATCGGGCAGGACGACGGGATCGCCGGGGGATTCGGGCGTTGCCGGAGCCTGTTCCTGGCGCAACCGGTCGCGCAGCAGCCGGGCG
Source organism: Pseudomonadota bacterium (assembly GCA_023426275.1). Classification (GTDB taxonomy): domain Bacteria; phylum Desulfobacterota; class Desulfovibrionia; order Desulfovibrionales; family Desulfovibrionaceae; genus Solidesulfovibrio. The sequence continues at coordinate 5,430 of JAFABC010000175.1, read as the reverse complement.
TTGGACCGGGCAATACCCTGGGCCGTCATCATGTCCTTGAGATCATGCCACCGGGAAAACCCCAAACGCACGTTGCCGCCATTGTCAAGATAGACCCGGCAGCACAGCCTTTCCACCAGATACGACAGCGGATCCTGGCACATTTCCGTCATGCTGACGCCATCCTGATTGTATTTTCCGCGCAACGAAGGCGCGCGGTCTTATCCGATCAGTGTCACGTTCCATATGCCAAACGTAACAGCATGGCAAATGAATCTTTGGTCATCCGTCAGCCGGGCCGGCCGCGCCGTGGGACCGGGCGGTCAGGGACTCCAGCAACGCTTCGACACTTCTGAAGGTTTTTCCGCAGGAGCACTCGATCATGCAATTGACCAGGGAGTGGGTCGTGTCGCCGGCCACACGGAAATCCGTGCGCAGCCCCCAGGCCGGGATGCCCCGGGCGTAGGCATAGCCGAGTTCCCAGGCCGTGCCGTCGTCCACCTGGGTGCCGTCGAGCACGGCCACGACCAGATCGCTGTCCCCGAGGCCGGCCCGGCAGCCGTCGAAGATATGCGTCTTGGCCGCCGGGCCCATGGCCTCCAGGTCGTCGTCCACGAACAGATCGCCGGGCCACAGGGGGGAAAGGCCGGCAATGGCGGCGACCTGATCGCGCAACGCGGCCATGAAGCGGCGTTCGGCCAGGGTGAACAGCGGACCGGCAAGGTACACACGCATGAAAGCCTCCGGGAATCGTATGGGACAACCGCCCGGCGCACCATAGTCCGGCCTTCCCGGCCGGGCAACCATGGCCGGACTCGGCCGCCCCCGGCCGGGCTTGACCGCCGACAGGCGATGGTCTACTCAAGGATCGTCCGTGACCTGTTGTCCCCCACGACCATGGAGCGACCGCGCCCGTTCGGGCGGGGGTCGTTGTCGTTGGTTTTTTCCCTACAATCCAACCGATCGCAAGGTATGATGCATGGACAGCATTCCTATTACCGTCGAGGGCTACAAAAAACTCGAGCGTGAACTTGAACGCCTGAAAAAAGAGCGGCCGGAGGTGATTCTGGCCATCAAGGAAGCCCGTGAAGAAGGCGACTTGCGCGAAAACGCCGGCTATGATGCCGCTCGTGAACGGCAAGGCATGCTCGAGGCACGCATCAACTTCATCGAATCGCGCATGCCGCGCTTCAATGTCATCGACCTGTCCACGTTAAACGGCTCACAGGCCATTTTCGGCGCCACCGTCGAAATCGAGGACGTGGATACGGGCGACGTGAAAAAATACACCCTGCTCGGCCCGGACGAGGCCGAGCCCAGCAAGGGCACCATCTCGATCCTCTCGCCCGTGGGCCAGGCGCTGCTTGGCAAGGAAGAAGGCGACGAAATCGTGGTGGACGCCCCGCGCGGCAAGATCAACTACGAAATCATCTCCGTCACGTTCAACGGCTCCCTGAAGTAAGACCTCGCCGTCTTCCGCCGCCGGAGCCGATCCGTCAGCACCCGCGCGCGGCCCATGCGCCGCATCCCGCCGGCCTTTTTACCCAACACCTGGCAGGCCGGGCCGAAGCTTCGCCGTTTCGTCCAAACCCGTTCACAGGGCGGGGGGAATTCCTCCCCCCGCCCTGCCGCACCCGACGACGACGCGAACGCACGGCCGGGCCGGTCGCGGTCTTTCCGATGAAAAAGGCCCCGCCGCGTCTGGCGGCGGGGCCTTTTATCGGCCTTGGGAAGCGGAATCGATCAGGACGAAGCCTTGGCCGCGGCCAGGGCTTCCTTGAGCTTGGTTTCGTCGTCATGGGACAGCGAGGTCTGCAGGACCTTGCCGCCCGTGCCCTTGAGCTCGTCGAGCACCTTGTCCGCCGTCATCTTGCGGATGAGCACAAAGAGGACCGAGTTGCCCGGTTGCAGGGTCTCGGCCAGTTTTTTCATGAAATCGTCATCAATGCCGACGTCGGAGAGGGCTCCGGCGGCCGCTCCGGAGGCGGCCCCGACCACCGCGCCGAGCACGGGCATCAGGAAGATCAGGCCGATCAGCGCGCCCCAGAAGCCGCCGCCCACGGCGCCGGACGCGGCCAGGTGGTACATCTGGTTGAGCTTGACCTTGCCGTCCTTTTTCTTGACGGCCACGACGGCGTCTTCAAGGTCGACCAGATATTCCTTTTGCATCTTAAGCAGTTTGAGCCGCACTTCCTCGGCCTTGAATTCATCATCATAGCCCACGACGATCAGATCGCTCATACGTGACTCCTTGAGGGTGTGCAGGTGAACAACAGGACGGAAGACCGTCTTATCCTGTCCTGCCCCATTTCCCCTGTCTTGGCAACCGGAAGCCCGGCACGCGCCCGTCACGAAACGTCGGGCCGGGGCAGGGAAAGGAAAAAGGTCGTGCCGGCGTCCTCGTCCGTGGCAAAGGAGATGGAACCGCCGAGATGCTGGACGATGAGCCGGGCGCTATAGCTGCCAAGGCCGGTGCCGCCGCTCTTGCCGCTGGTGACGTACTTGTCGAAAAACGTGTTCCGGATGTCCCGGGGCACGGCCCCGGCGTTGTGCAGGACGATCCAGACGCGGTCGCGCCCGAGCAGCGAGACGACGACCTCGCCCTCCTGGGGCGAGGCCTCCACGGCGTTTTTCAGCAGGTTGGAGAAAAGCGAGAAAAAAAGCAGTTCTTCGCCAAGCGCCACGACCGGACCGCGCAATCCCGGACCGCCGTCGGTTTCGCACCGGAAAACGACGCCCTTGCACCGGGCGTGGGGACGCAGATCGGACATGACGTTTTCGAGCACCCGGCAGACCTCCACCGGACGGGGATCGAGGACGTAGGTGCCGGCCTCCATCTTATACAGATCGAGGGACAGGTTGATCATGTCGAGCATCCGCAGGCCGGATTCCTTGATCAGGGCCAACAACCCGCGCTGATCCTCGGACAGGCCGTCCTGGCCCATGAGCACGTCGGGCAGGCCGATGATGCCGGTCAGCGGGGCCTTGAGATCGTGGCGGGTCATGCGCTCCACGTCCTCGCGCAGGGATTCGAGCTTTTTCTGCTCGGAAATGTCCACGAAGCTTTCGAGAATGCAGGCCCGCCCGACCAGGGAGGCCCACACGGCGTGTTTGAGGATGGGAATTTCCCGGCCCGAGGCGTCGCGGATGTTCCGTTCCAGGCTGGCAACCCGCTGCCCCCCTTCCACCATGGGGCACTTGCCGTTGCGGTCCGAGCAAAAGCAGTCGAAGCAGCTCCGGCCGATCACGCTTTCGCGCTCCAGGCCGAGCATGGCCGCGCCGGCGGCGTTGATATTGAGGACCCGGTGCGCTTCCGGGTCGATGACCACCACCCCGGCCGGCACGGAATCCAGGATGACGCGCAGTTCGTCATAGGCGCGGCGTAACTGGGCCGTGCGCGCGGCGACCTTGCGTTCGAGCCCCTGGTTGACGGCCGACAGGTGGCGATACAGGAAATAGCTCTCCAGGGCCGCCGCACCGGCGTTGAGCAGCACGCTCACCAGGGCCAGGGCCGTATCCGAGGCCGGCCTGCCCCCGGCCTCGAACAGGCCGAGAAACATGCCCCGCACCCGCGACGGCGTGGCCAGCCGGTGCAGCATGAGCCGCCCGCCGCCGTGCCGGGCGACGAAAAACGACGGCCCCGGCTGACCCAGGGCCAGGGAAAAGGAATGGTCGCCAATAAGCGCGTCGATCTCGGCCTCGGGATCGAAGCCCTCCTGCTCGCCGGCGGCGTGGGACAGGACCATGTCCTGGGTTTCCTCGTCGACCAGATACAGGGCCACGGCGCGAAACGGCAGCAAATCCCGGGCGCGGCCGGCAATGTCGCGCAAAATGGGTTCCGGGTTCTCCAGACGGGAATAGGCGGCGTCGAAATGGCCCAGCCCGGCGGCCGCTTCCAAGGCGGTCAGGGCTTCTTCCTTTTCCCGGGTCAGGCTCTCCACCCGGGCGGTGAGAAATCGCAGCCGCGCCTCGTCGTCCATGGCGGTCATCCGAGCAGGGAGGAAACGATGTCGCCCACCTGCCGTCTGGCCTGGGACAGCACCACGGGCACCAGCCCCGGTTCCAGGCCGAGGGCCGTCCAGGCCGTCTCCGCCAGGGGCGGCACCAGAGGAGAACCGTTGCTGCCAAAACCGGCGGCCACGGTCATCACGTCGGCCACGTGCACGATGGCCGCGTCCAGGGCGGTGTCCGGACCGCCATGATGGCCGCCGACGGCGACGGCCAGCGCCGGGGGCAGACGCCAGTGCGCGAGCAGGGTGCGGCCCACGGCGGCGTGGTCATAGCCGAAAACAGCCCGTTCGGCCGTTGCCAGCGGCGTGCGCCGCTCCCGGGCCAGGGCGATGGCCCGGGCCATGTGGCGCGGCAGACGGCGCATGAGCACCAGCCGGCCCAGGTCGTGCAACAGACCGGCCACGAACAGCTGTTCCTGGGGAAGGCCGCCGATGTGGGCGGCCAAAATCCTGGCCAGGGCGCCGCAGCCCACGGCGTGCTCCCAGGTCTGGCGCATGTTCAGGCAGCCGGAGGGGATGTCGCGGAAGCGCTCCACCACGGACACGCCCAGGGCCAGCTGGGCCAGTTCCCCGGCCCCGATGAGCAGCACGCCCCGGGCCAGGGAATCGATGGGCCGGGACAGGCCGTAAAAAGGGCTGTTGGCCAGACGCAGCAGGGTCGCCGCCAGGCCGGGATCGGTGCCGATGATGTCGGCGATCTGGCCGGCCGAGGTCCGGGGATCGTCGATGGCGTCCCTGAGACGGAAATAGATGTCCGGAAAACTGGCCAGGGAAGGATCGTCGGTCACGAGCGTCCCGGGATCGGCCGGCACGTCGGCCGGCGCGTCCGGCGGCAACGCGGCCGCCCCGGAGGCCTCGGGCGGCGTGGGGGGCAGCAGGCAGGCCTCGCTTTCCGCCAATTCGCGCAAACAGGCGTCGAACAGGGCCGCCATGGCCGGCTGGGTGCGATCGGCAATGGCGAAGCGGGGCTCCAGAAACGCGCGCGCGGCCGCGTAGCGATCACCCTCCCCCTCCAAACCGGCGGGGGAAAGCGCCGCGGCCGGCCCGGAGACAGCCTCGGCAACGGCCACCTCGCTTGCGCCCCAGATGCGCAGCACCCGCAGATGACGCGGCTCCAGCACCGTGCCCCCGGCCAGCAGCAGCCGGCCGTTTTTTCCGAGCACGTCGCCCGCCAGCACCATGCCGGTTTGCAGATCATCGATATTGACGCGCGCCACGCCTCTCCCTCCGGCGGTCACCCTTCCAACCGTGTTCTGTGCATAATAACGGCAAGCTTCTTGAGCGGCAAGATGCCTTCGGCGCGAGAAGATGCCTCCGGCGGCCGAGAGGGGCACTGCCCCTCTCGGACTCTCCCGAAAGGGGGCGGATATTTTGTTGGCCGGGTGGTTTGGTGTCTGGTGGCCTCGAACGCTTGGTGGCGCATTTTTGCCCAGGCAAAGCC
>JAFABC010000164.1 GCA_023426275.1 Pseudomonadota bacterium | reverse complement strand
GGGTGCGCCAGCGTCGCTTCGCGCCGCGCAAAGAACTATCGAGGGGGTCCGGGGGGGGCTGTCATGCCCCCCGGCCGCCGGAGGCGTCTTCTCCTGACCGGGACGACCATTCGCGGACCGTCACCTTTTCCACCACCCTTTGGTAATACGCGTCGTCATGCTCCAGGTGGACGGGCCGCCGCCGCCGGGCATTGGCCTTCATGATGAGCACGTTGAGCTTTTGCATCTGCCGGTAGCGTTCCTGCTCGTCCGTAGCCGCGGCCAGCAGTTCCGCGGCCGTGACAATCTCTTTTTGCTCCCGAAGCTCCTCGGGCACGAACCCCGCGTTCTTGAGAATCTTGTAAGCCATGCGCAGATCCTCGGGGATCATGGAATCATCCTCGTAGCAGATCTTCTTTCCACGACCTTCCAGATTCTCGAACTCTCCGCGCCGCATGGCTTCCTCAATGCGCTGTTCGGCAATAATGGCGACGGCCTGCAACATGGCCCACCCCCTTACTGTCGTCGTTGTCTGGCCTGCTCCAGGCGGGGTTCCGCGCTGTCCAGCCACTCCACCACCTTGGGCACGATGCGGCCCAGGGCGTTGGACGCGGCCTTGGCAATGGTGTCCCCGTTGAAGTTGTCCAGGGGATAATAGGCGTTGAAGTCACCCGAGGAGACACGCGCGCCCAGATTTTTGGTCCACAGGTCCAGATGCACGGACACCACGAACCGGCCGCCGTCGGTTTCCTCGACATTGAAGGCCGTGACCTGCCCGGACAGCACGGCGTCGTGCAGCACGCGCGGCTGGTAATCGACAGGCGTCAGGGTGCGGGATTCGCACTCGATGCCCTGGCGCAGCGCCCGTCCCACGACATCCTGCGGCGCGCCTTCCCAGTAGTATTCCAGGCTGGCCGTCAGCACCTGGTCCCGGGCGGTCAGCACGGCGGTCCGGTCCAGGTTGTCCAAGGCGGTCAACGTCTTGAACCCCAGCGGCAGCCGATGCTGCTGGCTGTTCTGCCCCGGGCACGGCCCCTCGGCCAGATCGACGCGCAGGTAGCGCTGCGGGGGAGGGGGCTTGCCGAAGCAACCGGCCAGACTGGCCGCGAGGACCAGACCGGCGAGGCCTTTGACGCACAACGAAGTCAAACGCATGATCATCTTCCCGATGGCGGCCGGAGCAGCTCCCACGGCCGTTCCCGCAGGCGGCCCGCAAGGTCCCTGATCTCCCGGCTCGTCCGGTTGAGGTTTTTGAGTATGGTTTCCAGCTCTTCCTGGTCGTAGTTGAAACTCTGGTGCACATCCCCGACCAGCCCGCCGACACTGTCGGCCTGCTTGCGGAAATTTTGCAAGGTGGCGCGCAGTTCGCCCTCGATGGACCCCACGGCCCTGTCCAGGCGGGCAAGCGTCTTGTCCAGCCGGTCGGCGGCCTTGCCGCCCTTGCTGGACAGCTTGTCCCAGTTCTCCCGAAAGTCATTGGCCGCCCGGCGCAGGTCGGCCACGAGCAGCGGCGTGCCTTCCAGGGCCTTGCGCAACGATTCCGTGTTCTCCTCGGTAAAAAGCTTGGAAATGTTGTCGGCGATCTCGTTGATCTTGGGCTGGATGCTGTCCAGCAGATCGCCGGCCTTGGCCGCCAGCTCCTGCATGTCCATGGTCTCGATGGAGGGCAGGGTGGCCCCGGGCTGCAACCGCGGCCCGGGCTTGCCGCGAAGCTCCAGCAACACATAATAATCGCCCACCAGCCCCTTCTGGGCAATGCGGGCCACGGTGCCGTCGTAGAGCGGAAAGCCCTCGCGGATACCGATGCGCACGGCAATGCGCCGGGGATCGGTGGGATCGAGATCGATGGCCTCGACCCGGCCGATGTCGAGCCCGGCGTACTTGACCGTTCTCCCGGGGCTCAGGTCTTTGATGGTGGTGAAGGAAATATTGTACTTGTCGTATTTGACCCAGAACCAGTTACCGCCCAGCACCACCATGAAAACCCCGAGCACGCACAACCCGAGAAACAGCGTGCCATAGGCTTTGATGTAATCGGCCTTGGCGGCCTTTGCCGACAGCATCAGCCATCCCCCCCGGCGCTTCGCGCCTGCGCGGTTTCCCGCCGTCGTTTCATGCGTTGGGGCCAGGGTTCCCCGAGCACCTTGCTTTCCCGGGACGGCAGCCGGTTCAAAAACTGGTGAATGAACGGATCGTCGCAGGCGGCCAGGGCGGGCAGGGTGCCTTCGAACAGCATCCGCCCGGCGTTGAGCACCACCACGTGGTCGGCGATGGCGTACAGGCTGGCCAGATCGTGGGTGACCACCACAATGGTCATATCAAAGGTGGATTTCAGTTCCAGCACGAGCTGGTCCATGTCGGCGGCGGTGACCGGGTCCAGGCCGGACGTGGGTTCGTCGCACAGCAGAATGGCCGGATCGAGGGCCATGGCCCGGGCCAGTCCGGCCCGCTTGCGCATGCCCCCGGAAAGCTCGCCGGGGAAATAGTCCATGAACTCCGCCAGCCCCACCAGTTTGAGCTTGAGGCGCACGACCTCTTCGATCAGCGAATCCGTCAGGTCCGTGTGTTCGCGAAGCGGCAGGGCGATGTTCTCGCCCAGGCGCATGGAGCCGAGCAGGGCGCCATCCTGGAACAGCACGCCCATGCGCTGCCGCACCTCCAGGCGTTCGGCCGCGTTCAAGGAGTCCATATCCCGGCCGTCCAGGATGATCCTGCCGGACTTGATGGGCACCAGACCGATGATGTTGCGCAACAGCGTGGACTTGCCGCAGCCCGACCCGCCGAGGATCACACTGATCCTGCCGCCGGGAAGCACCGTTTCCACGTCGGAGAGCACCACGCGGTCCCCATAGCCCACACTGACCCCCTTCAAGGCGATTTCCGGCGATTCCAGACGGCCAGCCACCACGATCCTCCCGTTTTACCGGAAGATATAATTGAGCGCCGTAAAAAACAAATCCAAAAGTATCATCAGAAAAATGGATTGCACCACGGCCTTGGTGGTGCGCCGGCCCACATCGGCCGCGCCTTCCCTGGCCAGGAATCCCTGCCAGCAGGACACGATGGTGATGGTGACGCCGAAGCCGGCGCTCTTGACCAGCCCGGACAGGATGTCGCGCATGGTCAGGAAGTTGGCGGTTTGCAGAAAATAGGCCTTGCCCGAGATGCCAAGGGCCAGGGTGGAAAAGATGCCGCCGGCGGCAATGCCCACGCAATCGCCCCACAGGGTGAGCAGGGGGGCCATGAGGCACATGGCCTCAAACTTCGGCCAGACGAGGAACCGGACGGGATCGATGCCCATGACTTCCAGGGCGTCGATTTCCTCGGCAATGCGCATGGTGGCGATTTCGGCGGTAAAGGCCGCCCCGGCCCGACCGGCCAGGATCAGGCAGGTGAGCAGGGGACCCAGCTCCGTGGCGATGGAAAAGCCGACCAGGTTGGCCACGTAGCTGAGCGCCCCGACCTTTTCCAGCTGGGTGGCCGATTGCAGGGCCAGGATGATGCCGACGCAGGCCGAGATGATGCTGATGATGGGCAGCGAATCCGCGCCGATCCAGGCCATATGGGTCCACAAGCGCGACCGCTGGTAGACCTTGACCCGCCGCCAGGGCTGGAAGGCCATGAGGATGCAGCCGAAAAGGCGCATCACCAGCCAGACCAACATGCCGGATTCGCTTTCCCCCCTGGCCATGGCTTTTGCCTAGCCCTGTTCGGGCAGATCGAAGAGGTCGCCCAGCTGCGTCAGATTGAAGAGCTTTCGCACCTGCGACGTGATGGCCCGGATGCGCACGCTGCGTCCGGTGTCGACCAATTGCCGGCGAAGTTCGAGGAGCAACGCCAGCCCGGAGCTGTCGATATAATCCAGGCCAGACAAATCCAGCACAATGTCCCGGGGGCTGTCCCCGACCAGTTGCAGCAGGGCCTCGCGCACCTTGGGGGTGACGGAAAAATCAATTTCCCCGTCCATGAGAATCAACCCCGGCGCATCCCCGCTGCGGACCGCCCATGTTTTTTTCTGCGAATCCTGCGTCTCGCTCACCGTGCACCCGGCCTTTTGGCTCCAACTCCCGCGCCGTGTTCCGGCGCCCGATTATTCGTGGTCCGCATCCGACGCCGTCGACGCCTCCAGACCGAAGTGGGCGAGAAGCCCCTCCAGTTCGCGTCGGGAACTGTACTGGAAGGTGATCCGGCCGTGATCCGGCGTCCCCGAGGTCCGGGCCATGACGCCGATGCGCTGGGTCAGCGAGCCGGCGATATCGCGCAAGAACGGATCGGGCGCGTGCTTGCCGCGCTCCTTGCGGGCGACCTTTTTCCTGAAATTCGCGGCCGCATCCGGCAACACGCCGTGGGCCTTGATGTACGCGGCCGTGTCCTCGGCCTCGCGGACGCTGAGCTCCTGTTCGAGGATGCGCTGCCACAACGCCTCGCGCAGGGCGGGATCGGCCACCGACAGCAGCGCCCGGGCATGGCCGGCCGTGATCCGGCCTTCGCCGAGATCGGCCTGCATGGCCTCGGGCAGTTGCAACAGCCGCAGGGCATTGGCCACGGCCGGCCGGCTCTTGCCCACCGTCCGGGCCAGGGCTTCCTGGCTGAGGCCGAAGCGACTAGCCAGCAGGTGATAGCCGGCCGCCTCTTCCATGGGGTTCAGGTCCTCGCGCTGGAGGTTCTCCACCATGGCCAGGGCCAGCCCCTGTTCCTCGTCGACCTCTTTGATGATGACCGGAATGTCCCGCAGCCCGGCCTTGGCCGCGGCGCGCCAGCGGCGCTCGCCGGCCACGATCTCGTGGGTGATGCCCTGGCCGGCCTGGACCGGCCGCACGAGCACCGGCTGCAACAGCCCCTGTTCGCGGATGGAATCCGCCAATTCCGCCAAGGCCTGCGGATCGAAGGCCCGTCTGGGCTGATCCGGATTGGCCCGTATCGCCGCGATGGGCAACGTCCGCGCGGCCGCCCCTTCCGACGTGGTGGCCGCCGCTTCCTCGCGGTAGCCGCCAAGCAGGACTTCCAACCCCCTGCCCAGCCCCTTTTGCGCCTGCGCCATATATCCGCCTTTTCTTTTCACGCCTCGCGGGAGTGTCGGCGACGGCTCTCCCGCACGCGTCGATCGTCCTTTTTCCTGCATCCGGCGGCGGCTGTCGCGGCCCCCCTTGACGGCATCAACACCCCGGGATCATCATCGCCCGGCCAACAAAGGAACAATTCCCGTCCCGCGCATCCGCGCCGACCGTCAAGCAAGGAGCCGACCGTGCCCCCGATTTCATCGCATTTCCTGGAACTCTTCGATGCCGCCGGCGCGCCGCGCGGCGTGCTGCTGAGCCCCGAACTCTGGAGCCGCGTCAAGGACAAGGTGCTGCCGGCCATCGAAAGAGCCCTCGTCCAAGTGGACCCGGGCTGCCGTCCCGAACCGGAACAACGCCCGGAACCCATAAAGGAATGGGAGACGCTGCTGGCCTATTGGGACTTCACCTATCCGCCGGATTACGACGTTTCCTGCGAACACTGCGGCGCGTCCACACCGAACTGGCAACAAGACGAGCCGCGCAAATTCCGCTTACGAAACGCCAACCTGGGAGGACTCGTAACCTTCCAGTGCCAGTCCTGCAAGTCCCTGGTGCTCAAAAAGCATTTCAAAAAGCACCTGACCGTGGAGTGCCATCCCTACGTCGAACGCGATTAACCGGCCCCTGCGCCACCAAAAAAGCCGCGCCCAACCGGACGCGGCTTTTTTTATGGGAAACACCGGGGGAGGAGAAGATGCCTCCGGCGGCCGGGGGGCATGATGCCCCCCGGACCCCCTCGATAGTTCTTTACGCGGCGCGAAGCGACGCTGGCGCACTTTGGCGGCGCATTTTTGCCCAGGCAAAGCC
>JAFABC010000162.1 GCA_023426275.1 Pseudomonadota bacterium | reverse complement strand
GGCTTTGCCTGGGCAAAAATGCGCCGCCAAGTGCGCCAGCGTCGCTTCGCGCCGCACAAAGAACTATCGAGGGGGGCCGGGGGGCATCATGCCCCTCGGCCGCCGGAGGCGTCTTTACTCGCTTTTGGGCGTGGCCGTGCCGCCCTGGGTGGTCAGTTCCTTGAGGGCGATGTCGATCATGGCCGGGACGCGCGCGGCGATGGCCGGAGACAGTTCCACGCTCATGTTCTGGATGTCGACGGGTTCCATGCCGATGACCACGGTGTCCGGGCGGCTGCCGATCAATTCGCAGTACAGCAGCGTGTCGACCAGATCGGACTGGTGCATGGAGTCCTTGAAGGCCAGGGACTTGCGCAGATCCTCGCCGGTCAGGCGGTAGATGGTGCCCGGGGCGTCGCCGCCGAGCACGGCGTCGAGCACGATGCAGAAATCGGCGTCCATGAGCGGCTGCATGAGCCGCATCCCCAGGTTGCCGCCGTCCATGAGCGTGACGTTGTCGGAAAAGTCGTAGGAAGCAAGGAGGCGTTCCACCGCCCGCACGCCGACGCCTTCATCGGTGTAGAGGATGTTGCCCACGCCAAGGATGAGGATCTTGCGGGGGGAATCGGACATGCGACCTCCTTGAAGAAACGAAGAACCCGGCCGAAGCCGGGTTCTTCAGTATGAATGACGTTGCCGTCGCTAGCAAACCTTGAACTTGAGGATCTCGTTGGTCTCGGGCTCGATGACGTGCACGCCGCAGGCGATGCAGGGGTCGAAGGCGTGGACCGTGCGCAGAATCTCGACCGGGCGCTTGGGATCGGCGATGGGCGTGCCGATGAGCGCTTCCTCGACCGGGCTCTTGTCGCCCTTGGCGCCCCGGGGTCCGAGGTTCCAGGTGGAGGGCACGACGAGCTGGAAGTTGTCGATCTTCTTGTCCTTGATGCGGATCCAGTGGGACAGGGCGCCACGCGGGGCATCGGCCAGACCAACGCCCTTGGATTCCTCGGGCATCTCCCACTTGGCGCACAGGGTGTTGTCCTTGGCCGAGCTGTCGGCGAATTCCTGAATCCACTTTTCCATGTTGGCCGCGACGATGGCGGTCTCGATGCCGCGGGCGGCGGTGCGGCCGAGCGTCGAATGCAGGGCCGTGGCCGGCACGGACAGCTTGCCGAGGACCATGTCCACGACCTTCTTGAAGTCGGGCTGGCCCTTGGCGTAGGCGATGAAGGTGCGGGCCAGGGGACCGACCTCCATGGCGTTGCCCTTGTAGCGGGGGGCCTTCATCCAGGAGTAGTGGTCCTTGTCGTCGAGCTTGGTGTACTTGGGATCGGTGACGCCGTCATAGGGATGCAGGCCGTCGCCGCCGGGCTTGTACCAGGAGTACTTGACGTCCTCGTAGATGGCGCCGAGGTCGACGTTGCCGACCTTGCCGAGATCGCGGCCCATGATGACGCCGGCCGGGAAGTAGGACGAGGCCATGTGCTTCTCGGGCGAGCTTTCGTCGGTGGCGAATTCGCCGAAGGCCATGTAGTTGCTCGTGCCGCCGATGCCGCCCCAGTCCTTGTAGAAGCCGGCCACGGCCAGCAGGTCGGGAATGTAGACGTCGTTGACGAACTTGCAGACTTCCTTGGTCAGGGCCAGGTAGTTGGCCAGGGGATCCTTGGTCATGGCCTGGTAGTTGGAGCAGCCGCCCACGACCGTGAACTGGGTGTGGGGGTTCTTGCCGCCGAGCACGGCCATGGCGCTGGCCGCCTTGACCTGGAGGTGCAGGGCTTCCAGGTAGTGGGCGGTGGCGATGAGATCGACCTCGGGCGGCAGATAGTAGGCCTTGTGGCCGCCGAGGAAGTAGGCGTTGGTGAAGATGCCGAGCTGTCCGGACTCGACGAAGGCTTTCAGCTTGTCCTGGACGGCCTTGAGGGTCTCGGCGGAGTTGCCGGGACGGGCCGGGGCGATGGAGGCGGCCAGCTTGGCGGCCTTCTGCGGATCGGCCTTCAGGGCGTTGGTCACGTCCACCCAGTCCAGGGCGTGGAGGTGATAGAAGTGGACGATGTGGTCATGGAGATACTGGGAGGCCATGACCAGATTGCGCATCATGCGGGCGTTGCCGGGGATATTGACCTTGACGGCGTCGTCGACGCAGCGGGTCGAGGCCAGGGCGTGCACGTAGGTGCACACGCCGCAGGCGCGCTGGGTGAAGTGCTGGGCGTCGCGGGGATCGCGGCCTTTGAGGATGATTTCCAGGCCGCGGAACAGCTGGGACGAACTCCAGGCGTCCTTGACCTTGCCGTTTTCCACCTCGACCATGATCCGCAAGTGTCCTTCAATCCGGGTGATGGGGTCGACCACGATAGGGCCGGTGAAGGTGGATTGCGGCGTGGGTTTGCTCTCAGCCATGTGCTTCCTCCGTCACGAAACGTTCGGTGCGGTTTAAAAGTGTCCTGGTTGCTGGCCGTTTCGACGCGGGGCGCGATTAGCCCTGTTCGTAGAACGGGGTCATGGTGTCCCAGAAATCCGGCTCGCTGCAGCCAAGGCAGGGGTGGCCGGCCTGGACGGGCCAGTTGACCTGATTAAACAGCACCTTCGGGCAGTTGTTGTAAGTAACGGGGCCCTTGCAGCCGAGTTCGTAGAGGCAGTAGCCCTTCTTGGCTTCTTCGGAGTCAAAGGAGGGAGCGAATTCGGAATTCTCGAAATGCTTCAGGCGCGGGCAGTTGTCGTGCACCAGCTCGCCGTAGAACATGTTGGGCCGGCCGTTCTCGTCGAGTTCGGGGATGCCCTTTTCCAGGACGTGGACCACGGCGCCGACGAAGTTGATGGGGTTGGGCGGACAGCCGGCGATGTTGATGGTCTTGATGCCGAGGGCTTCGGACACGCCCTTGGCTTCGCTGGGATTCGGCTTGGCTTTCTGGATGCCGCCGTAGCAGGAGCAGGTGCCGATGCAGATGACGCCCTTGGCCTTGGGGGCCAGTTTCTTGGTGGTTTCCGCCATGGGGTGGCCGGAAACCATGCCCCACTGCCCGCCGTCGGCCATGGGCAGACCGCCCTCGACCACGAGGTAGTAGCCGTCGGGGGATTCCACGGCCTTGTGCAGCGCGCCTTCGGCGGCTTCGCCGGCGGCGGCCATGATGGTCTCCTGGTAGTCCAGGGAGATGGTGTCCAGGATCAGGGAGTCGATATAGGGTTTGATCGTGCGCAGGGCCGCTTCGGTGCAGCCGGTGCACTCGGCGTTGTGCAGCCACACGACGGAGGGGCGGTGTTTGGCCGTGAGCGCATGGGCCACTTTCGGCGCGAACGCCGGTCCCATGCCCATGGCAGCCGCCACCGTGGCGCAGAATTTCATGAAGTCGCGGCGGGAGACGCCGTTTTGCTCAAGCCGTTTTTCCGCATCATCCCTGCCAAGGCCCACGGAAAAGTTCATAAACGTCCTCCTTTGTTTTCAAAAGGACATGCGCGCGGGCATCGGCATCGATGGCCCGGGCCTGTCGCCTCCAACCCTCGCATCGCCAGTACAGGAGCCGTCCGGACCCGCCGGGCGACCCACTGTCTTCCTTTGCGGATTATCCAAACCGGCCTGCCGGAGTTCGTGTTCCCTGCGCCAGTAAATCACGCCTTGCCAGTGACGTCAATGGGGTTTGTCAGAATTTTCACGTGATTCAAGGGTGTTACGGTGCAAGTTGCCCGGAAGAAGTTAGGGATATGAATTAAAAAATCGTATGCATCTTGTCTTACGAATTTTATGAGATCGGCACGGCGACGCGGCCTAGCGCGCCGGGCGCACCAGCGCGTCGATGGGGGCCAGCGGCACGGATTCGCCCCGGGCCAGCCGGGCGAGCAGCACCAGCTCCGGGCGGTATTCGAAGTGCATGAGGTCGAACTCGGCCCACTTGCCGCCCCAGATAAAGCCTTCCTGTTCAAAGGCCGCGACCACGGTTGGCGGAAAGGCCTGCCGCCGGGCTAGGATATTCGTGCCCCGGGGCAGATTGCGCCAGTAGGGGTTGCCGCGCGGCCGCACGTCCACGGCGGCGGCGAAGGAGTGGACCGACAGGCGGTCGGTGCCGGCGATGACCCGCCAGACCACACCGCCGGAAACCGGCAGCAGGAACGTCTTGATGCGCGGGTCGGCGGCGGCGAGCCGCTCCAGATTGGCCGCCACCCGGCCCATGGCGTCGGCCGCGCCGTAGCGGGTGTTGAAGGCCACCGAACGGCCGAAAAAGCGCACCTGCCGGGTATTGGCCCGGACCTCGGCTTCGTTGTGGCCGTACAGGGCCAAAAACACCGCCTGCACCCGGCGTCGGCCCGGGGAAAACCACAAGGGCGGCTCGGCCGTCACCGGGCCGAGGGGATAGGGCTGGGCCAGCATGGTCTTGATGTCCGGATGGGCCAGCATGGTCTTGATGTCCGGATGGGCCAGGGCGTCCTGCTCGGTCGGCCGGGGCCGGCCGTCGTCATAGGGCACGCGCGCGCCGTCGCGCAGCACGACGGTGATGCGGCCGGCCGGATCGGTTTCGATGGCCGTGATCAGGCCGGGATAGGCCGCGGCCAGCACGGACAGGTCCCGCCGGGCCTCGGGCGGCAGCGGCCCGGCAACGGCGGTGGCCGCGAGCAGCAGACAGAACAACACGAACGGCAGGCAGACAAAACGGCGCGACATGATGGTGGGTTCCTCCAGGAAATGAGGCGGGGAAGAGGCCTCCGGCGGCCGGGGGGCATGATG
>JAFABC010000161.1 GCA_023426275.1 Pseudomonadota bacterium | reverse complement strand
GGCTTTGCCAGGGGGAAATCGCACAACCAAACAGGCACAGGCCCGCCACCAGACGTCCGATCGACCAAACTTCGTCTCCCCCTTTCGGGAGGGTCCGGGAGGGGGACTATCCCCCTCCCGGCCGCCGGAGGCATCTTCCCTTCTCCCCGCCCGATCATGCCCCGACTCCAGGCGGCTGCGCCGTCGGCAGGGACACGCGCAGGCATGCGCCGCCTTCGGGTCTGTTGCTGGCCGTGATGGAGCCGCCGGCCGCCTGGACGATGGTCCGGGCGATGGACAGGCCAAGGCCCATGGAGGCGCCGGGCGGTTTGGTGGAGAAAAACGGCTCGAACAGGTGTTCGGCCAGGGCCGGATCGAAGCCCGGACCGTTGTCGGCCACGGTCAGGACCACGCGGTCCGGGGGGGCGGCGACGATGGCCAGTTCGATTTCCCCGCCACGTGGCGGGGCCGGTTCCAGGGCCTGCATGGCGTTGGCCAGCAGGTTGGCCACGAGTTCCTCGAAGCGGATGGCCGCGCCCATGACCAGGGGCAGGTCCGGGGCGATGGCCTCGGTCAGGCGGATGCCCCGGGCCCGCAGCTGGCCGCCGACCAGGGACAGGGCCGAGCGCGCGGCCCGGCCCAGGTCGCAGGGCCCGCCCGGGCTGGCCTGGTTGTGGCGCAGGTGTTCGCGCAGGTGGTTGACGATGGCGTCGATGCGGTCCACCTGGGCGGCGATGTCGCGCAACATGCGGGTGACTTCGTCCCGGGGCGGTTCGGGCCGTTCCTGGAGCAGCAGGGCCGAGGCGGCCAGCAGCCGGATGGCGCTTAAGGGCTGGTTGATTTCGTGGGCGATGCCGCCGCCGATGACGGCCAGGGTGGTCACCCGGCTGGCTTTTTCCATGGCCCGGCGCGCCTCGGCCAGGGTGGCCTCGGCCTCGCGCTGGGCGGTAACGTCGCGGCCGACCGACTGGTATTCGACCACCTGCCCGGCTGCGTCGAAGATGGCCCGGGTGACGTACTGGACCACGGCCGTGCGGCCGTCGGCCCGCACGAAGGTCGGCTCGGTGACGATTTCTGGCTGTTCGGGCGTCAGGGAGAATACCTGCCCCACGATGGCCTCGCGTTCGGCCGGGGCCAGCAGATCCTGAAACGGCGTGCCGACGAGCTCCTCGCGGGTCTTGCCGTAGAAGCGGCACAGCGCGCCGTTGACGAAGGTCAGCCGGCCGTCCGGCCGGAAGCGGCGGATGAGTTCGGACTGGTCCTCGACCACCGCCCGGTAGATGGCGTCGCGTGGCGTCATCGTCTTTCCATGCCGTTATTTCGCGTCCCGCGCCAGTTGGGCGGCCTGCCGGCCGCGCCGGGCGGCGGCGACGTGGCGCAGGCCGTCCCGGGTGACCAGGGTCAGCGCCTGGGCCGGGCACACGGCCACGCAGGCCGGGGCGGCGGCGGCCGTGGCGCACAGGTCGCATTTGTGGGCCAGGACGTGGCCACCATGCCCGGGCAGCCGGCCCACCTGCATGGCCCCGACCGGGCAGGCGGCCAGACAGGCCTTGCAGCCGATGCAGCGCTCGGGCGCAACGACCACGGCCCGGCCGTCCGAGGTCACGGCCCCGGTGGGACAGACGGCGGCGCAGGGCGCGTCCTCGCATTGGCGGCACTGGATGGGCGCGGTCACGCCGGATTCGCGTATGAGGCAAAGGCGCGGGGCAAAGGGCAGGCCAAGGGCCATGGCCTGGGCCATGTCCTCTTCCATGTGGGCGGCGGCGCAGGCGATTTCGCAGGCGCGGCAGCCGATGCAGCGGGCCGGATCGGCCAGGACGAAGGCGTGCATCAGACATGCTCCCCGGCGGCGTCGCCGTAGCCCGTGTGGAGCAGCGCGTGGGACCGCTCGCCAAGGGGCTTGCCCAGAAACGTTTCGTACAGACGGATCACGGCCGGGTTTTCGTGGGAGGCCCGGATGGGCAGCTCCCGGTCGTGGCGGTGCAGGCTTTCGCGCCGGGCGGCCAGGGCCGCGGCCACGTCCACGCCGGGCAGGAGCTTGGGCTGGCCGCCGCCGCCAACGCAGCCGCCGGGGCAGCACATCACTTCCATGAAGTCGAAATCGGCCCGGCCGGCGCGCACCGCTTCCAGCAGCGGGACGGCGTTGGCCAGCCCGGAGACGACCACGGCCCGCACGGTCCGGTCGCCCACGGTGACGTCGGCCCGGCGCACGCCCGGAGCGGTTTCCTCGAAGCGCACGCCGCTGTCGGACACCTTGTCCCCGGTCAGCACGGCCACGGCCGTACGGAGGGCCGCTTCCATGACGCCGCCGGAGGCGCCGAAGATGGCGCCGGCCCCGGAGGAGCGTCCCAGGGGCTCGTCAAAGGCTTCCTCGGGCAGGGCCGGCAGGTCGATGCCCCGGGCCAGGAGCAGGGCGGCCAGCTCGGCCACGGTGAGCACGGCGTCCACGTCGCGACTGCCGCTGGACCGCATTTCCGGCCGGGCGGCCTCGTATTTCTTGGCCGTGCAGGGCATGACCGAAACGCTGGCCACGGCTTCCGGGGCCACGCCGGCAAGCTGGGCTCCATAGGTCTTAAAGAGCGCGCCGGCCATCTGCTGGGGTGATTTGCACGAGGACAGGCCGGGGAGCAGGTCCGGCCAAGCCGTTTCCAGATGGCGCACCCAGCCCGGGCAGCAGGAGGTGAACATGGGCAGGGCGTCGCCGGATTCGAGCCGGGTGAGCAGCTCGGCCGACTCCTCCATGATGGTGACGTCGGCGGCGAAGTCGGTGTCGTAGACGGCGGCAAAGCCCAGGCGGCGCAGGGCGGCGGCCAGCCGGCCCGGGGTCAGCGCGCCGGCCGGCAGGCCGAATTCCTCGGCAATGGCGGCGCGTACGGCCGGGGCGCACTGCACCATGGTCGTGCGCGCCGGATCGGCCAGAAGCGTCTCCACGAGGCCGGCCTCGTTTCGGGTGTGGGCGGCGAAAAGCGGCGTGGCGTCGTTGCCCGGCAGGCCGCGCTCGCGGCGCAGGGCGGGCAGGTCCCGGGGCGCGTCGTCGAAGGGCGAGGCAAAGGCGGCGCAGATCTGCACGCACTGGCCGCACTGGACGCACACGGCGGCGTCGATGCGCTGCGGTTCGCCGTCATTGCCGCTGATGGCCCCGACCGGGCAGACGGCGGCGCAGCGCCGGCAGCCCGTGCACAGGGTTTGGTCGATGGCCACAACCGGGCCGGGGGCGTGGGTGGTGCTCATGACCGGGCCTCCCCGGGCTGCATGGCCGCGCCGGCCAGGGCCAGGGCGGCTTCGAGATTGCGTCGGCGCTTGAGTCCGGCCGGATCGATCAGGGCCAACGCTCCGGTGGGGCAGGCGGCCACGCAGGCCGGGCCGGCTTCGCGGTCGCGGCACAGGTCGCACTTGCTGGCCAGAAGCGCCGGTTCCAGCACCGTGGCCTCGGGATCGGCCGGGTTGGCCGGGTCGGGCACGCGGCGCATGACCGGCCGGCCGTCCCGGCACACCGGGGCCATTTCCATGGCCCCGACCGGGCAGGCGGCCATGCAGGTCTTGCAGCCGACGCAGCGGGCCGCGTCCACGAGCACGCCCCGGTCCGTGCGCAGGATGGCCGCATTGGGGCACACGGTCGCGCAGGGGGCGTCCTCGCAGTGGCGGCAGCCGACCGGCACGCGCACGGCGGCCACGCGGGTGAGGTACAGCCGGGGGATCAGCGGGCCGCGCAGGCTGCCGACACTCACGCCGCCCGGCAGGTGGGCGGCGGCGCAGGCCAGCTCGCAGGCCCGGCAGCCGAGGCATTTGGCGGCCGTGGCCAGGATGAAGGGGCTTAGGCGTGAGGACATGCCAATTCCTTGTCGTCGGCCGGGGACGGGCCGGACGCGGTTTCGTCGAGTTTGCGCACGGCCACGGCGCAGACCTTGAACTGCGGCGTGCCGGCGACGGGATCGGCCGCGGATGTGGTCAGCCGGTTGGCCGGGCTTTCCGAAAAGTGAAACGTCATGAAGACCAGGCCGGGCCGCACCCGGGCCGTGACCCAGGCCCGGGCCCGGACCGCGCCGCGCCGGGAGCGCACCTCGATCAGGTCGCCGTCTGCGATGCCCAAGGCGGCGGCGTCGCGGGGGTGGATTTCCGCCCGTTCTTCCGGCCAGGTGCCGGTCAGTCCGAAACAGCGCCGGGACATGGTGCCCGTGTGGTAATGGGCCACCACCCGGCCGGTGGTCAGGGTGAGGGGATAGGCGGCGTCCGGGAGTTCGGCCGGCTCGCGGTGGGTCAGGGGCGCGAATTTGCCCGGGCCGCGCATGCAGCCGCCCACGTGCAGGATGGGCGTGCCGGGATGGGCGGCGTCCGGGCAGGGCCATTGCAGGCCGCCGGCCTCCAGACGTTCGTAGGTGATGCCGGCGTGGGTCGGGGTGAGGCGGCGCATCTCGTCGAACACGTCCTCGGGCGTGGCGTAGCGTTCGGGCCGGCCCAGACGGCCGAGCAGGTCGGCCAGGATTTCCCAGTCCGGCCGGCTGTCGCCGACCGGCGGCACGGCCCGGCGTATGCGCTGCACCCGGCGCTCGGTGCTGCTGAAGGTGCCGTCCTTTTCGGCGAAGCTCGCCCCGGGCAGGACCACGTCGGCCAGTTTCGCCGTTTCGGTCAGGAAAATGTCCTGGACCACGAGAAAGTCCACATGCCGCAGGCAATGTTCCACGTGGCTGATGTCCGGGTCGCTGCGCATGGGATTTTCGCCGAAAACGTAGAGGCCGCGCAGCCGGTCTTCCTCGATGGCGGTCAGCATGGCCGGGACGGTGAGCCCCTTTTCGGCCGGCAGGGTCACGCCCCAGGCTTGCTCGAAGCTTGCGCGCACGGCGGCGTCGGTCACGGGGCGGTAGCCGGTCAGGACGTTCGGCAGCGCGCCCATGTCGCAGCTGCCCTGGACGTTATTCTGGCCGCGCAGGGGATTGACCCCGGTCCTGGGCCGGCCCAGGTTGCCGGTGAGCAGGGCCAGATCGGACACGGCCAGGACGTTGCTCGTGCCGGCCGTGTGCTGGGTGACGCCCATGGTGTAGTAGAAGGCGGCGTTGGCGGCGCGGCCGATGTGACGGGCGGCCGCGCGGATGGCCCGGGCCGGCACTTCGGCGATGCCGGCCACGGTCTCGGGATCGAAGGCGGCCAGACTTTGGCGGAAGGCCTCGAAGTCTTCGGTCACGGCGGCCACGGCCTCGGGATCGACCAGCCCTTCGTCCAGGATCACCCGGGCCATGGCGGCCAGCAGGGCGGTGTCCGTGCCCGGGCGCAGCCGCAGCCAGACGTCGGCCTGCCGGGCCAGATCGATTTCGCGCGGATCGACGACGAGCAGCGTCGCGCCCCGGCGCTTGGCCTCCAGCATGCCCAGGCCGATGACGGGATGGCATTCGGTGGTGTTGGAGCCGATGACGCAGACACAGTCGCCCGGTCCCATGGTCCACAACTCCCGGATGGAGTTGGTCATGGAGCCGGCGCCAAGCGATGTGGCCAGACCGGCCACGGTGGGGGCGTGTCAGAGCCGGGCGCAGTGATCGATGTTGTTGGTGCCGATCCCCGCGCGCAAAAGCTTCTGGAAAAGATAGTTTTCCTCGTTGGTACAGCGGGCGCTGCTGAGGCCGGCCACGGCGTCGGGGCCGTGTTCGTCGCGGATGGCGGCCAGCCGGGTGGCCACCAGGGAAAGGGCCTCGTCCCAGGAGGCCGGCTCGAGGCGGCCGTTTTTGCGGACAAGCGGCGTGCGCAGCCGGTCGGCGTGGTGCACGAAGTCGAAGCCGTAGCGGCCCTTGGCGCACAGCGCGCCCTGGTTGACCGACGGTTCCGGCCCGGGCTCGACACCCACGATGCGGCCGTCCCGGGTCAGCAGGGTCAGGGCGCAGCCCACGCCGCAGTAAGGGCAGATGGTGTTGGTGCGTTGCATGTCGGCGAGCATAGCATGGCGCGTGCCAATTGGCGAAGCGATGTGCCCTGGGAAATCGTCCAGTCCTGGCCGGGGGATGACGAAAGCGAACCTTGCCGGGACGCGTTTTTCCGCGTGGTTGCACGTTTTTTTTGCGCGCAAAGACACAAATTGCGCGCAATGATTGCACGCTTCGGGCTTTCCCTTTCACCTGCCCATGTCTTGCGCAAAACGCCGTCCCGGAAGATGGAACCAGGTTCTTTCCTTGATTTATCGGGGCCGCACCTTTATGCAGGCAGGCAGTTTCGGACATGGGGATGCGGCGTGGTCGTTTCTTGTGGGCAACGCCTGTGGTGCGGGAATACAGCAATGGGTTGTTTCGTATGTATGAAGCTGTGGGTTCAGTGGCGGATCGATCGGTCAATACATTTTGCGGCCGGATCGCCTCCGTGCAACGAACGGAGTTATTGACGGAGATCATCATTGCCTTGCGCGGCAATTTGGAACTTGTTTCCGTGACCACGACGGAAAGTTTTGACTTTCTGTCCGTGGATGCCGGTGACACGATTTCAGGTATCGTGAAGCCGACAGAAGTCCTGTTGCGGATGAACGAAACAGGTCAGGCCGTCAGCACACGCAACAGTTTTTCCGGTCGGATTACCGAGATACGCAACAAGGGCATCACCGTCGAAGTGCTCGGCGTGCTGGACGACGGCACGCCCATGCGGGTGCTGTCCACCGAAACTTCCATCATCAATATCGGTCTCGCCGTCGGCGATGCGGTGCTTTTTTTGTTCAAGGCCTTCAGCGTGATCCTGGCCAAATTTTAGAAGATGCCTCCGGCGGCCGGGAGGGGGTCACCCCCTCCCGGACTCTCCCGAAAGGAGCTGGTGGGCGGTTGCCCGGTTTGGTCGGACTTCGAACGTTTGGCGGCGCATTGTTGCCCAGGCAAAGCC
>JAFABC010000153.1 GCA_023426275.1 Pseudomonadota bacterium | reverse complement strand
GGGGTGACCCCCTCCCGGCCGCCGGAGGCATTTCTTCTCTTTCCCCGTTTTCGACCATTTCCCGGCGAACGGCGCTTTCCGACCGGTAGACGGCAAACGGCGCGTGCCGCGCTTTTTCCCCTTTCATGGGCTCGCGTCCGCCGTCCGCCGAATATCGCGGGCGCGGGCCGGGTGGCCCGTTTACAACCGCCCCAGCCCGGACATCGATGTTCGTTGTCCGGCACGCCAACGGCCCGGCCGACCGCCGGCGAAAAGGAGCATCCCATGCACGCAGTCATCACCGACCCGAACCATGTCCGGCAATTTTCCGCTCTCGTGCGCAGGCGCTGGTCCGTCTCGCTGTCCCTGACCGCCTTCATGCTGGCCGTCTATTACGGCTTCATCGGCATCCTGGCTTTTCGGCCGGACCTGTTTTCCCAACCCATCGGCGAGCACATGACGCTTGGCATTCCCGTGGGGCTTGGGGTCATCGCCATCTCCTGGCTGGCCACCGGACTGTACGTGCGCTGGGCCAATGACGATCACGACGCGGCCGTGACCACCCTCAAGGACGCCATGCGGGAGGACCGGGGATGAACACCTTCACCACCAGCATCGGACAGCCCAATCCGACCTCCATCCTGTTTTTCCTCTTTTTCATCGCCGTCACGCTGGGCATTACCTGGCTGGCGGCCAAAAAAAGCCGGAGCGCCTCGCAGTTCTACGCTGCCGGCCGTTCCATCACGGGCTGGCAAAACGGCATGGCCCTGGCCGGGGATTACATGTCCGCGGCCTCGTTTCTCGGCATTGCCGGCCTGGTTTCGCTCAAGGGCTACGACGGCCTCATCTATTCCATTGGTTTTCTCGTGGGTTGGCCCATCATCATGTTCCTGCTGGCCGAGCCCCTGCGCAACCTCGGCAAGTACACCTTCGCCGACGTGGTGGCGTACCGCCTGTCGCAAAAGCCCGTGCGCATCGCCGCCTCGGTCGGTTCGCTGTTGACGGTGTGCTTTTACCTCATCGCCCAGATGGTGGGCTCGGGCACGCTCATCAAGATGATGTTCGGGCTGCCGTATGAAACGGCCATTGTGGCCGTGGGCGGGGTCATGATCGCCTATGTGCTCTTTGGCGGCATGTTGGCCACCACCTGGGTGCAGATCATCAAGGCCATGCTGCTGCTCGGGGGGGCGACGACCATGGTGGTCATGGCCCTGGCCCGGTTCGGCTTCGATCCGTCGGCGCTTTTCGCCGCCGCGGCCACGACCTCCGGCGCCGCGGTGCTCGCGCCCGGCGGTCTTGTCGCCAATCCTCTGGACGCGTTGTCGCTGGGACTCGCCCTCATGTTCGGCACGGCCGGGCTGCCGCATATCCTCATGCGCTTCTACACCGTGCCCGACGCCAAGACGGCCCGCAAATCCGTGTTCTACGCCACGGGGCTTATCGGCTACTTCTACATCCTGACCTTTATCATCGGCTTTGCCGCCATGGTGCTCGTGGGCCGAAACATGGTGGCCTCCATGGACAAGGGCGGCAACATGGCGGCGCTGCTTCTGGCCGAAGTCACGGGCGGCACGGTTTTCCTGGGCTTTATCGCGGCGGTGGCCTTCGCCACCATCCTGGCCGTGGTGGCCGGGCTCACCCTGGCCGGCGCGACCACGCTTTCCCATGACCTCTACAGCAACGTGCTGCGGGCCGGCCGGTCGTCCGAGGCGCGGGAAGTGCAGGTGGCCAAGTGGGCGACCGTGGGGCTCGGCCTCGTGGCCATGGGACTCGGGCTGGCTTTCAAGGGCCAGAACGTGGCCTTCATGGTCGGTCTGGCCTTCGCCATCGCGGCCAGCGCCAACTTCCCGGCCCTGCTCCTGTCCATCCTCTGGCGCGGCATGAGCACTTTCGGGGCGACGGCCAGCATTGCCGTCGGCACGGTGACGTCCGTGGTGCTGATCGTGCTGTCACCCACGGTGTGGGTGGATGTCCTGGGCAACGCCGCACCGGTTTTCCCCTGGAAAAACCCGGCCCTGATATCCATGCCCGCCGCTTTTGCCGCCGGCTGGCTGGGTTCGGTGTTCGTTCCCGACGCCAAGGCCAGGGCCCTCTATGCCGCGCAGCAACTGCGCAACTATCTCGGCGTGGGTGCGGAGTAGGGCGGCGTCCGCCGCATGGCGAAAGCGCCCGGGCGCGTGGCGAGCTGCCGCGCCCCGGGCGTTTTCACATTTTCAGGCGGGTGGGCCTGAATTTTTTTGTGGGGAAAATTCGAAAACGGGTTGACGCCCCGGGAGGATTTTTCTAAATAGGAATTAACAGCAACTAGGAATGAAAACTATGTCGATGGATGCCCTCAAAGAACTTTTCGCCAAAAACGGGCTGAAGTTTACCACACAGCGCTATTTGGTGTATAAGACAATGACCACAGCCAAGGATCATCCCTCGGCCGAGATGGTCTGGCGGCGGGTGCGCCGCGAGGCTCCGGCCATATCCCTGGACACGGTGTACCGCACCCTGGCCGCTTTCGAGGTACGGGGACTGGTCAGCCGGGTGCCGGCCGGCGGTGAGGAGGGGCGTTTCGACGGCGATGTGCAGCCGCATCATCACTTGGTGTGTTTATCGTGCGGGGCCATCGAGGATTTTTCCATGCCAGGGGCCGGGCTGGCCGATCTGCCTCCCTCGATCGCCGAGTGGGGCGAGGTCCGCGACGCCCAGATCCTGGTTCGCGGCGTGTGCCGCGCCTGTCTTGGTCGCATGCAATTGCAGCAACAGCTGAAAACCACAAAGGAGTGAACAGGAAATGAGCAAGACTCTCAATGATCTCAAGGAAGCGTTTGCCGGCGAATCCCAGGCCAACCGCAAGTACCTCGCCTATGCCGCCCAGGCCGAGAAGGAAGGCCACATGGGCGTGGCCAAATTGTTCAAGGCCGCTGCCGCCGCTGAAACCGTGCACGCCCACACCCATCTGCGCAACATGAAGGGCATTGGCGACACGGCCGCCAACCTGCAGGATGCCATCGCCGGCGAAACCCATGAGTTCAAGAGCATGTACCCGGGCATGATCGAGGATGCCAAGGCCGAGGGCGACAAGGCGGCCGAGCGCGGCTTCACCTTCGCCAACGCCGTCGAGGAGCTGCACGCCAAGCTGTACGCCGAAGCCGCCAAGGACGTCGCCGCCTACCCCGAAAAGGATTGGTACGTCTGCTCGGTGTGCGGCTACACCGTCGCCGGGAGCGCTCCCGACAAGTGCCCGGTCTGCCAGGCCCTGGCCAAGGCGTTTTTCAAGGTCGACTAACAGTCGCGTCGGGATGCCGACAGCGTAAAAGGAGGAACCATGGCCGCGCCTGAGGAAATGTGGCAGTGCCAGACCACCAACTGCGGGTATATCTACAATCCCGACAAGGGGGATCGGAAGGGCAAGATCCCGCCGGGGACGGCGTTCGCGGATTTGCCCGATGACTGGAAATGTCCTGTCTGCGGCGCCGGCAAGAAGTGTTTCCGCCCGCTGGCCGGTCCCGATTCGACCAAAGCGGTCAACTGTCCCGTCTGAAGAAGCCCCGGCGGCCGGGAGGGGGAAGTATCCCCCTCCCGGACTCTCCCGAAAGGGGGATGACGGATCATCGGCCGTCGGGCGGCGGAGCCTTTATCTTGCAGCGCGATTGTTCCAAACAATCGCGCTGCAAAGGGGCCGCCGGCGTCGCTTGGCGACGCTGGAGCGAATCACGTCAGAAAGAAAAATTTCGCCCCGAAAGGGGCCGTGTCCGCCGGGAAGGGGAACCCTTCCCGGCGGTTTGCTTTGGGGCTTGTCTCCATGCCCCGCATCCCTTTTGGGAGGGGCCGGGAGAGGATGGCCTCCCTCCCGGCCGCCGGAGGCATCTTCCCTTGGTCTTGCCTAGGCTCCGGTCACGGGAGGGACGGTCGCGGCGTCGTTTGGCTTTTCCACATTGCGGTCTTCGAGCATGTGCCGGTAGTCCTCGCCGTAAAGCGAAAGCATGACCATGGCGAACCCGAGCACCAACGGCCCGTAGAGGATGCCGAGGGCCCCGAAGAACTTGATGCCGCCGATGATGGACAGGAACACCCAGAAGGTGGACATCTTCGAGCGGTTCTGCATGAGAATCGGCCGGATGACGGAGTCGATGCTGGACACCACGATGGCGCCCCAGCCGATGAGGAAGACACCCCATTGCCACTGGCCGGTCAGGATGAGGTAAAGGGCCACGGGCAGCCAGATGATGGCCGTGCCGACCACCGGGATCAGCGAGGCGAAGCCCATCATACAGCCCCAGAAAAAGGGCTGGATGCCGACGATGAACAGCCCGATCCCGCCGGCCGCGCCCTGGGCCAGGGCAATGACGAACGCCCCGAGGATGACCGACTTGGCCACGTCGTCGAGCTGGCGGAAAATGCGGTTTTCCTGATCCGTGGACAGCGGCAGCAGATAGCGCGTGTATTGCAACATGGACTCGCCGTCGCGGATGAGGAAAAACAACACGAAAATCAGGATGACGAAGTTCATGGTCAGCACGAACACGTTGCCGAGGATGGTCGTGCCGCTGTCGAGCAACACTTGGCCGGCGTTTTTGGAAATGGACAGCAGATCGGCGCGCAGGGCCAGTTTCTTGACGTCCAGGAAGGGCAGATGTTCCTGAATCCAATTGAGGTAGGGGGCCACGGCCTCGTGGCTGAACAGCGCGTTGAAGTCCGTGGCCGCCAGCTGCCTCTGCAAGGCGTTGACCGACTGGACACCCTGGGCCAGCAGCGCGCCCAGGAACAGAAATACCGGAATGATCAGGCAGAAGAAGATGAGTCCCGTGGTCAGCAGGGCGGCCAGGGTCGGCCGCGGGCCGCACATGCCGCTGATCCAGCGGTGCACCGGCCGGAAAAGCGCCGCCAGCACCACGCCGATAATGAGGATGTCGATGAAGGGGCGCAGCACGATATAGGCCAGCAGCAGGGAGGCGACCAGGATCAGGAGCAGGAAGGTGGCGTAAAAATGGCGGCGTTCTCGGTTCATGGCATGGGCTGTAGCAAAATCGCCGGCCGAACGGCAAGAGGCGCCTTGGGATGCGGCAAACGACGTTGCGAATCGTCGCCCGTCTGTCGTATTCTGTCGCCCGGATGTCATGGTTTTCAAGATTTTTTGGCGCGGTAGGCCTGGTCGATGACGGATGACGGGTTCACGGTCCCCACGGACGACGTGGCCGGGCCGTCGCAGGCGCCCGTTCGCGACCTGACCGCGGAACTGCTTGGCGGCAGCCTCGCCCCGGCCACGGAGATCCGGGCCCGGGAGTGGGCCTACGTGCTGACGGCCCGGGGGCTGCCCCATAGGCTGCGGCGGCAGGGGAGCGGGTGGCGGCTGCTCGTACCGCACGGCCGGGCCGACGAAGCCCTGGCCGAACTGACGGCCTATGCCGAGGAGCGGGCCAATGTCGTGTTGCCCGATCCCGAGGCAACGCCGCGCCGGCCCTCGGAGACGCTGCCGGTCCTGGCCGTCATGGGGCTGGTCGCGGGCTGCTGGGGCTTCCTGCTCGGCGGGGTGACCCTGTTTGGCCGCCCCGTGCCCTGGCGCGCCATCGGGGCCGGCGATTCGGCGGCCATGCTGGCCGGACAGTGGTGGCGGGCGGTGACGGCCTTATGGCTTCATGCCGATCCGGCCCACCTTTTCGGCAATGCCGCCTGCGCGGTCCTTTTTTTGAGCCTGCTGTGCCGGGAAACAGGGCTTGGCCTGGGCTTTGCCCTGACCGTGTGCGCCGGCATCGGCGGCAACGCGTGCAAGGCGCTTGTCCAGGGGCCGGGCATGTATTTCCTGGGGGCGTCCACGGCGGTTTTTGGCGCCCTGGGCGTGCTGGGCGGCGTGCGCCTGTCCGGGTTCCATCCGGTCGTGCCGGTGAAAAAGACCCTGGCCGCCGGCGCGGTGCTTATGCTGCTGGCCATGCTCGGGGCCGGCTCCGAGGATACGGGCCGCATCGATCTGGCCGGGCATTTTTTCGGGTTTTTGTGCGGCACGGCCCTGGGGCTTGCCGCCGGCCGGGGCCTGCGCCGGGGCGGCCGGCCGGGGATGGCCGGCCAGCTTGGGTTTGGCGTGCTGGCCCTGGGGCTTTCGCTTGCGGGCTGGGGCCTGGCCCTGTGGCGCTGGTGGCCGGGTTCATGAGGAAGGCTTTGCCTTGACCGGCGATTTCGGATAAGGCCACCAATTGTCGCGACGCCGCGTCTGCCGGCGCGGCGCGGCGCGTATCGACAGCCGCCAGGGAAATGTGGGGGAATCATGAGCTTAAGCGGCCTCGTGTTCGAGGGTGAGGATATCCGGTACAAAACCGGCAAGCACTGGGTGGTGCTGGCCAAGGCCGTGGTTTTGTTCGTCCTGGCGCTGATCGTGTGGTCAAGCGGCCCGGCGCTGCATAGCATGTTGCAGTTCAACACCCCGGAAGAACTGGAAAAGATTTTGCCGAAAATCATTTCCGCGGCGATCTGGCTGTTTCGCTACGTCTTCTTTTTGCTGCTGACCGTGCTGGCGCTGACCCGCCTGTTCTCCTTTTTCACCATGCGCCTTGGCCTCACGGACAAGCGCCTGCTGTGTGACGACGCGATTTTCGGCACCTTTTCCCTGGACATCGCCAAGATCGAGTCCGTCAAATGCGAACCGGGGCTTTTTGGCGGCCTGCTCGGCTACGGCAAGATCATTTTGACCGCCACGAGCAGCCAGCGGCTGGTGTTGACCAATATCCGCCGTCCCCACTATCTCGAGCAGGAAATCTTCGCCGCCAAGTAATTCGGTTCGCGGCAGCGTGGCGGCCGGCCTTTCCGGTCAGACCTCCTTTTGTCCCCTCCGGGGACGGCCGACGACCAGTATGTATCTGTACCGAAAGCCCATCAAGCAGTACGGCCTCCTCTTCAAGATGCTGGCGGTCTACATCGGCATCACGGTGGTGGCCTATTTCACGACGTCCACCCTGCTGATCTACATCAAGGAATCCGTCAACATCTCGCGCGACATCGTCAAGGTGCGTTTCGAGGTGCTCACCATTTCCCAGCGACTGGTGGACAGCCTGCTGGCGATGGAGGAAAACCAGAAAAAATACGAGATATTGCACTCGGAAGAGTACAAGAAGAATTTTCTGGCCGCCCTCAACGAATATAAAAACGCCATCTGGAGCATCCTGTGGTTCCGCTACGAGAGCTTTTCCGTGTGGGAGGAGCTCCACGCCGAGTTCCGGGCCGCGTTTCCCGATCTGGCCCAGGGCAGGGAACTCTCCGGAGAACCCTGGATTCCCCAGGAAACACTCAATAAATGGATGCGCATCGTGGTTACGGCCCGCCAGGACAACGAGCGGGTGCTGGAATCCGGGATGCGCGAGCTGTTTCGCATCAGCGAGGTGGCGGTCAGCCGGGGCGTGACCGGACTGGCCGTGTCCATCGGCCTGGGCCTGCTCGGCATCCTCTACCTGACCTATTCGCTGCGACGACCCTTGCGCGAACTGCGGCGCGGCATCCGGGGCTACACCCGCGACGGCCGCCTGGACCCCATCCGCGTGCTGTCCAATGACGAACTGGGGGAGCTTGCCGGGGCGTTTAACGACATGACCGCCCGCCTCAAGGAAGAGGAGCGCATGCGGGCCGATTTCATCGACATGGTCAGCCACGAGATCCGCACGCCCCTGACCTCCATCCGCGAGTCCGTCAACCTCATGCGCGAACGGGTGCTCGGCGAGGTCAACGAGCGGCAAAAACGTTTTCTCGACATTGCCAGCGACGAGCTGCAACGCATTTCCACCATGCTCACCAGCCTGCTCAAGGTGTCGAGCATGTCCTCGCAGATCGTGGACCTCAATCCCGCCACCTTCAATCCCGAACAGCTCGTGCGGGAAACCCTGGAAAAGGCCACGCCGGCCGCCGAAGCCAAGGAGATCCGCTTGACGCCGCGCGTCGGCCGGGACATCGTGTCTGTTGTCGGAGACCGGGAGTTGCTCGGCCAGGCCCTCTACAACCTGGTCGGCAACGCGGTGAAATTTTCCCCGGTCGGACGCACCGTGCTGGTCGCCCTGGAAATGGCCGACGGCGGACGCAAGCTGCTTGTCAGCATCACCGATGAAGGGCCGGGCATTCCCGTCGAGGAACAGCCCCATGTCTTCAACAAATATTACCGTGGCGCGCGCACCAAGCGTACGACCGACGGCATCGGTCTGGGGCTGTCCATCGCCAGGACGATTGTCGAGGCCCACGGAGGAAACATCTGGTTGTCGAGCCTGCCCGGCAAGGGATGCACCTTTTATTTCACCATTCCCGTGGACGGGACAACGGGCTGACATGGTTGATCAATGAGAAAAATCCGTCTGCTTTGCCGCATCGCTGTCCTTGGTTGCGCCGTTGTGTTGTGCGGGTGCGCCGCCAAAATGCCGCCACCCCCGCCCAAGCCGGTCGCCGCGCCTGCGCCCGTGGCCTCGCCGGCCTGCGATTCCCGGCGCGACACCCTCTACGACCAGGGCGTTTGCGCCTACGATACCGGGGAGGTCCGGCGGGCCATGGCCATCTGGAGCACCGCCTCCAAGACCGATACCAGCGCCGCCGTGCGCCAGAAGTCCCTGTTCGCCCTGGCCGGCGTGCGGCTGTCCCAGGCCACCACCGAGGCCGAGGTCACCGTCGCCATGCGCCTGCTCGATACCTGGCTCGAGTCCTCGCCTCCGGGCGGCAGCGGGGAAGACCCCCGGTTCCTGCTGCCCGCCCTGCGCACGCTCAAACCCGCGGCGGCGCTACGTGAGCAAAAGGCCGCCCTGGAACGCGAATGCGCCAAGAAGCTGGCCGAACGCGAAAAAAGCGTGCGTGAAAGCGTCCAGCGGCAGGTTCGGGCCTTGGAAACCATTCACCAGCAGATTCAGGAAAAGAAAAAAGGGCTGACGAACTATTGAGCCCCGACGCCCCGACACATCGCCCATGAGAGACGCCTCGCAGACGCGAAAGACCATTTTGGCCGTCGACGACGATCCGCATATTCTGGAAGTCCTGGAAGTGCGGCTGGTTTCGGCCGGCTATGACGTCATCACCGCCGGGAACGGGGAAGAGGCCCTGCAGGTGCTGGCCACGCGCCCGGTGCGTCTGGTCATTTCCGATATCCGAATGCCCGGCATGGACGGGATGCGTCTGCAGGAGGAGATGGAACGGCGCGGCCTGCAGCTGCCCATCATCTTCCTCACCGCCCACGGCAGCATCCCTGGCGCCGTGGAGGCCATCAAGCACGGGGCCGTGGACTACCTGACCAAGCCGTTCGACGGCCAGGAGCTGCTCTCCCGCGTGGCCGAGGTCTTCGCCAAGGCGGCCGGCGTGGAAAAGCCCGCCGCGCCCGACATGGCCGAGTCGGGCCTTGTGGGCAAAAGCCCGGCCATGCGCGAACTGGCCACGATGATCGACCGGGTGGCCTCCCGGGACGTCAACGTGCTCATCCTCGGCGAGTCCGGCACCGGCAAGGAGCTGGTGGCCAACCTCATCCACCGCCGCAGCGTCCGCAAAAACGGCCCCCTGGTCACCGTCGATTGCGGCTCGACCCCGGCCGGGCTGCTCGAATCGGAGCTTTTTGGCCACGTCAAGGGCTCGTTCACCCATGCCGTCAAGGACAAGAAGGGGCTCATCGAACAGGCCAACCAGGGCACACTCTTTCTCGACGAGATCGGCAATATTTCCGCGGAAATGCAGGTGCGCCTGCTGCGCTTTCTGGAAAACCACCGCATCCGGCGCATCGGCGACGTGCGTGAAATCCAGGTGGATTGCCGGGTGCTGGCCGCCACCAACGCCGATGTCTTCGAGCAGGTGACCGAAGGGGTGTTTCGCGAGGACCTGCTTTATCGGCTCAAGGTCGTCACCATCAACGTGCCGCCGCTTCGCGAGCGGCGCGAGGACATCCCGATCCTGGCCGAGCATTTCATCCGCCAGTTCTGCGCCGCCCAGGGCATGCCGCCCGTGATCGTGCCGCCGGAAACCATGGCCTACCTGATGGCCTATCCCTGGCCGGGCAATGTGCGGCAGCTGCGAAACGCCCTGGAGGCCGGCGTGGTGTTGTGTACCGACGGGGCCCTGGCTCCCGGGGATCTGCAACTGCCGCTGGTCGACAAGGAGCCGAACCGTCGCGCCGACGGCGACAAGCCGTTGTCCCTGGACGAAAGCGAAAAAGCCGCCATCGTGCGCGCCCTGGAACAGACGAACTGGGTGCAAAAGGCGGCCGCGCCCCTTTTGGGCGTCAGCCGGCGGGCGCTGAACTACAAAATCCAGAAATACGGCATCGAGATTCCCCGGCGTCGCACCAAAAAATAACAGGGGCGACGCGCTATTGCCGCCTTGCGGCTTGGCAGCGGCGGTTCTTTCTGTCAAAAGTGGAAGGGAACCTCGCGTCTTGCGACAACACTGCGGGCCGTCTTTGCCCGCGCGGATTTTTTCATGCGGCACACCAAACACGCCACGCCCTTTGGGGCCAGGGCCGGGTCGAAAATCGCCCGTCAGGTGGTGCTGCCGTTTCGCATGTCCCTGGCCATCAGCATCAAAAGCATCCGGGTGCGTTTTCTGCGTTCCCTGGTCACCGTGGCCAGTCTGGTCCTGGCCGTGGCCTTTTTGAGCTTCATCCTGACCGGCACCGAGGTCGCCCGCGGGGTGCTGGCCTCGGGCGACCCGGAGTTGCGCGCCGAACTCGTCGCCGCCGGCTACGACCTGCCGGCCACGCCGCCGCCCGCGTCCCGGGCGGCCGAGGAGGCCCGGAACCTGGGGGCGAGCCCCAAGGAGCGCTGGATCGTCTTCCTGTCGCTGCTCGTGTGCACGGTGGGCATTGTCAACGCCCAGCTCATGGCCGTGACCGAACGGTTCCGCGAGATCGGCACCATGAAGTGCCTGGGCGCGCTCGACCGCTTCATTTTGCGGCTGTTTCTGCTCGAAGCCGGCATGCAGGGGCTGGCCGGCTCGTTTGTCGGCGCGCTGCTCGGCATGGCCGGCGGGCTGGCGGTGGGGCTTGTCCGCTACGGTCTGACCGGCCTTGGCCATGTCCCGCTTGCGGGCCTTGGCCGGGTGCTCGTGGTTTCCATGCTCGTCGGCGCGGGGCTCAGCCTGCTCGGCGTGGTCTATCCGGCCGTGGTGGCCGCCCGGATGCGGCCGGTCGAGGCCATGCGGGCCCAGGAATGACAGGGCTTCGTCTCCGGAGACGCGGGAGGCGGTAAGGGAGGAGGCGGCCGATGGCCGAGGCGCACAACATTGTCCGGGTGGCCGGGGTGGAGAAGACCTTCACCATGGGGGCCCAGGTGGTTACGGCCCTGCGTGGCGTGGATCTCACCATCAAGGCCGGGGAATACCTGTCCATCATGGGGCCGTCCGGTTCGGGCAAGTCCACGCTGTTCAACATGATCGGCGGGCTGGACAAGCCCAGCGCCGGCAAGGTGTTCATCGACGAGGTCGACATCGCCCAGCTCGATGCCTACGAGCTGGCCTGGCTGCGCAACCGCAAGATCGGCTACATCTTTCAGACCTTCAATCTCATCCAGGTCATGACGGCCCTGGAAAACGTCACCCTGCCCATGACCTTCGCCGGCGTCTCCCAGGACGAGGCCGTGGAAAAGGGCCTGGGCCTGCTCGGGCTGGTGGGGCTTCGCGAACGCCACGCCCACAAGCCGCAGGAACTGTCCGGCGGCCAGCAGCAGCGCGTGGCCATTGCCCGGTCCCTGGCCAACACGCCGGCCATCATCCTGGCCGATGAACCGACCGGCAACCTGGACCTCACCACGGGCGAGGAGATCATCGCCCTGCTCAAACGGTTGAGCAGCGAACGCGGCGTCACCGTCATCTCGGCCACGCACGACTACAAAATGCTCAATGTTTCCGATCGGGTGGTCTGGATTCGCGATGGGCGCATCGACAAGATCGAGGACCGCTCCCAGCTCGATATTTCCATCGGCGCCATCGGGACCAAAGAGGGCTGACGCCGCATGGGCCGCCATCCGTTTTCCCCCTGCCGCCCTGGCGGCCGCCGCCTGCCGGCGCTCCTCTGTCTGTGCCTCGCCCTGAGCCTGCTGCTGCTGCCGGCCGGCGCCCTGGCCAAGCGGGCGAAAAAGGGGGCGGGCGATCCCCGGGCCGGGGCCATGGCCGCCGCCTGGCTGGCCGCGCCGGAAGCGGACGGCGGGCTGGAACGGGCCGTGGTCGCCGGATTGGCCGGGCTGGACTCGCGGGTGACGGGCACTCCCGGCTGCGCCGTGGCGGCCGACGCCGTGGAGGCCTTTTTCAGGGGCCTGGGCCAGGGCGAGGTGGGGCGGCTTTTCTACCGCGCCCCGGTCATGGACCATGGGCCGGCCAGGTTGTCCCTGGCCGATGGCGGTTCGGCCGCGCTTTCCCCCCTGGCACTTAACGCCCTGACGCCCGGGGCCGTCCCCCCGGCCGGACTGACCGGGCCCGTGGTCTATGCCGGGGCCGGGAGCTATCGCGATTTCGACGGCAAGAGCCCGGACGGGGCCATCGTGCTCATGGACCTGGATTCGGGCCGCAACTGGCAGACCGCCGCCCAGCTCGGAGCCAGGGCGCTCATTTACGTCGACCGTTCGGAGAAGGGCGCTCCGGCCGATGCCGGGCTTTTTCGCGACAAGTTCGAACTCACCCCCGTGCGCTTTCCCCGGTTTCTCCTCGATCCGCAGGCGGCCCGGGAACTTTTCGGCGCCTACGGCTCCCTGACGGGCGATCCCGGCGGCCCCGTGGCCACCGTCACGGCCCGGGCGGCCTGGAAATCCTCCCTGGCCAGCGATGTCTATCTGCTGCTTCCCGGCAGCGACCCCGAGCTTGACGGGCAATTGCTCGTGATCGAAGCGCCCTTTGACGCCGCCGCCTATGCCGCGGGCAATGCGCCGGGCGCGGACGAGGCCGCCTCGGTGGCCAGCCTGCTGCGACTAGCCCGCCAGCTGGCCGCTGCGCCGCCGGCGCGGCCGACCTTGCTGCTCGCCACTTCGGGCCATGCCCAGGCCCTGGCCGGGTTGCGGGAATTTTACGCGGCCCTGCGCGTCAAGGGCCGGGAGTTGCGGGCCCAGTCCAAGCAGGCCCGGCACGAGGCCCGCACCATCGAGGAAACGCTGGAGGGGCTCGACCGGCTGGAAGCCGGACAGGAGCCTGCCGCGCCATCCGCCGCCGCGCCGTCCGCCACAGACAAGGACGCCGCCTCCCTGGATCACCCGCAGGTGCGCGACGCCCTGGTGGAAACCCTCAAGGACGAGGTGGACGCCGTCACCACCGAGCTCATGCGGCTGCGGCTGGCCCATGGCCCTAAGAACAAGGCCGCGGCGGAGCGTCTGGACGCGCGGCGGGCGGTGCTGCGCCGGCTGCTGTGGCGCGAGGAATTCACCGAGGCCCCGGCGGACGAGGCGGCCGAATTGCGGGCCCTGGTGCCGGCCACCAGAAAACGTCTGCGCCGGTCCCTGGCCTCGGCCCAGGCCGAGCGGCAGTGCGTGGACAGCGCCCGGCAGTTGCGCCGGCTCGTCGGCGAACGGGACATCGTGGCCCAGGCCTCCCTGTATCTTTCCAGCCACGGCCAGGGCGTGGGCGGCTTTGCCCAGGGGTTTGCCTTCGAGGTCAAGCCCGGCGTCAATCCCACCCTGGCCTATGGCCGGGTCAACCGCTCCCTGGACGCGGCCGCCCGGGCGGCCGTGACGGCCCAGGGCCTGCCCGGGGACTATTACCGGGACGGGATGCGCGATGACCGCCGCCATCCCTGGCAGGGTCTGTTGCCGGACAGGCCGCCCCTGGGCGGGGAGATCGGCAACATCGCCGGCGTGCTCGGCATCACCCTGGCCACGGTGGCCGACGCCCGCCTGTCCTGGGGAACGCCCGGCGACACGGTGGCGGCCGTGGATTTTCCGGCGCTCATCCGCCAGTCCCGCTTCGTGACCGCCGTCGCCGCCGCCATGGCCAAACCTTCCTTCGCGGTGGGCGAGAAGCGCCCCAGAAACGTGTTTTCGACCCTGACCGGCCGGGTGAACTTCATCCGGCAGGGCGAACTGTTCCCCGACCGTCCGGCTCCCGGCACCGTGTTGTGCGTCTACCAGGGCAAAACCCGGTTTTACGCCATGACCGACGCCCGGGGCGTCTTTCGGGTCAGCGGGCTGGCCAACAAGAAATACGTGCTGGACAAGGCGGTCATCGAGGGCTTCCGCTTCGATCCGGATACCGGCGAGGCCGTCTGGGCCATCGACAAGAAACAGACCGGAAAAAACGCCTACCGGGTCAAGATGAACCGCAATGCCATGGAAACCGACCTCATCATGTTCGGTTGCCGGCAGAGCACGCTTTTTTCCACCTTCGACCCGCGCACCTTCCGCTATTTCACCCGCATCGAGCTGCTCGACGCCCGGCGCGAGGCCCCGCCGCTGCGCTACTGGTTCAGCCGGCTCGACACCCTCGATTCCACCTTGCTGTCCATCTTTCTCGAACCCGGCACGCCGTATAAATGCATCCTGTCGGACACGGTGCTGGCCCGAAAGCTCATCCTGCTCAACGCCAGCCCGAAACATCCCACCGGCGTCGGCTATCAGATCGACGACTGGCCCATCCTGCCCGTGACCGAACTGCTTGGCGCCCGGGACATGTGGGATCTGGTGGGGCCACGGGTCAAAAATCTCGAAGACCACGGCATCGTCAACGAACGCATCCGCGACTTCGAACAGCAGGGGACCGATCTCTACGCCAAGGCCCTGGCCGATCGGGAGGCCAAGCGCTTCGACGCCATGGTGGCGGCCGCCCGGGCCAGCTGGGCGCAGGCCGTGCGCGTCTACAACGATGTGGAAAAGACCCAGCGCGACGTGCTGCTCGGCGTGCTGTTTTACATCGCGCTCTTTATTCCCTTTGCCTACTGCGTGGAGCGGGTGGTCTTCAATTTCGCCGACATCCACAAGCGCATCGCCGCCTTTCTCGGCATCCTGGCCGCCGTCATCGCCGTGGTCTATCAGGTGCATCCGGCTTTCGAGCTGACCTACAGCCCGCTTGTGGTCATCCTGGCCTTTTTCATCCTGGGTCTGTCGGTCATGGTGGCCTTTATTATTTTCATGCGCTTCGAGCGGGAGATGACCTCCCTGCAAAAGCGGGCCTCCCACGCCAAGACCTCGGAAATCGGCGGGATGCGCGCCTTTGCCGCCGCCTTTGTCATCGGCGTGAGCAATTTGCGTCGGCGCAAGGTCCGCACCATGCTCACCTGCCTGACCCTGGTCATCCTGACGTTCACCATCATGAGCTTTACGAGCGTCAAATCCACCCGGGACGAAGGCGCGGTGCGCTTTGCGCCCGCCGCGCCCTATGAGGGGGTGCTGCTCAAAAACGTGGGCTGGCTCTCCCTGCCGCCCGAGGCGCTGGCCGTGGTGCGCGACGCCTATGGCGCCGAGGATGTGGTGGCGCCGCTGTGCTGGCTGGAGCTGCCGGACAAGACCATGTCCCCGGCGACCACCATCCGGGCCGGCGACCGGTCCGAGACGGTCCAGAGCTTCCTGGGCCTGTCCGCCGATGAGGCCGCCATCGGCCGGATGCGCGGACTTTTGAGCGCCGGGCGCTGGTTCGGCCCGGACGAGCGCGACGCCATCATCCTGCCCGAGCCCATGGCCGCGCGCCTGGGCGTTTCCCCGGGCGACACGGTCAGGCTCTTTGGCCGCGCCTTCACCGTGACCGGCATTTTCCAGAAAAACGCCCTGGATGGCCGGGCGGACCTGGACGGCGAATCCATCACCCCGGTCGTCTATCCCTCCGATGCCTCGGTCGAGGCCTCCGAAGCCGAAAAGGAAGCCGTGGAGTCGGGCGAGGACATCAAGACCCTGCAAAGCCGCTACCAGCACATCGACGACGATCTGGTCGCCATCATGCCCTACGACACGCTCATGGGCCTTGGCGGGCAGCTCAAATCCATCGTGGTGGCTCCGCGCAGCCGGGCGGGCGTCGAGGCGGAAACGGCACTGGCCGCCAGACTGGCCGACCGTTTCGGACTGGCGGTCTTTTCCGGCCAGCCCGACGGCGTCTTCGTCTACCATGCCGGCGACTCCCTGGGCTATGCCGGAGTTCCCAACATCCTTGTTCCCTTGGTTATTTCCGTCCTGATCGTGCTTAACACCATGATCGGGGCCGTTTTCGAGCGCAAACGTGAGATCGGGGTCTACACCGCCGTGGGGCTGGCTCCGTCCCACGTGTCGTTTCTTTTCATCGCCGAGGCCCTGGCCTTTGCCGTCATCAGCGTGGTGCTGGGCTACCTGTTGGCCCAGGTGGCGGCGGGGGTGCTTTCCGGCACGCCGCTTTGGGCCGGCATGACCGCCAACTACTCCTCCATGGCCGGCGTGGCCGCCATGGCGCTCGTCATCGGCGTGGTCCTGCTTTCGGTCATCTATCCCTCGCGCATGGCCGGGAAGATCGCCATCCCCGACGTCAACCGGTCCTGGAGCCTGCCCGATCCCGTGGACGGCGTGATCCGGAGCAAGCTGCCGTTTCTCGTGCGGGTGCGCGAACAGGAATGCGCCGGCGGATTTCTGTTCGACTATTACCAGACCCACCAGGACGTCTCCCACGGCCTTTTCGCCTCGGCCGACGTGGAGTACGTGTTCGAATGCCCCTGGGACACGCCCGGGTCGCCGCCCCATCCCAAGGAGCGGTTTCCGGAATTTTGCGATCTCAAGGCCTGTATGCGGCTGACGGCCACGGTCTGGCTGGCGCCCTTTGATTTCGGTATCAAACAGGCCGTGACCATCTACTTCATTCCCGCCGTGGATACGCCGGGCTACATGGAAATCGACGTGTCCCTGGCCCGGCTGGCCGGCGAGGCGGGCATGTGGAAACGGCTCAACAAGGGCTTTTTAAACGACCTGCGCAAGCAGCTGCTCATCTGGCGGTCCCTGGAGGAGACCATGCGCGTGGCCTATGAGGACAAGGTGGTCAATCATTTCAATGCCCGGCTGCGTCAGGAAGAGCCCCGTGACGGAGCGACGCTATGACGACGGCCGGCGCCATCCGTTTGCGGGCCGTGGTCCTGGGCTGTGTGCTGGGGCTGGCCGTTTGCGCGCTCACGCCGCTCAACAACCTCTATTACGGGGCCACGCCGCTTGGCGGCGGGCATTTCCCCCTGGCGCCGTTTTTCATCCTGGTCTGGCTCACGCTGCTGGCCGCCGGCCTCGGCCGGCTTCTGCGGGGCCGGGCGGTGTTGACCGGCACGGACCTCATGGTCTGCTGGATGCTCATGGTGGTGGTGTCGGGCGTGGCCCACACCGGACTGGTGCGCACCTTTTTCATCAACCTGACCGCGCCGTTGCATTACGCCTCCGAGGGCAACCAATGGAACACCGTGCTGGGGCCGCTTCTGCCCAAGGGCTGGTACCCCGGCGACCAGGAGGCCGTGGAGACGCTTTATAACGGCCTGAGCGGCGGCTACACCATGCCCTGGAGCCAGGTGCTGGCCGACATCCCCTGGAAGGCCTGGATCGGGCCGCTGACGACCTGGGGCGTGTTTGTCGGGCTGTGCTTTTTCGTGCTCATCTGTCTGGCCAATCTCTTTTCCCGGCAGTGGGTGTCCAACGAGCGCATGAATTTTCCCCTGCTGCGCCTGCCCGAAACCATGACCGGGGCCATGGACGCCGGCGGACTGGGTGCGTTTTTCACCGATCGGTTTCTGCTGTGCGGCGTGCTCATCAGCGTGTGCCTGCACACCATAAACGGCATCGGCTTTTACAATCCCTCGGTGCCCCAGATTCCCACCCTCCTGCTGGCCGGGCCGTATTTCCCCAAAACCGGGCTCTTTTCGGGATTCACCAAGCTTAAAATCTATTTTTATCCGGCCTTTATCGGCTTCGCTTTCCTGACCGCCCGCCAGATTTCCCTGAGCTTCTGGGTGTTTTTTCTGCTCGGGGGACTTTTCTACGGCGTGCTCGACATCCTGGGCGAGCAGGTGCCGGCGGCGGCCCTGGGCGTCACCTTCGGGCCGACCCTGTCCGTGCCCGAGGAAACCCAGATGATCGGGGCCTACGGAGTCTTTTTCCTGTTTATCCTGTGG
This sequence comes from Pseudomonadota bacterium, assembly GCA_023426275.1. Taxonomy (GTDB): domain Bacteria; phylum Desulfobacterota; class Desulfovibrionia; order Desulfovibrionales; family Desulfovibrionaceae; genus Solidesulfovibrio. The sequence continues at coordinate 24,090 of JAFABC010000153.1, read as the reverse complement.
CTGGCCCGCTACCATCTTTGGGAGACGGTCCGCGACGCGGCCCGGTTGCGCTTTCGCGACCCGGACGAGGCCGAATGGATGGGCGCGCCCACCTCGCTTTGGGGGCTGCTTGTCGGCGGCGGGGCGCTGGTGGCCTGGAGCGTGGCCTTCGGCATGCCCCTTTTGCAGGCTGTGGTGCTTTTCGTCGCCTTTTTCATGGTCATGCTGGTGGCCAGCCGCATCATCTGCCAGGGCGGCATCGCCTACTTCACCCTGACCACCGCGCCGACCGACGGCCTGCTGGCCTTTTTCGGCACGGGCTTTTTCAGCCGCATGAGCCTGCTGATGGCGGCGGTCATGCAGAAAATGCTGTTTGTCGATCTGCGCGAATCGCTTTTGCCCTCGCTGTTCCATGCCGCCAAGGTGGGGGAGGGCCGGCGGCCCAAGTCGCTCTATCTGGCCGCCATCGGCCTCGCCCTGGTGCTGGCCGTGGTCGTGTCCTTCGTGGCCATGCTGGCCGTGTGCCACAAGTACGGCCTGCGCGATTTGCAGGTGGACTGGGAGACCCAGACCGTGACCACGGTCTACGAGAACGTCCAGCGCCTGCTGGAAGCGCCGGCCGGTCCCAACACCACGGTCATCGGCTTCACCCTGCTCGGCGCGGCGGTCATGTTCGCCCTGGTGACGGCCTACCAGCGCTTTTACTGGTGGCCGATCCATCCCATCGGCTACCTGACCATGTATTCCTCGGCCATGCGCATCCTGTGGTTTTCCTTTTTCATCGGCTGGTTGTGCAACCATCTGACCCTGCGCTACGGCGGCATCGTCTTGCTCAAACGGGTGCGGCTGCTTTTTATCGGCCTCATCCTGGGCGACTTCCTCATGGGGGGGATTTTCGCCATCATTGGCTTGTGGATGGGCCAAAGCTATCTGGTTTTGCCGAATTAGGACGCGCCGATGTACGACGACAAGGAACTTGCCGAATATCGGGACCTGCTCCCCGCGCCCAAGCATTTCGAGGAGGGCTTTGACTGGAAGACCATTGTCGGCGCGGTCTTCATCGGCTTTCTCATGATGCCGGGCAGCATGTACCTGCAACTCGTCATCGGCACGGGCATCGGGCCGGCCGCGCGCTGGGTCACCATCATCCTCTTCGCCGAGATCGCCAAGCGCGCCTACACGGAACTCAAGCAGCAGGAAATCTTTCTGCTGTACTACATGGCCGGCGCGGCCATGGCCTCGCCGTTTCACGGCCTGCTTTGGAACCAGTACCTCGTCCAGTCCGATGCGGCCAAGATGCTGGGGCTGACCGAACTCATCCCCCATTGGGTGGCCCCGTCGCCGGATTCCGACTCCCTGGTCGCGCGCACGTTTTTCCACCGCGACTGGCTCGTGCCCATCCTGCTGCTGATCGGCTCCCAGATCGTGCAGCGCGTGGACCACTTCGGGCTGGGCTACGCGCTGTACCGCATCACGTCCGACGTGGAAAAACTGCCGTTTCCCATGGCCCCGGTCGGCGCGCTCGGCACCATGGCCCTGGCCGAATCCACCGAGGACCGCAAGACCGGCTGGAAGTGGCGGGTCTTTTCCATCGGCGGCATGATCGGGCTGGCCTTCGGCGCGATCTACGTGCTGTTTCCCGTGGTGTCGGGACTCATTTTTACCGAGCCTGTGCGCCTGATCCCCATTCCCTGGGCCGACTTCACCCGCAACACCGAGGAATGGCTGCCGGCCGTGGCCACGGGCATCCAGTTCGATTTGGGGCTGGTCTTCACCGGCATGGTGCTGCCGTTTTGGGCCGTCATGGGCGGGCTGGCCGGACTGCTCATCACCTTCGTGGCCAACCCCATCCTCTACGACCACGGCGTTCTGCACCGCTGGCGGCAGGGCATGGGCACGGTGGAAACGGTTTTCGCCAACAACTTCGATTTCTACATGTCCTTCGGCATCGGCCTCGGTTTGGCCATCGGCGTCATCGGCGTGTGGCAGGTGGCCCGGTCGTTGCGCAAGGGCGGCGTCGGCGGCGCGGCCTACAAGGCGCTTTTCGACACCAACAAGGCGCGCGGCGACATCAACTTCTGGGTGTCGCTCGCCATCTACGTCTGTTCCACCCTGGCCTACATCGGCATGTGCCTGTTTCTGGTGCCGCAGTTTCCGTGGCTTTTTTTCGTGCTCTACGGCTTCGTCTACACGCCGATCATTTCCTACATCACGGCCCGCATGGAAGGCATTGCCGGCCAGTTCGTGAGCCTGCCCCTGGTGCGCGAGGCCAGCTTCATCGCCGGGGCCAAGTTCTTCGGCTACCACGGCATCGAGATCTGGTACGCCCCCATCCCCATCCACAATTACGGCAAGGCGACCGTGGATTTTCGCGAAATCGAGCTGACCGGCACCAGTCTGCGCGGCATCATCAAGGCCGAGATTGTGGTCTTTCCCGTGGTCATGGTGGCCAGCCTGCTTTTCTCGCAGTTCATCTGGCAGCTTGCCCCCATTCCTTCGGCCAGCTATCCCTACGCCCAGGAGCTGTGGCATCTCCAGGCGCTCAACACGCTGCTCATGCAGACCTCGACGTTGGAAGGCAATTCGCTGTTCTTCCAGGCCCTCAACGGCTGGTACGTGGCCGCCGGATTGGGACTTGGTCTTGTGGCCTACGTCCTGCTCATGATCTTCGGCCTGCCGGTGCTGCTGGTGTACGGCGTCGTGCGGGGCCTTGGCCAAAGCGTGCCTCACGGGCTGATTCTTGAAGTGGTGGGGGCGCTTTTGGGACGCTATTATTTCCTCAAGCGGTACGGGAAGAAATGGCGGCAGTACGCCCCGGTGCTGCTGGCGGGGTTCTCCTGCGGCATGGGGCTGATGGGCATGTTCGCCATGGGCGCGACGCTTATTTTGAAATCCCTTGGCAAGCTGGCGTACTGAGGCGGCCCATGCTGGATGTGCTTTCCACGTCCTGGCGGTTGCTCCAGGGCGTCAGTGTCATGATGATTCTGGTTTTCGTGTTGCTGCGGACCAGATTGTTTTCCACTGTCCTGAGCGGCCAGCCCCGTCCCCGGGATCTGGTCGTCGTGATCGGCGTTTTCGGCCTTTTTTCCATTTTTGGCACTGTTTCGGGCCAGCCGCTGCTCGGCGCGTCCATCAACAGCCGCGATCTCGGGCCGGCGCTCGCCGGCCTGCTGGCCGGCCCCATGGCCGGGCTCGGGGCCGGACTGATCGGCGGCATCCACCGCGCCTTTCTGGGCGGCCCCACCGGCTCGGGCTGCGCCTTTGCCACGGTCCTGGCCGGGCTGATCGGCGGGCTGGTGCGCCGTCGTCTGCGCGGCCGGCTGCCCTCGCTACGCCAGGCCGCCACCCTGGCCTTCGGCATCGAGGCCTTTCACATGTTGGCCGGACTGGCTGTCGGCCATCCCGACGAGGCGGCCGTGACCATCGTGCGGACCGCGGCCGTGCCCATGCTGCTGGCCAATGTCGTGGGCATGGTCCTGTTCGTGCTGATCGTGCGCACCGAGATGGCCGCGCACAAGACCCAGCGGGCCAAGGAGGCCATCGAACGGGAACTGCACATCGCCCGGGACATCCAGATGGGCATCGTGCCCCGCATTTTCCCGGGGTTTCCCAACCGGTCCGAAGTGGAGCTTTTCGCGCTTCTGGAATCGGCCAAGGAAGTGGGCGGGGATTTTTTCGACTATTATCCCCTCGACGAAAACCGCATTTTTCTGCTTATTGGCGATGTGTCCGGCAAGGGCGTGCCGGCCTCCCTGGTCATGGCCGTGACCATGACGCTTTTCAAGGCCTATGCCCGGCCGGATCGCAGCCCGGATGAGATCATGGCCAAGGTCAACGACAAGCTGGCCGGCGGCAACGACAGCGGCCTTTTCGTCACGGCCTTTTGCGCCATGCTCGATCTGGCCTCGGGCGTGGTGCGCTACGCCAATGCCGGACATAACCCGCCGCTGGTGCTGCGGGTGGCCGGGGCTTCGGCCTTCCTGCCGCGCCGGGGCGGGGTGGTGCTCGGGGCCATGCCGGATTACATCTATAAAACCGGCCAGTTGACGCTTTTTCCGGGTGACAGTCTGGTACTGTACACCGACGGCGTGACCGAGCTTATGGACAGCAAGGGACGGCTTTTCGGCGAGGACCGGCTTTTTTCCGCCTGTCTGCCCGAGCGCCGGCGGGCGCCGAAAATGGTGGTGGACGGGCTGGTCATGGCCCTGAGCGCCTTTGCCGGCGACGCCGCCCAGTCCGATGACATCACGATCCTGGCCGTGCGCTACGTGGGCCCGGCCGCCGGGACGGCCGCACTTGACGCCGTCGCGGGGTCTGGAATATAAACTTCGGTTTCGCGTTGAAGTTGCGGTTGCCCGCACCATTCCCCGGCGTCCGAACCATCCCTTGACTCCGGGAAAAAACGTCTTACCAGGGTGTCACATCGCGCCCTGGTCCCCCCTCGACGCGGCGCATCTTTCGCGCAAGGAGAAACGCATGGCGCGCATCACCGTTGAAGACTGCCTGGAAAAAATCAACAACCGCTTTCTCATCGTCCAGATGGCCATCAAGCGGGTGCATCAGTATCGGGAAGGTTACGACCCGCTGGTCGAATGTAAAAACAAGGAAGTGGTCACCGCGCTCCGCGAGATCGCCGCCGGCGAGGTGTTGCCGAGCGAGCCCATCGAGGAAGCCGGCGTGCTGCTGCCGGAAAACGAATAGCGATTACCCATGCCCCGGGATTATTACGAAGTGCTTGGCGTCGATCGCGGCGCCGACGAAGAGACGATCAAGAAGGCCTATCGCCAGATGGCCTTCAAGTACCATCCGGACCGCAACCCTGACGACCCCGACGCCGAATCCAAGTTCAAGGAAGCGGCCGAGGCCTACGAGGTGTTGCGCAACGCCGAAACCCGCGCCCGCTATGATCGCTATGGCCATGAAGGCCTTGGCGGCAATGGCTTTGGCGGCTTCGGTTCCACAGACGACGTCTTCAGCGCCTTTTCCGATATCTTCGGCGAATTTTTCGGTTTCGGCGGTCGGGGCGGTGGCGGCGGCGCGCGCGGACCGCGGGCGCAGGCCGGCAACGATCTGCGCTACGACCTGACCGTCGCCTTTCGCGATGCGGCCAAGGGCACCGAAGTCACGCTGAAAATTCCCAAGAACGTCGAATGCACCGTTTGCGGCGGCACCGGGGCCGAGCCCGGCACCACGTCCGAGACCTGCAAGCAGTGCGGCGGTTCCGGACAGGTGGTGCAGAGCCAGGGCTTTTTCCGCATCGCCGTGACCTGCCCCATATGCCGGGGCGAGGGCCGGATCGTCACCACGCCGTGTCGGGAATGTCGCGGCCGGGGCGTCACCCGGCAGGTGCGCGAACTCAAGGTCAAGGTGCCGGCCGGCGTGGACGACGGCAGCCGGCTGCGGCTGCGCGGCGAGGGCGAGCCGGGGCTCCATGGCGGGCCTCCGGGCGACCTGTACGTGATCGTGCGCGTGGAGCCGGACAGGATTTTCGAGCGTCAGGGCCAGAATCTCGTCCTGCGCGCCGACGTGAGCTTCGTGCAGGCCGCCCTGGGGCACAAGATCGAGGTGCCCACCCTGGACGGACACGAGATGATGGATATCCCCAAGGGCACGCAAAGCGGCGAGGTCTTCTCGTTGCGCGGCCTGGGGCTGCCCGTGCCCGGCACCAGTCGCAGCGGCGACCTGCTGGTCGAGGTGACGGTGGTCACGCCCAAGAACCTGACCAAGAAGCAGGAAGAGCTTTTGCGCGAATTCGAGAAGCTCGACGAGCAAAAGCCCATGAACAAGGTCAAGGATTTCTTTCGCAAGGCCAAAGAGGCCATGGGGAACTGACATGCCACGCCGATTGTCGTTCGCGCTTTCGATCCTTGCCGCCGTGCTGGTCGCGGCCACGGCCGCCCTGGCCGGCACCCATGAGGATTTCCTGGAAGGGCAGAGTGCCATTCGGGCCGGTCAGCTCGACAAGGCCGTTGTCGCCTACACCCGCGTCATCGATGCCGCACAGTCCGGGACGGCCGTAGACCGCAAGGATTTGGCCAGCGCCTACAACATGCGCGGCATGTGTCACGACGCCAAGAACGAAAGCGAACTTGCCCTGGCCGACTACACCAAGGCCATCGAGAACGACCCGAAAATGGCCGAAGCCTACGGCAATCGGGCCATGCTCTATAAGAAAATCGGCGAGACCGACAAGGCCAAGGCCGATGCTGCGGCCGCCCGTCGCATCGACTACAAGGTCAAAGTTCCCACTTTTCAATAGGCCGGAGCCCATGAGCGAAGAACTTACCCATATCGATGCCGAAGGCCGCACCCGCATGGTGGATGTCGGGGCCAAGTCCAAGACCCGCCGGCTGGCCATTGCCGGTGGCGAGGTCCGGCTTGCGCCCAAAACCATGCGGCTGCTCTCCACAGCCGCCCTGCCCAAGGGCGACGCCCTGGCCACGGCCAAGATCGCCGGCATTCTCGCGGCCAAGCGCACGGCCGAACTCATCCCCCTGTGCCATCCGCTGCCCTTGGCTTTCGCCGACGTGCGTTTTCACGTGGACGAGGCGGCGGCCGTGGTGCGCATCGAGGCCGAGGCGTCGACCACGGCCGAGACGGGCGTGGAGATGGAGGCGCTGACCGCGGCTTCGGTGGCGGCCCTGACCATCTACGACATGTGCAAGGCCGTGCAAAAGGACATCGTTCTGGGTGATATCCGACTGCTTTTCAAGGCCGGCGGCAAGTCCGGCACCTACGTGGCCCCCGAGTGGCCCAAGGACCGCCCGCTGCCGGCTGTCTGAGCCGGGGGGGAGAAGACGCCTCCGGCGGCCGGGGGCATGATGCCCCCCCCGGACCCCCTCGAGAGTATTTTTGCGGCGCGACGCGACGCTGGCGTATTTTGACGGCGCATTGTTGCCCAGGCTTTGCCTGGGCAACAATGCGCCGTCAAACGTTTACGGGAGGGACCGGGAGGGGAATTGTCCCCCTCCCGGTCGCCGGAGGCATTTTTTCCGCGTCTTTAAGCCGGTTGTTCGCCGGCCTGGATGCGCCGCACCACCCAGGTCTTCACCACCTGGGCCAGGCACATGTAGCAGAAGATGACCAGAGCCATGAGCCCCCAATAGCCCGTGGGCGGCGCCACCAACCCGAAGGTCGCGGCCAGGGGGGAGAAGGGCAGCCAGATGCCGAACAGGCAGATGCAGAGGGTGGTCAGGGCCAGGGGCAGGCTGGCGTGGCTTTGCAGGAAGGGAATCTTGTCCGTGCGGATCACGTGGACGATCAGGGTCTGGGAGAGCAGGGATTCGACGAACCAGCCGGTCTGGAACAGGGCGGCGTTGTGCAGGCCGCCGAACAGCGTGATGAGGATGAAGAAGGTCACGTAGTCGAAGATGGAGCTGACCGGCCCGAGGTAGAGGATGTAGCGCCGGATGTCGTCGATGCGCCAGCGCCGGGGCCGGCGCAGGATGTCGGCGTCCACGTTGTCCGTGGGAATGGCCGTCTGCGAGAAGTCGTACATGAGGTTGTTGACCAGGATCTGGATGGGCAGCATGGGCAGAAACGGCAGGAAGGCGCTGGCCCCGAGCACGCTGAACATGTTGCCGAAGTTGGAACTGGCCCCCATGCGGATGTACTTGGTGATGTTGAAAAAGATCTTGCGCCCTTCGAGCACGCCCTGTTCGAGGACGTGCAGGCTTTTTTCCAGCAGGATGATGTCCGCCGACTCCTTGGCCACGTCCACGGCCGAATCCACGGACACGCCGACGTCGGCGGCGTGCAGGGCCGGGGCGTCGTTGATGCCGTCGCCCATGAAGCCGACCACGTGCCCCTTGTGGCGCAGCGCAGTCACGATCTGCTCCTTCTGCATGGGATCGAGCTTGGCGAAGACGTGGCAGACTTCCACGGCTTCGTGGAGCTCCGCCTCGGACATGGCCGCGAGCGTGTCGCCGGTGATGAGGTGCTCGCCGGCGTCGAAGCGCACCTCGCGGCAGATCTTGGCCGCGATGACGGCATTGTCGCCGGTCAGGATCTTGGGCTGGATGCCGTGGGCGATCATGGCCGCCAGGGCGTCGGCGGCCGTGTCCTTGGGCGGGTCGAGGAAGGCCAGATAGCCCATGAGCGTCAGGTCGCATTCGTCGTCCACGGCGAAATCGTGGCGTGAGCCGTCCACTTCCTTGTAGGCCAGGGCCACCACGCGGAAGCCGTCCTCGTTGAGGTCTTGGACGAGCTTTTGCCGCGTTTCCAGGTGGTTTCCTTCCAGGGGCTTGATGACGCCGTTTTTGATGTAGGTGCGGCTTTTGGAGAACACTTCCTCGGCCGCGCCCTTGCAGATGAGCATGGCCTTGTCCGTGCGCGTATCCCGGACGATGACGCTGAGGCGTCGACGCATGAAATCAAAGGGAATTTCGTCGAGCAGTTCGTAGCGGGCGGGGTCGATGGAGGAGCCGGCGCTGTCGCCGGTGGTGATGACGGCCACGTCCAGGGCGTTGCGCAGCCCGGTTTGCAGCTTGCTGTTGAGGTAGGCGTATTCCAGGACGCCGCAGTCCTCCTCGCCTTTGATGTCGAGGTATTTTTCCAGGATGATCTTGTCCTGGGTGAGGGTGCCGGTCTTGTCCGTGCACAGCACGTCGATGGCCCCGAAGTTCTGGATGGCGTCCAGGCGCTTGACGATGACCTGATGCCTGGACATGGCCAGCGCGCCCTTGGACAGGCATACCGTGACCACCATGGGCAGCATTTCCGGGGTCAGGCCCACGGCCACGGCCAGGGCGAACATGAAGGCCCCCATCCAGTCGTGGGTGGTGGCGCCGTTGATGATGAAGACGAACGGCACCATGACCAGCATGAAGCGCAGCATGAGCCCGGTGAAGCTTTTGAGCCCCCGGTCGAAATCCGTTTCCACGCGCTTTTGGGACAGCTTGGCCGCGATGCCGCCGAAATAGGTCCTGGTCCCCGTGGCCATGACCACGGCCGCCGCCGAACCGGACACGACGTTGGTGCCCATGAAGCACATGGCCGGATCGCCCAGACCGGATTCCGTTTCGGCCGGCGGCGTGTCCTGCGGCCGGGCGGTTTTTTCCACGGGCAGGGCCTCGCCCGTGAGCATGGCCTGGTTGATGTGCAGGTCCTTGGCCCGCACCAGCTGCACGTCGGCCGGCACCATATCGCCGGCGGCCAGGAGCACGATGTCGCCGGGGACGACCCTGGCCAGGGGAATTTCCCGCTGCTGGCCGTCGCGCAGCACCGTGGCCGTGGTGTGCACCATCTTTTTGAGTTCGGCGGCCGCGGTGTCGGCCTTGGCCTCCTGGATGACCTTGAGCACCACGCCGAGCACGGCCATGCCGATGATGACGACGGCCGAACGGACATCGTCGGTGGCGTAGGAAATAGCCCCCAGCACCAGCAGCAGGAGCACGAGCGGGTTTTTCACCGCATCGAAGAGTCTGGAAGCGAAGGTGACGGGTTTGGCGGTGGCCGTCTGGTTGGGGCCGTACTGGTGCAGGCGTTGCCGGGCTTCCTCGGAACTGAGCCCGGCCATGGAGGGCTTGTCCTCGGGAACCGGCTCGGTCAGCCGCGCGCCCGAGGCGGCCACGTGCTCCCACAGGCCTTCCAGATGCTTGTAGGCGTCGTAGGGCGCGACCTTGCCCTGCCGGCCGAGCGACTCGAAGGCGTTGGCTTTCTGCACGAAGTGTTCGAGCCGTTTGCGGAAAACCGCTTCGGGCGGCAGATGCAGGGCCGTATCGTCATCCGGCGGTCCCGGCGGTTGTTGCGTGGGTTTGGGGTCGGTCATGACGTCTCCGCGTAGGCGCAAGTCACGTGTTCAGGCGTGGCCGGACAAGGCCGGGCAAAAGATGCCTCCGGCGGCCGGGAGGGGGACCTCCCCCTCCCGGACCCTCCCGAAAGGGGGCGGACGGGTGCCCGGGCGCCGGAGTCCCCGTCTGGCGGCGCAAGGCTTCGCGCCGCCAAAGACACTTCGAGGGGGACCGGGGGGCATCATGTCCCCGGCCGCCGGAGGCGTCTTCTGTTCTAGGCGCGCACCTCGCGCAAAAAGCGCAGGCATGTTTCGGCCGCCTTGTGAAAATCCACGCCGCCGTCGATTTCCAGGACCGGCAGATCGCCCAGCAGATCCAGATAGGCGTTCTGGCTGGCAATGGAGGGTTCGGACGGGTCCTCGAATTCGTAGAACAGACCCACGTCCTTCATGAAGGCGGCCATGAGGTCGCGGCGCGTGTGCAGGTCCACCCGGTTGGCCGTCATGGGCGAGGTGTCGCGCTTCCAGCGCAACACCACCAGCCCGACCATGGCGCAGGAGAGCTTGAAGCGGCCGGGCCCGAAACATTCGTCGATAAAGGCGTCGTATTTGTGCTCCAGGTCCCACAGCTCGGCCTGGGGCAGGGCGGAAAACCGTTTGCGGTCCTCCTCGTCCATCACCGGCATCAGGCTGGGGTTGTTGAGCACCGTGCCGGGGTTGACCCGGGGCATCTTGGCCACGCCGGTCATGGTCAGTCCCGTGTCGGTCCTGGCGACCATCACCCGGTCGTTGCTGATGAAATCCGTGCCGTGGCGCATGATTTCCAGGGCCAGGGTGGATTTGCCCGCCCCGGAAAAGCCGGACAGGACAAGCCCCTGGCCGGCTTCGGCGATGCCGGCGGCGTGGAAGAGCAGGGCCCCGCGCTTGAGCCGCAGCTCGATGAAGCGGTTGTTGATGAAGTTGACCACCTGATTGTCGTTGTCGATGCAGGGGCCGACGGCGAAGTTGTCCCCTTGGCCGAACAGGAACACCAGACCGGTCAGGAGCTTTTTGACCACCCGGCCGTCGGGCAGGTCGATGTAGGATTCCTTGAGCTTGGTCTTGCCGGGTTCGCGCGTCTTGACCGTAAAAGGCAGGTCGAAGTTCGGCGCGGCGGCCTCGATGGCCGTCACCGGGACGAGGGTCGTGCCGCCGCCGCCCACGAAATCGCGGTAGTAGTTGGCGAGCTTGTCGATCAGACCCTTGGAGTTGGACGACACGACCACGGTCACGTCGTCAAAGGTCACTTCGAGCCGGTGGCTGATGGGCGAAGCGGCGAGAACCGGGGCGATGAGGCCGGCGATGGTCGGCAGCGGGGTGGTCATCGGAGTTTCTCCAGGACGTAGTCGGCGTAGGCGGCCGCGGCGTCGATGCCGCAGGCGTCGAGCAGTCCCCGGAAGCCGCCAAAGGCCGAGACTTCGTAAATTGCCGCGCCATCGGGCGTTTCCACCACGTCGACGCAGGTGAAGGCCATATCCGGAAAAAGCGCCTGGGCCTTGTGGGCCAGGGCGATGATCTCCTCGGACGGCTCGTGGGGGACGTAGCGGCCGCCGGTGCGGGTGGTGGTGTCCCAGGAGGTGCCGCTGCCCTGGCGGGCGTAGGTGGCCAGGTACTTGCCGCCGAGAAACGACACGCCGAGATCGAGGTGGCCGCCGGCGTGAGACACCATCTTCTGGATGTACATGACCTGGTTGCCGGCCGCCTTGTAGTCGGCGATTTCATCCCGGGCGTCGGGCGTGTCCTCGATGACGGTCATGCCCCGGGCCTTGGAGGAGTACAGCGGCTTGAACACGGCCTTGCCGAAATCGGCCACGGTGCTGACGGCTTCCTCGACGTCCTCGGTGACCACGGTCGGCGGCATGGGGATGCCGCCCAGGCGCAGGACCGCCGTGCCGCTCAGGCGGTCGATGAGGCGGAACATGCTGTCCGGGTTGGAGAAGACGGGCACGCCCTTGTGGTGGAGAAAGCGCAGGATCTCCATGCGGTCCAGGGCGTCCGGCGAATAGGTCGGAGCGATCTTCTTGACGATGATGGCGTCCAGGGCGGTGAGGTCGGTTCCCCGGCAAAGCACCTTGCCCGTGTCCAGATCGAGCCGGACCTCGGCCATGTCGATGCACAGGCGAAAGCCCGTCTTTTGCTCCAGGGCGTCCAGGAGACGCAGGGTGGACCATCCCTTGGGGATGCCCACCACACCGATTTTTTTCATGTTTCCTCCCATAGAGTCAGTGGCGTCTCGGCGGTTTTCCGGCGATGGCCGCCGCTTGGCGCACCCGCCGTGCCGGTGTGTCGCGCCTGCGGCCCGGGTGTCGCAAAACGCGCGGGCCGGCGGTGTGACGGCGTGCGGTGCGTGGTGCGTCCCTGGAAAACCATTGTTCCTCGTTTTGGCGTCGGCGTTGTGGTCGCGTCGTGTGTACGCGAACCCGACGGGCGCGGCATCAGTAGCAAAGCGCGGCCAGGGGCAGCCGGAAGCCGGACGGATCGCCGGCATGGCCGGTCACCCGGCCGAGCAGATACATGCCCCGGGCGAACATCAGTCTGGAAAAGCGTTCGCTCAGTTCAAAACGCGTGGACGTGATAAACGACCGGGCCAGTCCCAGGGCGATGCGCATCTCGAAGGTCGCGTCGCCATGCCGGGCGGCAAAACCCCGGGCGAAGTCGTAGAAGTCCACGATGATCGCATTGAGCACCCGCCGTCTGGCCGCGTCGAAGACGGGCAGCCGGAAATTGGAGATCATAAAGACCGAGACATCCTGGGCCAGATCGGCCTCGGCGGAGCGGTGCAGGTCGATATAATGGATTCGGTCCTCGACGTCGTCGTAGAGGATGTTGTTGCTGTTGTAGTCGCCGTGCAGCAGCACGGTGAAGGGCGCGGTCAGGCGCGCTTCCACGGCCTCGGCCGCGTCGAGGGTGTCCTCCAGGCAGGGAAGCGGATAGGAGCCGATGGCCCGGCGGGTGCTTTTGAATGCCGGGTGCACCGAGAGCACTTCCGGGAGTCGGGCGCGCAACTGGCGCATGGTCCCGGCCGGAACCGGCGTGGGGGACAGGGTCTTGCCCCACAGTTCGGCGGCCACCCGGCATTGGGCGGTCAGCGCCCGGCGCAACAGCCCCGTGTCGCCGCCAAGCGCGATGTCCTGGATGGTCTGGCCGGGCAGCATTTCGACCAGCATGGAGCTGGATTTCTTGCCTTCCCGGAAGGCCTCCACCCGGGGGGCCAGCCCCGGCATGAGGGTGTGCCAACGCTCGATGTTGGCCGCTTCCTTGCGCAGCTTGTCCGTGTCCCCGTCCTTGAAGATGACTTCGCGGTTTCTGTCCTGCTCCTCGTCGCGATCGGCCACCCGGCCGATGCGGCAGCCCGAGCGCGTGCCCCAGATGGATTCGAAATCGATCTCGGTCAGCGGCAGTTCGTGTCCGCCCTTGATGAGGATGTCCTTTAAGGCCGTGAACTGGTGGATTTTGAATTTGTCGCCGGTGATGCCGAAAATGGCCGCCTCGCCGACATTGAGCAGGGCATCGCCCATGCGTTCCAGGTAGCGGAAGATAAACAGCGTGGTCAGCAGGTCGCCGGTCTGGTAGCCGGAACGCAGTTCGTCGCGGATGCGGTCGAACTGTTCCTTGTAGAGCCGGTCCAGATGCAGTTCGCTCCGGCAGATCTTGAGCGCCGCCGCCATGTCCCGTTCGAGCACGGCCTTGGGCATCCAGTCCAGGGCTTTTTTGACTTCCTCGAAAAAGGGCTTGTAGGCGTATCGCTTGATGCAGTCCGGGTCGTCGTAATGCCGGGTCTGGCGCACCACGTTGACGGCATGGTCGCCCACGCGCTCCAGGTTGTTGCCGATGATGTTGAAGGCGCGGATTCTGGCCACTTCCAGGGGGGGCGACGGCGATTTCCCGTGCAAAGCGGCGAAGCAGGCATTTTCTATGACGCTTTTGAGATTGTCGATGTAGTCGTCGCGGGCTTCGATGCGGGCGATGGTCCGTTCATCGTGTTTTTCGATGACGGAGAGCACCCCTTCGATCTGGCGTTCGATCTCGACCAGCAGAAATTGAAAATTCGTTACGATTTCATGCATCGTCGGCGTCCCCGGGGGCGATCAGCAGGGGTGCGTTGGGAATGTCGCATTCCCGTTCCTTCCACCGGAAGGTCATCTTGAGTTTGCGATCCTCCCCTTTCTGCTTGCCCTCCACCGTGACGGACACGAGGCCCTTGGGCAGCAGTTCGAGCACCTGATCGCCCTGGCGCAGGATGACGGCCCCGCGGGCGAACCCGTCGCGCACGGCTTCGAGGTATTCGGCGATGACGGCAGGTTCTTGCAACCCATCATATTTAAAAAGCTTATTCGACACAGTGCCTCCTTGATTCCGGAACCGGGCAGCCCCGATTCGGTCCGCAGTCCGGGGTTGTAGCACCGAATTATGAAGATCCGATGAAGCCCGGGCCGTAAATTCCCCCACAACGCCATGTTCGCGTTCCCGCCACGTGGCGCGGGGCCATTTCCGGCATGGCGCGCTCTTCCGCGTTCGTCAACAGGCTTTCCAGGCCGGCCCGCCTTGCGGCAGGACAGGCTGCCCGAACCGGGCGCGCCAGACAAGGCGGAGGAGAGAGGGCAGGGGAGACAGGAACGGTCAATTGGCGGATGCCGGCGGGACGGGCAGGGGGCGACGCGTGTCCATGGCCTTTGCGCAGCGGTGCAAGGCGGCTTCGAGCTGATCCAGGGTTTCATGGGCGGCCTCAATATCGCCCTGGCGCAGGGATGTTTCCAGCAGCCCGGACAGAACCCGCGCCTTTTCGGCGCCCACCGCGCCGGCGATGTTTTTGAGGGAATGGGCGGCCAGGGCCGCCTCGCTCCAGTTCTCGTTGTCGCGGCACAGGGCGACCAGGCGCAGCTTGCGCGGATATTGCCGGCGGAAATCCTTTTCCAGCTCAAGCAGGAGCGCGGTGTCGCCCCCCAGGCGTTGCAGGGCCCGGGGTGTGTCCAGGTCCGGCGCTTCGAACAGCGGGGCCCGGGCCACGGCCTCCTCCCGCGCACCGGCGAGGCGATGCAACAAGGCGTCGAGGCCCCGAAAATCGAGCGGTTTGGACACATAATCGTTCATGCCGGCGTCGAGGCAGCGTTGCCGCACGTCGCTGAGGGCATGGGCCGTCATGGCGATGACCGGCGTGTCCCGGTTAAGCGGGCCGGCCTGCCCGGCCCGCAGCCGCCGGGTGGCTTCCAAGCCGTCGACACCGGGCATTTCCAGGTCCATCAGCACGACGTCAAAGGACTGCACGGTCAGCAGATCGAGGGCTTCCTGCCCGTCGACGGCCACGTCGAAGGCGTGACCGCGCCGGCGCAGATAGGCGCTGGCCACCTTGATGTTGACCGGGTTGTCCTCGACCAGAAGAATATGGAGCGCCCCGCAGGGAGATATCGCGGACGGGGACGGCCGTTTCGCCGGCGCGACGGCCGCGACCGGGAGCTGTCCCGGCGGCAGGGGCACGACGGCCCGGAAGACGCTGCCTTCCCCGGGGGTGCTTGTCACGTCGATGGAGCCCCCCATCAGCCGCGTCAGTTCCCGGCAGATGGCCAGTCCCAGCCCCGAGCCGCCGTAGTGGCCGGCCACCGTGGGCGCGGCCTGGGTGAAGACGTCGAAAACGCGGTCCACCCGGTCCGGGGCGATGCCGACGCCGGTGTCGGAGACGGTGAATTCCATGGTGTTTTCGGGAAGCGGACGCGCCGTCACGGCGACGTGGCCGGCCTGCGTGAACTTGATGGCGTTGCCGACGAGGTTGACCAGGATCTGGCGCAGGCGGATGTGGTCGCCCCGGACGTATTGCGGCACCTCCGGCGACAGGCGCAGGGTCAGGGCAAGGCCCTTGTGCGTGGCCTGGGGGCGCATGGTCCGGATGGTGGCGGCCAGCAGGCGCCGCAGGTCGAAACATTCGCTGGCCAGTTCCAGCTTGTGGGCTTCGATCTTGGAGATGTCCAGAATGTCGTTGATGAGTTCGAGCAGACTGCCGGCCGATTCGCGAACGGTTTCCAGGGCGTCGCGCTGGGAGGCCGAAAGCTCCGTGCCGAGCGTCAGTTCGGTCATGCCGATGACGGCGTGCAGGGGCGTGCGGATGTCGTGGCTCATCCGGGCCAGAAAGGCGCTTTTGGCCTGATTGGCGGTGTCGGCGTCCTTCTTGGCCTGGCGCAGATCGGCTTCGATGGCCTTGGCATCGGAAATGTCGCGCACGATGGCGAAGTAGCGCCGCCCGGCTTCATCCGCAACCGGGTAGCGGTGCAGACGCAGGGCCACGGGGATGATCGTGCCGTCATGGCGGCGGTACTCTTTTTCGAAGATGTCGGAAAAGCCGCGAACGTCCACCTCCGCGCGCACAAGGCGCTTTTCGGCTTCGTGCCAGCCCTCGGGCGTGATGTCCTTGTCGGTGAGCCTGGACAGTTCCCCGGCATCGTAGCCGAGCATTTCGCAAAAGGCCGGGTTGGTTTCCATGATGCGGCCGTTGGCTCCGAACACCGCGAAACCGTCGCGCATGGAGGCGAGCAGGGTCCTGTAGCGGGTTTCCGAGGTCGCCAGGGCCCGCTCGAAGCTTTTGCGCGCCGTGATGTCGAGGCAGACGCCGACGATGCCGGCCATCTCGCCGTCGGCGTTGTTGAAGGGGGACTTGAAAATGAGCATGTCATGCCGCAAGCCGTCCCGCAGGATAAAGGTGCTTTCAAGCTGGACGGCCCTGGCCGGTGAACACAGCACTTCCTGATCGGTCTGGTCGCAATGGGCGGCCAGTGCCTCGGGATAGATGTCCGCGGACTGTTTGCCCTGGATGGCGGCAAAGGGGAGGACCCGTTCCTCGTAGGTCTTGTTGACGCCCAGGTACCGGCAGTCGCGGTCCTTGTAAAACAGCGGGGCCGGGATGGCGTCGATGATCTCCTGGGTGAAGCGGATGCGTTCGCGCAGGGCGTCGGCCATGGTGTCGAGGGCGGCGCCGAGCTGCGAGAGCTCGCCGTGGCCGGTTCCCATGCCGCTGCGGCGATCGAGGTCGCCGGCGGCCATGTCCCGGGCCATGCGGGCGAGCTGGCGGATGGGACGCAGCAGAAAGGCCCGGCTGAACCGATGGGCGACAAACAGGGCCAGCAGCACGGCCAGGGCGAACAGGGCCAGATCCCAGCGCAACGAGTCGTCCAGTGGCTCCGTCACCGTGCTTTTCGGGAAGCCCACCCGCAGGAAAAGCGGTCCTTTCGCGCCGATGCGCACCGTGTCCTGTACAAAAAGGTAGGGAGCGTCCCCGGGGCCCGCTCCGGTCACGACCGAGTGGTTTCGTCCGCTCCCGGTCCCGGGAAGGCGGCGGTCCGCCACGGGCAGGATCTGGCCAAGGCGATGCGGT
This sequence comes from Pseudomonadota bacterium, assembly GCA_023426275.1. GTDB lineage: Bacteria > Desulfobacterota > Desulfovibrionia > Desulfovibrionales > Desulfovibrionaceae > Solidesulfovibrio. Next base: position 6,982 of record JAFABC010000153.1, on the reverse strand, counting down.
TTTTCGGGCCAGGTGGCCAGGATCACGCCCTGATCGTCGAAAAGGGTGGCCAGACCGCCTTGCGGGGCGCGTTCGCTGGCAAAGGGGTGGGCGAACCAGTCCAAGCGCATCCGGCCGCTGCACATGCCGCGCAGCCCGCCGTCGTCACCCTTGATCGGCCAGGCCAGGACCAGGACCGGGGGGGCCGTTTCCGCGCCGGCCGGGTCGATGCCAAGGCCAAGCGGCGCGCCGTCGAGGACCTGCCGCAGCCAGGGGCGGTCGGTCTTGGCGGCTTTCCCGGTCTGGGCGGGCGCGGCGTCCACAACGTGGCCCTGGGAATCGAGCAGGGACAGTTCCGTGAAAAACGGAAAGACCTCCAACGCCTTGCTCAAGGTGCGCACGGCGACGCCGGGTCGCATGGTCTGTAGTTCCGGGAGCAACGACAGGCCTTGCAGGGCTTCTCCGGCGTACCGCAGGCGGGCCTCGATGTTGGACGCCGCCAATTCCGTGTGGGTGATGAGATTTTTTGCCGCCACGCGTCTGGCTCTGTCGCGATTTTCCATGGCCGCGACAACATGCAGGATAATCGCTGGCGTCAGGGTCAAGAGCACCAAGAGGACAATACGCGTTCGCAGGCTGTTCATTTTAGGCAAGGCCATGGCGTGCTCCGGTGTCGTCGCTGTCGCGCCGTGCGGGGGCACGTTATTCTTCTCAGTATTACGAGAGTGGAAGAGAAAACGCAAGGGAAACGCCGTCTTCAACGGAAGGTCGGCATCAGGCGGCTGGCAGGTAGGAGCGGCCGAGCCGGAAGCCGCGCTTTTCCAGAAAGGCGGACAAAACGTCCGTGGCCCCACGGCTGGCCACGTAGGGCACGACGAAACAGTCCCCGGGCGGGGGAACGTCGGCCAGGGGCAGCACCGGCCGTCCGGCCACGACCGCACCGACCTTGCGGGGGTCGATGTCGAGCCAGGCCGTGATGACCACGCCATGGGCAAGCAGGTGTTCGGCCCGGCGGCGGGTGATGCGCCCGGCGCCGGCCACGATGATTTCGGGATGGTGGGGGTTGATGCGGGCCAGATGGCGGGCCAGGTAGGCGGCCTTGATGCGGTGGAAGGCCTTTGGATCGTAACGCGGGTCGATGCGGGAGAGGCGCTGTGGCGGATCGTTCCAGGTCAGCAGCGTTTCCGGCACCTTGGCCATGCGCACGCCGGCGTCCAGCCAGCGCAGCCACAGTTCGTAGTCCTCGGGGAAATCGCCCTGGCGGTAGCCGCCGAACCGGGACGGCAGGTGGGCCCGGAACATCACCGTGGGATGGGGCAGGGGCGATTCCCGAAAGATGCCCAGGCGCAGGGCCAGGGGATCGCGCAGGCTGTTGGCCCAGTCCAGATGCGTCTTGTAGCCCCGGGCCCGCACCGGATCGCCGCCAAAGGCGGCCAGACAGGACACCAGCCCGATGTCCGGGCGGGCGGCCAGAAAGGCGGCCTGCGCCTCCAGGCGACGGGGATGGCAGACGTCGTCGGCGTCCATGCGGGCGATCAGGTCGCCACGGGCGGCGCAAAGGCCGGTATTGAGCGCGGCCGCGATGCCGGCATGGGCCCGGGGCAGCACGCGCAGGCGCGCATCCTTCGCGGCCATGGCCGCAAGCACCGCCAGGGTTTCGCCGTTGTCGTCGGAACCGTCGTCCACGGCCACGATTTCAAAGTCCGCAATCGTCTGGGCAAACAGGCTTTCCAGCGCGACCGGCAGGGTGGACGCGGCGTTGCGCACGGGAAGCAACACGGAAATCATGGGGATTTTTTAGCCGGGGAAGCCACAGGCGGCAAGGGCGGCCGCCTGTCACAAACAGTTATCGTTTCGTCATTGCCATGGCATCAGCCCTCTGGTATTTTAAACAAATCTTTACGGGGAGACGCCTTGCCATCATGTCTGACCCGCGCATTCTGCTTGCCTCGGATAACGCCGCCCTGGCTGTCGCTGTCGTGCGACAGTGCGGCGCGTCCTCCATCCATGGAGCCATCCGGTCGGGTGACGCCGACACCATGAGCGCGCTTCTGGCCGGCGCCAGACGGGGAGACGCCCTGCTGTGCGTGGTGGACATGGCCCTGCCCGAGACGACGGTGGCCCGTCTGGCCGCGGCGGCGGGCGCGGCCGGCGTGCCCTGGCTGGCCATGGGCGCGGCCTATACGCCCGGTCTGCGCGAGACCGCCGATCGGCTCGACGCCATCGACTTCGTGGTCGCCGACCCCGAAGAGCCGGAACGCGTGGCCGCCTTTGCCTGCCGTCTGCTCAAAAACCGCCTGTCCCGCATCCTCGTTGTGGAAGACTCCTGCTTCATGCGGATGCATCTGCGCGGGCAGTTGCGCCGGTACCAGTTCCGGGTGCACACGGCCACGGGCGGGGACATGGCCCTGCGTATCCTGGAACAGCGGCCCGATATCGCCGCCGTGATCATGGATTACGAGATGCCCGGCCAAAACGGCGTGGAACTGACGCGGGCCATCCGGCGGCGGTTTCGCCACCGCGAACTGTGCCTGATCGGCATCTCGGGCAAGGCCCCCCGATCCATTTCCGCGGAATTTCTCAAAAACGGCGCGGACGATTACCTGCACAAACCCTTTGAGCGCGAAGAGCTGTATTGCCGGGTGCTGCACGGCGTCGAAGCCGTGGAGCGCATGCTCGAAATCAAGCGCCTGGAGCGGTTGCGCCGCATGTTTTTGTCCATGCTGGCCCACGACCTCAAAAGTCCGGCCGGCGGCATCGTCGGGGCGGCCAACCTCATTTTGGACGGCATCTGCGGCCAAGTGGGCGGGGAAGTCCGCGAGCTGGCCGCGGTGATCAGCCAGGCCGGCCGGCGGCTGTGCTCCCTGGCCGCCAACATGCAGGACCTCACCCGTTTGGAAACCGGGCGGCTCGAACCCGTGCTGACCGAAAGCCGGCTGGAAACCCTGGTCATGGAACGGGTGCGGCTGGCCGAGGCCACGGCCTCGGGCAAGGGCATCGGCATCGAGGCCGAACTGAGCTGCCTGCCGCTGTTGTCCTTTGACCCGGATTTGCTGGCCCGGTTGCTCGACAACCTGCTGTCCAACGCCATCAAATTTTCCGAGCCCGGGTCGCAGATCCGGGTGGAAGTGGACGCGACCGGCCAGGAGGCCGTGGTGCGGGTGCGCGACCAGGGACCGGGCATCCTGCCCGAGGAGCGGGCCCGGCTTTTCAAGCCGTTCGAACGGCTGTCGGCCCGTCCCACGGCCGGCGAAAAAAGCCTGGGCCTCGGGTTGGCCATTGCCGAAGGCATTGCCCTGGCCCATGGCGGGCGCATCTGGGTGGAAAGCGAACCGGGGCAGGGCGCCGCCTTTTGCTTCACCCTGCCCATGGCCGCGACAGCCGCCGACTACTCGGCGGTGTGTTCCTGCGAATAGACGTGCTCCCGCACCGCCTGCACCCAGGCGCGGGGCGTGCGGCCGATGGCTTCGGCCAGCTTGGCGTTGGAAAGCACGGAGTAGCGGGGCCGATAGGCCTTTTGGGGATAACCCGACGAGGGGATGGGCATGACCCGGCAGGAGAGCCCTGCGGCGGCCACGGCCTCCCCGGCCAGTTCGCACCAGCTGGCCTGTCCGGACCCCACGGCGTGGAAGATGCCCGACACGCCCGTGGCGGCCAGATCCGTCGACCAGCCGGCCAGGTCCACCGTGTAGGTGGGCGAGCCGATCTGGTCGGCCACCACCGACAATTCCCTGCGGGTCCTGGCCAGGTTCAGGATCGTATCCACGAAGTTCTTCTTGCCCGGCCCGAACAGCCAGGCCGTGCGTAAAATCTGATAGCGGGTCAGGCCGCTGTCCAGGATGGCCTTTTCCCCGGCCAGCTTGGTCGCGCCGTAGACCGAGCGCGGATCGGTCGGGTCCTCTTCGGTGTAGGGCCTGTCCGCGTCGCCGCCGAAGACGAAATCCGTGCTGTAGTGCACGAGCATGACCTTGGCCGGCTCGCACACCCTGGCCAAGCCCGCCGGCAGATCGCGATTGAGGTGGTTGGCCCCGAGCTGGTCGTCCTCGGCCGCGTCCACGGCCGTGTAGGCCACGGTGTTGAACAGATGGGTGGCCGAAAAGTCGGCCAGGGCCTCGGCCACGGCGTCGGAGTCGAAGGGGTTCAGTTCGCTTCGCGTCGTGGGCCGTACGGCGAAGCCGCCACGCTCCAGGGCCTCGGTCAGGGGCCGGCCGAGCAGGCCGGTCTTGCCGCCAAGGACGATGGCGCGTCCTTTTTCCTCAGCTTGCGCACTCATGCCCTGTCTCCATACCATTTATCCATGAACTGGCGGTAGGCCCCGCTCTGGACGCTTTCCAGCCAGTCGCCGTTTTGACGGTACCAGTCCATGGTTTCGGCGATGCCGCGCGTGAAGTCGTAGGCCGGGGCGAAACCGAGCTCCCGGGCCGCCTTGGTATAGTCCATGGCGTAGCGCCGGTCGTGCCCCGGACGGTCGGTCACGAAGCGGATCAGGCTTTCGGGTTTGCCCAGGGCGGCCAGAATGGCGCGCACCACCTCGATGTTGGGTTTTTCCGCGTTGCCGCCGAAGTTGTAGACCTCGCCGGCGCGGCCCTTGAGCAGGGACAGTTCCACGCCCCGGCAGTGGTCGGCGACGTAGATCCAATCCCGCACGTTCTGGCCGTCGCCGTAGACGGGCAGGGGCTCGTCGGCCATGGCCCGGGAAAACATCAGCGGAATGAGCTTTTCCGGAAACTGGTAGGGGCCGTAGTTGTTGGAGCAGCGGGTGATGACCGTGTCCATGCCGTAGGTTTCGTGGGCGGCCCGCACCAGCATGTCGGCCCCGGCCTTGCTGGCCGAATAGGGGCTGTTGGGGGCCAGCGGGGTGTCCTCGGAAAATTTTCCGTCCGGGCCGAGGGTGCCGTAGACCTCGTCGGTGGAGACGTGGACGAAGCGCCGGATGCCGAACAGCCGGGCCGCGTCGAGCAGGCTTTGCGTGCCGGCCACGTTGGTGCGGATAAACGGCGAGGCGTCGTTGATGGAGCGGTCCACGTGGGTTTCGGCCGCGAAGTTGACCACGGCCTCGATGGCGTGGGTTTCGAACAGGTGCAGCGCCAGTTCGCTGTTGCCGATGTCTCCCCGGGCGAAGAAGTAGCGGCCCCCGCCATGGGCCGCCTCGACGTCGGACAGGCTTTGGCGGTTGCCGGCATAGGTCAGGGCGTCCAGGTTGACGATGGTCCAGTCGGCATGGCGGGCGAGCATGTCACGGATGAAGTTGGACCCAATGAAACCGCAGCCGCCGGTCACGAGCAGGTGCATAAACAATTTATCCTTTTATGATGATGTGTTAGATTTATTCTCGGCGTCGACGGGAATGTTTTTACCCGTTTCCTGAAAAAAAGTCTTGCCAAATGGGGGGCTCCCACATACATTCTTCGACGGGCGATTAACTCAGCGGTTAGAGTGCCATCTTCACACGGTGGAAGTCCGGGGTTCAAATCCCCGATCGCCCACCACCAAACCAAGCAAAAAACGCTCCGCCACGCGGAGCGTTTTTATTTGCAGCGGCCTCGGTCCATCAGTAAACACCAGCTGCCTTGAATTCCTGGATTTTTTTGTAGTCGGCAATGATGTTGGCCTTGAGCCGCTCAATCTCGTGCACGTAATATTGTTTGATAATCTGGATCTCGCGCCGCCGTTTGACCGCGGCCGGATCATTGGCGGTGGTGGTCCGCATCTCGGCATTGTATTCGGCGAGCGTCCGCTCGTGATCCGCGATGGTCCGGCGGGCCGTTTCGATGGAACGTTCGAGAGCGGCCGGCCCCGGCGGGGCGGCCATGGTCGCGGGGACGCCAAGGAGCAGCACGGCTCCCAGGGCCATGGCGAGACAGGCTGTGCGGAACATGACGGTTCTCCTTGTCCGGCCTGCCTCCCCCATAGCCGCATTCCCCCGGCTTGACAAACCGGGCGCGCGGCGTTTCCATCCCCCCTGTTTTTTCTCCTCTGACCCGAAAGGAAACAGCATGGATATGCAGTGGTTTATGGAGCGCGACGCCTTTGCCGCGCTGCTTGGCATCCGTCTGGTCGAAGCCGCTCCGGGATATGCCAAAACGGCCATGGACCTGACCGACCGCCTCAAGAACGGGGCCGGCGTGGCCCATGGCGGGGCCGTGTTCTCCCTGGCCGATCTGGCCCTGGCCGTGGCCTCCAACTCCCACGGCCGCCTGTGTCTGGCCGTGTCGTCGTCCATTTCCTACGTCAAGGCCGGCATGGGCAACACGCTCTACGCCGAGGCCCGGGAGCTTTCGCTCGGCGGCAAGATCGCCAGCTACGGCATCACCGTGACCAACGACGCCGGCGAATCCATCGCCGCCTTCCAGGGCACCGTCTACCGCAAGAGCACGCCCTATACCCGGGAGACGGCATGATCGAGGTCGTGCTGCACGAGCCGGAAATTCCGCAAAACACGGGCAGCGTGGCCCGGCTGTGCGCCGCGACCCAGACGCCTTTGCATCTCATCAAGCCGTTGGGGTTTTCCCTGGAAGACCGCTATCTCAAGCGGGCGGGGCTGGATTACTGGCCCCACGTGAACCTGACGGTCTGGGACTGCTTCGCCGACTATCTGGCGGCCCGGCCCGGCGTGCGCGTGGTGGCCGCCACGGCCGGCAACCGCGGCCATGACACCATGGCCTACCATGAGCTGGATTACGGACCCGACGACGCCCTGGTCTTCGGCACCGAGAGCCGGGGGCTGCCGGAAAGCCTGCTGGCCGCCGCCCACCGCCGGCTGCGCATTCCCATCTGGGGACAGGTGCGCAGCCTCAATCTGGCCAACGCCGCCTCGGTGGTGCTCTACGCCGCCCTGCGGCATCTGGGCGCCTTGGACGGCCGGTAAGAGAAAGATGCCTCCGGCGGCCGGGAGGGGCACTGCCCCTCCCGGACCCTCCCGAAAGGGGGACGGACGTTCGTTGCCGGGTGGCCCGGCAGCGGGTTCGAACGTTTGGCGGCGCATTTTCGCCCAGGCAAAGCC
>JAFABC010000123.1 GCA_023426275.1 Pseudomonadota bacterium | reverse complement strand
GGCTTTGCCTGGGCGAAAATGCGCCGCCAAACGTTCGAAGGCCCGCCCAACCAACGCAACATCCGCCCGCCCCTTTCGGGAGGGTCCGGGAGGGGGTGACCCCCTCCCGGCCGCCGGAGGCATCTTCTCGTCTTCTCCATCGCGCATCGCCACGCGACCAAGGAATTTGACAAGCGAGGCGGGATTCATACAAAGAAAGGATGGGGGCCTCTCAGGGCCACGCCGGCCCGCGCCGGGCCACGGCGCGCCTGCCTGAGCGAGGCGGCCGTTTCCTGGCCGGGCACGGGCAGAAAACCCCAATCCGGGAGGTGTTATGACCAGGATAACCTCGTTTACCAAGTTGGAAAACGAACTGATCCCGAAATTTCGCGAGAGCATGGGCTTGGCGGAATCCACGGCCGATGTGCAGAAGTTTTTCGTCTACACCATCATGGAGCTTCTCAACGGCGTGCAGGCCGATCACACGGAGAAGATCGACATCCTCTATGAAGACGTCGTGCTGACCCCGGGGCAGGCCCCCGGCTATACGCTCGCGCCACGTCTGACGGAGCATTCGCCCCTGGCCGCCGAGTTGCAGGGCTCCGACCTGCCGGCGATCCTGGCCCGCTTTGCCGAAGTCGCCGGCAAGCGCCACGCCTACCTGGCCAAAAAGCCGGAAAAGACCGAGGCCAAGATGTACCACGGCGTCGGACAACCCGTCCGCTGATTCAGGCCGGACAAGGCAAACACGGCGCAACGGTTTGCCGCAAAAAAGGCCCGGGCCAGGTTGCCCGGGCCTTTTGCGTTGCTGGGAAAGGACAATCGCCGCTCGCCGGTTGGCGCGCGGACTTTTCATTCCGCCGCCCCTCCTCTACACGTACGGATGCGGCGTCGAGAGAAGCCGCCCCGTCTTTTCACGAGGCCGGGCGACAAGGCTGCCGATCTGGCGAGCGCCCGGCAAGGTCCCGGCCGCTCCCACTGTGGGGAGACGGGGGAAAATCTCTCCCTTCCCCGGCCAACCGAAACGAACGCCATGGAAAAGCACGCTTATGCAACCACTCTGCTCGTTCCCCTGGCATTATCTTCTTTTTGGAAACAACGTTTTCGGTCCTTGTTGCAATTACCTATTCAAGCACGACAAACTTCGCCTAACCAGGGATACGGTCCTCGAATTATACCATGGCGAGGACATGCGGACCCTGCGGTCGCGCCTTGCCCGTCATGACATTGCCAACACGCCCTGTGAACAGTGCCTCAAAAACCATGGCAACATGCTGGAGTTTCCGGAGTTCGACGCGCACCCACCGCTTCGGGCGGCGGCCCGTGCCGTTTCAAAACACGCGTTTGCCCAGGCGAGCCCGGAGTTCGACGCCCCGCCCCTTGTCTACAATTTGATGACATCCCTGCGCTGCAACCTGCGTTGCATCATGTGCTATGCGGAAAAGCCCGACCATGATCGCGATGGCATAGACGCGTCCTCGTTGCTGCATGCCCTGGAGGATTTTGGCTGGGACACGGTCGCCGAACTGGTCCTCGCCGGTGGAGAGCCGTTTCTGACCCACGACGCGCTCCGCATCATCGAAGCGGTCGCTTCCCTGCCGCAGGCAAAGCCCGCCTTGCGCATCTACACCAACGGCCTGCTCCTGCACAAACACCAGGACCTGCTGGCCCGCATCGACAACCTCCATTTGATGGTGAGCTTTGAGGCGACAGGCGCGGACTACGAAAAAATCCGTGTCGGAGGGAAGTGGACGCGCCTGTTGTCGAACCTGCGCCTGATCTCCTCCCTGGCCGGGACCAAGCCGGACTGGCGCGTCACGACCACGGCTGTGGTGATGCGTTCCTCCCTGCCCCATCTGGCCGAACTGGTGGACCTCTCCCGCGACCTCGGATTCCACATCACCTTCGGCATCTGCCGCGACAACTATATCGACGAAAACATCTTCTCCTTTCCGCATCTCTTGCAGGACATGCCGTGGCAGCACTTTTTCGATGCGGCTGTCCGCGCCTGCGGCGAGACCTTCCCGGAGACCGCCGCCCAACTGGCCACCCTCCGGCAAACGCTCGGGGAAAACCTCGTCCACGGGACCGTGACCATGAATTCCCCGGCCGTGGCCTCCCATGATGCCTGTCTGGCACGGCAACTCGACCAGCCTTTTGGCCGGGAACAATACGTCATCTTCGGAACCCGTACCGATCTGCTCAGTTCCCTGGCCACCCATCCCGTCCACGACCGCCTCCGAGGCATCTATGACTTTACGGCGTTTTCGGGAAAATATTGCGGCTCCCCCCTGCTGCCGGCGCAGCAACTGCAAGACTTTTCCGGAAACATCCTTGTTTGTTCGAATACGAATCATCACGGCGCACACCACGAGTTTCTTCAGACAATCGCTCCCGATGCCTCGGTCAAATTCTTGTTTTTTTGGAGTGACGCCACCGATCGGTTGATCGATGCGCTTGTGGCGACACTCGGAAACAAGCCGGTTGTCGGGTTTGGCACGGGTGGCGCCGCATCGCATCTTCTTGCCGAGAGCCGTCTTCAGGCGCTTTCCTTTGTCGCTTTCGCGGACAACAACCCCAAAGCCTGGGGAAAATCTTTTTTGGATCGGCCGGTCATACGCCCACAGGACATCCTGGAGTTCAGCCATGACGTCGTCATCCTGAGCGAGGCGTACCAGGAAAGCATCCGCAAAGGCCTCATCAGCGAGTACGGATCAACGCTTCATATCCACTGCATATATTGACGCCTGTGCCGCGCTGCCGGGCGCGCGCCCAAAGATGCCGGCATCCGGGCAACCTGCCTCGCCGCGAACCGAAGCGCCCGGCCTGCCCTGTTCGACAAACGGAAAATCGTGTAGCACATTGGGGACAATCGCCTTTGCGATCCGGCGGGGCGGCCGACCCGACGTAGTCGGACCATGCCAACAAGGGAGGGTTCCGTGAGCACGTTCGTGATTCATCCCATCGTCCTGGGGACCAAGGAATTCGACAAGGGCATGATGACCTACCAGTTCGATTATGGAAAACCCTATACGATTCCCATTTACGGCTGGTATCTGGAAGGCGGGGACAAGCGCATCCTGGTGGACACCGGTGAAATGCGGCCCGTCATTTCCGAGAGCCGGGAAGCGGCCATCGGCGGGCCGATCAACACCTTTGCCAACGGACTGGCCCGGTTCGGCCTGACCCCGGCCGATATCGACGTGGTGGTCCACACCCATTTGCACAACGACCACTGCGAAAACGATTATCTGTGCGAAAACGCCGTATTCTACGTCCACGAGAAGGAACTGGACCACGTCCGCGATCCCCATCCGTTGGATTACCGCTACAACGAGGAATATATCGAAGACGTTTTCGATGCCGGGCAGATGGTGTCGCTTGCCGAGGATACCGAAATCGCTCCCGGCCTGCGCATGGTGCATACCCCGGCCCACACCGAAGGCGGCATGTCCGTTTTCGTGGACACGCCGGCCGGTTCAGCCGTCATCACCGGCTTTTGCGTCATCCGGGAAAACCTCTTCCCCCCCAAAGCCGTCACGGCCCGGGAAATGGACGTCATCCCGCCCGGCACCTGCGTCAACAGCTATGCCGCCTACGACATCGTACGGCGCATTCGCGACGCGGCGGACATCGTCATTCCCCTGCACGAGCCGGCATTCGCCACGGGAGCCCCGGTCGGCCTGAAATAGCCGTGCCGGAAGCGGGAGGGGAAGCCTGCGGTGGCCAACGGGCGGCGGCCTGTGGCGTCCCGAAAGCATCCCGGAGCGATTCCCAGGGGAGTGCCGTCACGTGTTCATAAAGAAACCTCAAAGCCAACAGGGCGAACATATAGTCCTTTTTCATATGATGTTTTGACTGCCCGACTGGATGCGTCTATGCCTGAAAAGACTGTGACGCCATGCCGGCCGGTCACAATTCCCTTTTTCCGGGTTCGATGACGGTGACGTGAAAAATCTGTTCAAACCTGGTCTTACGGTCAAAACGGCCTTTCTTACCGCAACGCTGCTGTGCATCACGTTTTTCGCTGTGGGAATAGGCCTTTATTCTTTTCATCAATACCAATTAGCCCTGGCCACGATCACCGGTCCGCAGCTCAACTTGCTGCGCATAGCCACAAAGCTTGTCCAGCAAAGCGACGCCATCATCAGCAGCAGCTCGACCCTGCTGCTTGCCGCCGATCAATTCGAACGCAGACGCGCCCTGTTCGAGTTGGCCGACCGGGCCGCCTGGATGGACAAGCTTATCGAGCAACTCCAACAGCTGGGCAGTGCGTCGGAGCGCTTTCGCGGCGTGATCCAGGCCAAGGAAAATCTGATCAAAAACCTTCACGAACTCGACACGCTCATCGAGCAGCGCATCGCCCTCAGCCCGACCACCAGCCTGTCACCGGCCAATCTGGCCAAGACCACCGACAGGCTGGCCGACATCAACCGCGAACTCAACAGCGTCATCCAAAAAAACAAGCTCTATTCCACGGAGCTGGGCATTGCCGTCGGGTTCCACGTCGCCAGGGTCAAGGATGCGATCGTGGACAAAGCCGCCGCCCTGGAGGCGCTGATGCGCGAGCGCCGCCGCTATCTGATTGCGGCCGCCGCCCTCTCCGTCACCGCCGTCCTGGCCATCGCCCTCTATATCCAGCTTGCCATCGTCAAACGCATTGTCAGCTTGCAACAGGCGGTCAATGGAGACCGGGTGCTCCCCTCGGAAATTCCCATTACCGGGAGCGACGAAATCAGCAAACTGGCGACCACCGTCAAACGATATATTGAGAAAAGTATTATCGACGAGGCCCATATCCTGACCATCAACAGGGAACTCTCCTTTCTCGCCACCTACGATTCCCTGACGAAACTCTACAACAGACAACATTTTGAAAAGATCGCCGGCAAGCTGACCAGCTCCCCGGGAATACACTTCTGCATAAGCATTATCGATATCGATCATTTCAAATGCATCAACGACACCTACGGCCATAAAACCGGCGATCTCGCCCTGGCCCATCTGGCCGCGACCATCAAATCCGGCCTGCGCAATACCGATATTCTGGCCCGGTACGGCGGCGAGGAGTTCGTCATCCTGATGCTCACGGATGACCAGACCGTTGCCTTCAATGTTGTCGAGCGCATTCGCCATATGATCGAGACCAGCCCGCTCCAGACGCAAAGCGGTCCCATTTTCATGACCGCCAGTTTCGGCGTGGCGCAACGTCTGGGTGACGACCAGGGCGTGGACGACTGCATCCGCTGCGCCGACATGGCCCTCTATGCGGCCAAGAACAACGGCCGCAACACCGTGACCCTTTACACCCCGGACCTCAGCTTTCCCTGCGAGACCTGACCATGGCCAAACTGTATTGCTGCTGCGCCGTGCTCCTGTGCCTTCTTGCCGCGCCCCACCCCGCCTTTGCCGCCCGGGACTCCATCCGGGTGGGCATCCAGCTCGAACCGCCCAGCCTCGATCCCACGGGGACAGCCTCCTCCTCCACCGGGAAAATCACCTACGGCAATATTTTCGAAGGATTGACGCGCATTGACCGGGACGGCAAGGTCCGGCCGCTTCTGGCCCGGTCCTGGGAAATCTCGCCGGACGGGCTGACCTACGCCTTTACCCTGCAACCCGACGTCCGGTTTCACGACGGCTCCAGGCTCACCCCGGAGACCGTGGTCTTTTCCCTCAAACGCCTGGGCTCGGGCCTTGCCCGCAACCCGCAAAAGGAGCTGTTCGAGGATATCACGGGCGTCGCCCAGACCGGCCCGGACACGGTGACCATCACCCTTTCCGAGCCCAATCCCGACCTGCTGTTCAACCTGGGCCTGCCCGCGGCGGTCATCGTGCATCCCAAGACCGCCGCCGCCAACAAGACCCAACCGGTGGGCACCGGTCCCTACGCCTTCAAAAAGTGGATCAAGGGCGACCGCCTCGTCCTGGAGGCCTTTCCCGGCTATTGGGGCAAGGCCCCGGCCATACGCCGCGCCGCCTTCATCTTCACCCCGAGCCGGATGGAGATGGAATCGGCCCTGGCCGAGGGGCTGGTGGACGGCTACCAGGACGGCAGCGGACACAACCTCTTTGAAAAATTCGCCCTGCGCCGGGATTACGTCATCACCAAGGGCTTCAACGAGGCCGAGGTGCTCCTGGCCATCAACAACGGCAAGCCGCCGTTCAACGATATCCGCGTCCGGCGCGCCCTGGCCCACGCCATCGACAAGCGGACGCTCAAAGAGGACCCCGATCTCAACGCCGGCCAGTTGATCGGCAGCCACTTTTCGCCGCACGACCCGGCCTACGTCGATCTGGCCAACCGCTACCCCTACGATCCGGCCAAGGCCCGGGAACTGCTTGCCCAGGCCGGCGTGCCCCCGGGCTCCGAGGTGACCATCGCGGTGCCGCCGACCTCCTACGCCCAGATTTCCTCCTTCCACATCGCCTCGCAACTTGAAGCCGTGGGCCTGCGGGTCAGGCTGATCAAAATGACCTGGGCCGAATGGATGAGCCGGGTGTTCACGGCCAGGGACTACGACCTCACCGTCATCTGCCACGTGGAGCCCCGTGACATCCACATCTACGCCAAGGACGACTATTACTTCAATTATGACAACGGGAAATTCAAAAAACTCTGGAAGAGGATCAAGCACACCCAGGACGAGGCGGCCAGAAACAAGCTGCTCGGCGACGCCCAGCGCATGTTGGCGGACGACTGCGTCAACGTCTTTCTCTACATGAAGCCCCAGCACGGCATCTGGAAGTCCGATCTGGCCGGCGCCTGGGTCAACGCGCCCATCGCCGTGCAGGTGCTTTCCGATATGCACTGGATTCAATAAGCGCCCTCCACCTGCACCCGCCCGGACGCATTCCCCCTCCCCCGGCCGGCCCCAAAAGGGGGGCGCGCCCAAAGGCGCTGTTGCGGCCGCCCCTCACGCTCCAGCCAACAAAGCCCCTTCCAGCCTTGTCCCGCACAAGGCAAGGGCGTAGGCTGCAACAACCCGGCCTATCCACCGCAGTGTCCGTGCAGCGCCTGGGTCTTGCGTACATGCGACTTTGAAATTCCGATCGCAACCGTTCCATCTCACGCAGGAGGAAAGCTTCTCATGAGTCAATTCACGCGTCGCAAATTCATCAGTGTCGCCCTGGGAGCGGGCGGAGTCGCCATGCTTCCGACCATGGCCTTTGCATACGCCAAACACACGCCCAAAGCGGGCGGCAGGCATCCGGCGGCCACGGGATCGGCCCTGGAACGCATCAAGGCGCACATCGAGCACTGGCAAAAGGATGGACGACAATTTGCGGCCGACGGCCTGGAACCCGGAAACGACGCCCAATGGAACCGGCTGATCGACCATTATTTCGACCGGAAAGGATTCTCCAGCATTTCGGTCAATGCCGCCAACCTGTGCCCGAGCCTCAAACCGGTGAGCGAAATGGTGTCCCTGGTGCGGGACATGCTCGACCGGGACATCTCCTTTCCCATGCGCGGGGAGCTGGCCCAGGCCAGCCTGGGCGACGGTCTGGACACGGTGAAAACCTGGTTCGGCCTGGGCGACGACAAGGCCAAGGGCGACATCCTGCTCGCCCTGGTGGCCAACACCACCGAGGGCAACAACTTCATCAACAACGGGCTGGTGACCTCCGGCTTCCTGGACCCCCAAAAGGACAACGTCGTGGTCTGGGACGTGAACCATCCCACCAACTACGACGCCTGGATGTACCGCAAGGCCACCCAGGGCTGGGGCAAGGATTCCATCCGGACGCTGCAAACGAAAATGTTCGCCCAGACCGTCACCGACGAGGAGCGGCGGCAAGGCATGCTGCCTTCGGACCCCAAAAACGAGGACGACATCATCGCCGCCCTCAAGGCCGTGGTGACGCCGCAGACCAGGATGGTCACCCTGTCCTGGCAGTCGAACGAATGCGGGATGCTCCTGCCCATGGACCGCATCGTCCACGAGCTGCGGGCCATCAACAAGGACATCTTCATCCACGCCGACAGCGCGCAAACCTTCGGCGTGCTGGACCTGCAACTCGACAAGATCGACGTGGACAGCATCGCCGGCAGCTTCCACAAATGGCCCTGCGGCCCCAAGATGGTCGGCATCCTCTACATGAACAACAAGCGCGGCGCGGCCGAGAAGTTCACCCCGAGCATCTGGGGCTACGACGAGCACATCATGACGCCCGTGGATTACGGCTACAGCGCCGAGGAAGGGAAGATCGACCCCAATGCCAAGCGGTTCTCCTACCTGGGCCAGCAAAACGACGCCACGCTGGTGTCCACCTGGATGGCCGCCCTGTTCCACACCGGCCGGTTCCACCCCGGCGTGACCCCGGCCAAAATCGAGGCCCGCGTCCATTACCTGGGCGATCAGGCCAAAAAGGCCCTGTTCAAGCATCTGCCCAAGGTCTTCCCGGACTTCACGCCGCAAACGGCCTACAAATGGATTTCCACGCCGACGACGAACGACAAGCTGCGCAGCTCGGTGTTCCTGTTCAAGACCCCGGAAGGCATCCAGGCCGGCGACGTCATGAAGCACGTCTACGAGCAGCACGGATTCGCCATCGCCAACCTCAAGGTCAAAGGCCACGACCTGCTGCGCATCTCACCCACGTTCTGCAACACCGCCGGCGACGTCAACGACGTGGTGGAAGCGGTCGTGGACGTCATCCAGGCCATGCGCAACAAGAAGCTGGCCAACAACACCCATACGCGTTCCTACGCCTAGGGCTAGGACCTGATCGAAGACGCCTCCGGCGGCCGGGGGGCATGATGCCCCC